>JAJVHW010000093.1 GCA_022072415.1 Planctomycetota bacterium
CCGACCGCCGCGCTGCTCGGCGAGATGCGCGGCCGCGCCGTCGCCGTGGTGGGGCACGAGCCGTGGCTCTCCGCGCTCGCGGCGCTCCTCGTCACCGGCTCGCCGCGCGACGCGTCCCGTTTCCCGCTCGGCCGCGGAGGGATGCTCCTCCTCGAGGGCGCGCCCGCGCCGGGCACGATGGTCGTCGCCGCCTCCTTCCCGCCGCGCGCGCTCCGCCGCCTCGGGCGCTGATTTCCCGGGCCTCCGGTGACCTATGTCCGCGGCCGCGCGCCGTTCGCGCGGAGCCGCCGCGAACACGCGCGCGGTGCGGCGCGGGACGCCTAGCCTGGATGCAGCGAGGCACGCGCCTTCCATGCCGCGCACGGAAGCCGCGCCCCGCCGGGAGGTTTCCGTGACGTCACGCATCCGCATCGCAGGCCGATCCTTCGGGGCCCTCGCGGCCCTCGCCGCAGTCGTCGCCGCGGTCGTCGCCGCGCCCGCCGGCGCGGATCCGCCGGAGACCGCGCTCGTGCGGCTCGCGGACATCCGCACGTCGCCCGCCGGGGCCGGATCGTATCCGTCGGAGTTCGCCGTGCTCGGAGGCCGCGCGCTCTTCGCGGCCTCCTCCGGCGAGCACGCGGGCGGCATCGACGACCGGGAGCTCTGGATCACAGACGGGTCCGCCGTCGGGACGGAGCGCGTGGCCGACATCCGTCCGGGTCTCGGGGGATCGGACCCGCGGAACCTCGTCTCCGACGGGACGCGCGTCTGGTTCTCGGCCGTCCGCGACCCCGGCGTCCGCGATCTCTGGACCACCGACGGGACCGCCGCCGGGACGGTCCGCGTCTCGGACTTCCCCGAAGGCGCGCGCGGCCTCGGAAACCTCCTCCGCCTCGTCGGGACGAACGCGTGGTTCACCGCGCACGACGCGGAGCACGGCCAGGAACTGTGGGTCTCCGACGGCACGGACGAAGGCACGCGCCGCGTGACCGACATCCGCGCCGGTTCCGCCGACTCGTACGTCTACGAACTCGTCTCCTTCGGCGGCCGCGTGTGGTTCACGTGCGACGACGGCGTCCACGGCATGGAGCTCTGGAGCACCGACGGGACGCCGGAGGGCACGGCGATGCTCGCCGACCTGAACCCGTCCGGCGGCGCCGACGTGCAGGATCTCACCGTGTGGAAGGGCGCGCTCTGGTTCCGCGCCCAGCAGCCGGACATCGGGCACGAACTCTGGAGGACCGACGGCACGGCGGACGGCACCGTCCTCGTGAAGGACCTCTGGCCCGGTTCGAACAGCGGCTTCCCGAACGGGTTCACCGACGCGGGCGACGTCATGTACTTCGCCGGACAGGGGACGTGGACCGGCTACGAGCTCTGGCGCACCGACGGGACGCCGGACGGAACGTGGCTCGTCCGGGACATCTACCCGGGCTCCGGCGGTTCGGCGCACGAGTTCGTCATGTCCGGCGGCGTCCTCTACTTCGGGCAGAACGAACCGGGCACGGGCCAGTTCGAGCTCTTCCGGAGCGACGGCACGTGGGAGGGCACGACCCAGGTCGCCGACATCTGGCCCGGCAGCGGGGGGAACCCTTCGGCCATCCGTGCGTTCGAAGGCGGCGTGATCTTCGCCGCGAGCGACGGCGTCCACGGGCGCGAGCTCTGGCGCTCCGACGGCACGCCGGAGGGCACCGCGATGGTCCTCGACATGGTCCCGGGCGCGGACGACGGCGGCGTCGGGCAGGGCGCGATGCTCGGCGGGCGACTCGTGTTCGGCGGCGGCAGCGGCGGCGGAGGCAGCGACGGCTGGGAGCTCTGGACGACCGACGGAACCGCGCCGGGGACGACGCGCATCCTGAACCTGTGCCCCGACGCGGGCGGCTCGTCGCCGCGCGGGCTGAGGCGCGTGGGACCGCGCGCGGTCTTCGACGCGACGGGGGACGACGCGATCCTCGCGCCGTACTCGTCCGACGGCACCGTCGCCGGCACCGTCGCCCTCCGCGCCGGCGGTCTCTCGTCGGCCTCCGCCGGAAGCGGCGCCGTCGTCCGCGGCCTCCTCTTCTTCGCGGGGGAGAGCCCCGCCCACGGACGCGAGCTCTGGACGACCGACGGCACCGACGCGGGCACGCGGCTCGTGGCGGACCTCGCGGCCGGCGCGTCGGGATCGTCTCCGGCCGCGTTCTCGCGGGTCGGCGACCGCGCGCTGTTCGTGCGGGGCGACACGTACGGCGAGGTGTGGGTGAGCGACGGGACCGCCGACGGCACATCGCAGCTCGCGCCGGGCGTGGTGTCCTCGTCGTCGGAAGCGGTCCCGTTCGGCTCCCGGTCGTTCTTCGCCGGGAGCGGCGACGGCGCCGGCTACGAACCGTGGATCACCGACGGGACCGCGGAAGGGACGCGCCGCCTCCGCGACATCGTCGAGGGCAGCGGGAGCTCCAGTCCCCGGAGCGCGGTCGCGGCCGGCGGCTTCGTGTGGTTCCTCGCGCGGGACGCGGCGCACGGCGAGGAGCTCTGGAGGACCGACGGGACGCCGGAGGGCACCGTGCTCGTCGCGGACGCGCGGCCTGGTCCGCAGGACGGCGCGTCGCTCGGCATCTCCGGACTTCCGGACGGGAGCGTCGTGTTCGCCGCGTGGAGCGACGAGGAGGGGCGCGAACTCTGGCGCTCCGACGGAACCGAGGAGGGGACGTCGCTCCTCCTCGACCTCGTGCCCGGCCCCGGCTCAAGCGATCCGCTGGCGTTCGTGCGGTGCGGGGACCGCGTGTACTTCTCCACCGACGAGAACCTCGGGATCTGGGTCACGGACGGCACGCCCGCCGGGACCCGCCGAATCGAGAACTCCGAGGGCTGGGAGTTCGCGTGCCTCGGAACCACGGGCGTCGCCGTCTACGCAGGCGCCGACGAGGCGACGGGCCGCGAGCTCTGGCGGACCGACGGAACGGACGCGGGGACGTGGCTCGTGGCCGACGTGTCGCCGGGTCCGTCGTCGTCGTCGCCGACCTCGTTCGGCTGGGCCGGCGGATCGCTCTTCTTCTCCGCGTGGGACGAGGTGGCGGGGCGGGAGCCGTGGGCGCTCCCGCTCACGGCGTGCGGCGTGACGACGGAGAGGTTCGACAGCGACGGAGACGGCGCGAGCGACCGGATCGAGACGCTGGCGGGCACGTCTCCCTGGGACGGGAGCGACTCGCCGCTCCTCCCCGACGCCGGCGAACCGGATCCGCTCCCGCCGAAGGCCGGGCGCATCGCGCTCGACTTCAGGAAGCCGCTGAAGGACCGCATCGACCTGACCGGCACCGTGCACGTTCCCGCGGGCTTCGAGCCGGAGGGCGCGGAGGTCCTCGCCGACGTCGGCGGCGTCACGCGGCGCTTCGTCCTCGACAGGAAGGGACGCTCGGCCCCCCGCGGCCCGTCGGCGTTCTCCGTCGCGCTGAAGCGGCGCGGCGGCGTCGTCGTCGAGAACCCGCGGGCGCGGTTCACGCTGGTCGTGTCGAAGGACACCTGCGCGCCGGCGCTCGTCGACGAGGGCCTCACCGCGGAGACTTCCGTGAAGAAGGCGTCGCGCCGCGTCGCCGCGATGGTGATCTTCGCCGGCCGCGCCCACGAGGCGACGCTGGACCTCCGGTGGACCGCGACGGCGGGAAAGTCGGGGGTGGCGCGGTGACGGCGCGACGGCGCGCGGTTCAGGCCGCGGGCCACCGCCACGCGAAGACCGCGCCGGTCGCGAGCGCGTAGAGCAGTCCGTCGAACGCGAACTTCAGCGACACCGACCACGGCATGCCCTTCCAGATCGAGTCCGTGACCGGCATGAGGCTCCAGCCGAGGAAACCCGCGGTCGCGACGAACCGGAAGACGTCCTTCCCCGCGGCGCCGGGCGCCAGGGCGAGCCCCGCGAGATACGCGATCACCGCGGAGATCACGAGCGACAGCGCGAACCACTGGGCGAGCGACGCGCCCATCCCGCACCCGCCGGGCGGCATCACGTGGAGCATCCCGACCGGGCCGCGCTCGAACTTCGCCTTCATCTCGGGCGTTCCCATCTCCTTCATCGTCGTCGCGAACGGGAACCGGTACGCGCCCGGCGGCACGCCCGCGCCGCGGATCGCGTCGAGGGCCTTCTCCTCGTCGGGGATCTTCCCGAAGTCGTGCGTGTGGTACTGGAAGACCATGTGCACGAGCGAACTGACGATGAACACCCCGACGGCGGAAAGGACGATCGGCAGCCAGAGATCGGCGAGAGCGACCATGGGAACCTCCTTGAACCGGAACCCGAACGCTACGCAGCGACCCCGGACGACGCAACCGCCGAATCGGGGCGCGCGCCGCACCGCGACCGTTGCCGACCGGTGACGCGACCGCCGCAGACAAGCTCGTGCGCGCGCGGCACGCGGGATGTGTCGGGGACGCCATGACGAATCCTGATCGCCGCAGGGCGGCCGCGGCCTGCGCTGCGGCCGTCGCCGCACTCTGGGTCGGGATCACGGCGGCCGCGCCCCGCGGACTCGCTCTGTGCACCCCGCCACCGCCGCTGCCGGAGTGGTTGTTCCCTGGTCCCGTGGACGAGGGGACGCGGGTGCGGGGATGCGTCGTGGACTCGGACGGGCTCGGCGTGGAGGGGGCCTGTGTCGTGGTCCACACGGGGGTTGCCGACTGCTGCGGCACGACGAACAGCGCGGGCGTGTTCGACGTGGCCGTTCCGACTTCGTCGCCCGTCGCGCAGTGCATGGTCGCCAAGGCCGGATTCGCGATGCATCTGGGGCCGTGGTTCGCGGTCGCGCAGGACCGGGGGGCCGAGGTCGGGACGATCACGATGGCGCCCGCGGCGGTCGTGGAAGGGGCGGTCGTCGATGAGTCCGGGAACCCCGTGCCGTGGGCGTGGATCGACGTCTCCCGCGACAACAGGGGGCTTCGACGCTGGCCGGCGGCGTTCGGCACCGGCATCACGCGTTTCGTCTGCGACCCGGTGACGGGTGCATTCCGGATCGACACGCTGCCCGCCGGGACCCACTGCGTGTCCGCCCGGGGACTGGCGCCGCAGACCGACGGATGGCGGACGTTCGACGCGCCCTCGACCGATGTCCGGGTGAGTCTCGATCGGGACTTCGAGCGGCCGATGTTCGTCGTTCCCTACGAGTGGGGCGACCCGCCTCCGTACCGCGGCGATTACGAACTGGTGGCGGAGTCCGAGGCGGGAGTGTTCCGTCCGGACGGAAATCGACTGTTGCACTCCCGGCTGGGTTGCGGCTTCCCCATCCCGCCACCGTTCCGGCTCGTCTTCCCGGAGAACGAGGACTACGAACGCGCCGACGTCCTGATCGACCGCGTGATCCTCGATCCCGTCGTCATCTCCCCGCGGCCGAAGCGCGTGTCGGCGCAGGATGCAGGAGGCCACGCATCGCTTCGAGGCGTGGTCGCCGCGGGCGGCTCGCCGGTCATGTGGATCGACGGCGGTGCGGTGCAGAGCGGAACCCGGTGCCTCGTACGAGCGACGCTCTCGAGGCCCGGCGGTGCCGACCGGGGACCGTCGCCGAGCGCGGAGACGCTGACCGAGCCGGACGGCTCGTTCCGGCTGGACCGGCTTCTCCTGGGCGGGTACTGGTTCTCGGCGTCCGTCGAGACGACCTTCGGGGATCCGCTCGACGCGCCGATCGACGGGTCGTACGACTCCGTTGCGACGGCCTCGGCGGATCCGGCGCCTGTGCGCATCTCCCTGGCGACGCGGTCGAGTCACGATCTCCGCATCGAGGTCCCGGAGTCGATCCTCGGTGCGCCGGACCGCCGGCTCGAGGTGCTTGCATGGCAGGCGGGTGCGCGGCGGCGGTGCGATGTGACGTGGAGCGGCGTCCGCGTCCGCGGGATCGCGCCGGGCACGTTCAGCGTCTCGGTCCGCGCACGGGCGAACGGGGTGTGGACGCGACGGGTCCTCATCGAGTGCGACACGCAGAAGCCCCTGCCGCGGCTCGTCGTTCCGACGGGACGCACGATCTCCGGCCGCGTCGTCCGGGGCGATGCTCCCGTGCCGGGCGTGGAAGTCCTCATCAAGCCGACGCCTTGGTCCGGCGTGGACGCCGACATCGCCGTGACGGACATGGACGGCCGGTTCGCGGTCGCCGGATTCGATCCCGGGAGCGAGTGGATCGTCTCCGCATGGCACCCCGGGGTCGGGATTCCCGCGGAGAAGGCCGGGCAGACGCCGGTGGTCCTCCGCTTCCGCGATCCTGAGGCCGCGTCGCGTTGACGGCGCGAACGCTCCGGCAGAGGTGCCGTCGTCGCGGACGTTTCGTGAGTCGGGGTCGCGACGGACAAGGACCTGACGGTTCGGAGTTCCGCGGGAGCAATCCCGCGGCGGCGCGCAACGCCGGGTCGGGCGGCGGGGGTCGAAGGTGACTTGGCGGCCGCCCGGACCCGTGCCAGCCTCGGCGCGATGACTGTGCCCGAACTCGTGATCCGCCCCGAGCGCGACGCGGACGTGCCGGCCATCGGCGCGGTGATCGATGCCGCGTTCGAGGGGCAGCCCTACGCGGAAGGCGACGAGGCGGAACTCGTCGTGAAACTCCGCGAGGCCGGGATGCTGACCGCATCGCTCGTCGCCGAGATCGGCGGCTCCGTCGTGGGGCAGATCGCGTTCTCGCCCGCCGAGCCTCCCGACGGTACGTCCGGGTGGTACGCGCTCGGGCCGGTCGCCGTGCTTCCCGCGCACCAGAACCGAGGGATCGGCGCGCGGCTCGTGCGCGCGGGGCTGGACGCGATCCAGGCGCTCGGCGCGAAGGGGTGCATCCTCACCGGCGACGTGAACTACTACGCGCGGTTCGGCTTCCGGCTGTCGCCTGCGCACTGCCCGCCGGGCCAGCCGCCCGGGCACTTCATGATCCTGGTCCTCTGCGGCGCGTCGCCCGAGGGCGCGATCCGATTCCATCCGG
Organism: Planctomycetota bacterium; assembly: GCA_022072415.1. Classification (GTDB taxonomy): domain Bacteria; phylum Planctomycetota; class JAJSAM01; order JAJSAM01; family JAJVHW01; genus JAJVHW01. The sequence continues at coordinate 6,897 of JAJVHW010000093.1, forward strand.
CGTTCGGCGACTGCGCGTGACGCCCATGCGGGCGTCCGACTACTCCGACAGGCTCTCGGCGATCTCCTTCGCTCGATTGCGGATCGCTGCGTTCGGGTCGTTGGCGGCGAGCTGCTCCACGATGCCGCGCATCGGCGTCCGGGACGCGTGGTTCATCGCGTCGATCGTCTCGAGCACGGCGTTCCTCAGATCGACGGAGGCGCCCGGCGCGGCGACCATCGCGCGGGCGGTGTCCGCCGCCACGGCGACCGTGCCTTCGTTCGACACGAGCGCCTCGAGCGCGTAGCGGCGGACCCGCACGCGGAGCGACGCGTCGAGCGCCGCACGGGACACGGGCTCGACGTGACCGGCACTCGCGAGCAGTTGGAAGAACATCGCGGAGAGCTCCGGATCGCCGGGAACGGGAAGCGACGAGAGCCGCCGCGCGACCGAACCGTGCAGCACCGGGTGACTCTCCGGGTCGATCGTGCACGCGACGGCGATCAGCGCCTCGAGATCGTCGGCGTCGAGCTCCCGCTGGAGCACGTCGTCGAGGCGTCCGGCCATCACGAGGCATCGGAACACCGGCTCCCGGCTCTCGTCGTCGAGTTCGCCCTGGGTGAGGACGCGCATCGCGGCCGCGTGCCCGCGCCCGCCGAGCTGCCCGAGCGTCGTCAGCCCGATGCTCCGGAGCCGAGGATCGTCGAGCGCCGCGACGACGACCTCCTCGACGGCGTCCAGGTCGAGGTCGGTCCGCGACTCGGCGCAGGACGGGACCGCGGCGAGCAGGTGCCACGTGATGTTCGGGTCCGTCGTGCGGTTCCTGCGGATCGCGTCGATCAGCGCGCCGGCGGGGACGTCGCGGGCATGCGGCAGGCATGCGAGCGCGATGCGCACGAGCCGTTCGTCTTCGGACGCGAGCCAGCGGGCGACCGGATCGGCAAGCACCTCCGGGCATCGCTCCGCGACGAGCCGCGCGACCGAGCCGGCGTGCGAGGGATCGCCCGACGTCTCCATCCGCTGGAGCAGTTCGGCGAGCGTGGCCTTCGACGCACCGGAGAGCAGCGACAGCCCTGCATTCGGGTAGTGCCCCGTACGCCCGAGGAACGTCAGCGCCACGTCGTCGGGCAGGACCACCTCCGGAAACCGGCTGCGGACCTGGGCGACCAGATGGAACGCCCCGAATCCCGCATGCGGCCCGAACGTCGTCCGCTTCATCTCGGCGTCGAGCGCGGCCATGAGTCGCGCGAGGGGCCACGTGGCGATGTCCTTGATCTCCTCCTGCGGGTTCGCGTCGGCGAACGGCTGGTGGGGAGGCTCGGGCGGGTTCGTATCGACGACGGGTCGCGCGCGGGCGCGCGTCGGCTCCGCGTCGCCGCCGGTCGAGTCGGCAGCGGACGAGGAACCGGGCGGCGCGGCGCTCGCCGCGTCGGCCCGCGCGAGGCTTCCTCCAGCCGGCGTGCCCGTTCCGGTTCCGGTGGGGGCGCTCGCCCCCGGACCTGCCTCGCGGCCCAGGAAGAAGCCGATGACGACGCCGCCGAAGAGGCCGAGGACGAGGCCGGTGGCGAGTCCGCGCACAGCGCCATCGTCGGGGACGCGGGTCGCGCGCCGCAAGGCGAATCGACGTCGCGTGCGCGTCGGGCTCCGGGGACCCTCCCGGATGCGGATCGCCCCTCCCGCGCCGTGGCTCCGGTCCGCCTCGGCGGTCGCTGACAGGATCGACCGCATCGTGTCGAGGAGGTTCCACGGTAGTCTTGCCGCGTGGTCCCCCGCGCCCGCCCCTGGATCTCCCTGACGGTCCTCGCCGTCGGCGACGTGGACCGCGCGGCGCGCTTCTACGAGACCGTCTTCGGCTGGCGCCGCCAGGTCGATCTCGTCCCGGTCTACGTGGAGTTCGCGCACGAACCGGGCACGGCGGGCCTCTCGCTCTACGCGCGCGGCCGGTTCGAGGAGATGGCCGGGTGCCGCGCGACGCTCCCGCCCCCCGGCGGGCAGACGAGTTCCGAGATCTACGTCACCGTGAGCGACGCCGCCGCGTTCGACTCGGCGATCGCCGCCCTCGACGTGCTCGGAGCGCCGCGCCTCTCGCCTCGCGCCCGCCGCCCGTGGGGCGACGAGGCCGCGTACTTCGCCGACCCCGACGGGAACGTCGTGGCCGTCGCATGTGCGCTGGACGACGCCGACTGACGCGTGGATCGGGCCGGCCGAGGGCGCCCTCTCCGCGGCCGAGGGCGCCCTCTCCGCGGCGGCGGCAACGCGCGATTGCGCCGCCGACGAGATGCGGATAGACCCGGCAGCCGGAGCCGCGCGGCGCCCTGCCGCAGGTCCACGCACGCGTCGCACGTCCCTCTCTTCACCGCGCCGAGGCACGCCATGCACATCCTTCTCTGGGTGCTCCAGATCCTCGCCGCGCTCGTCTACGGCGCGTCGGGGGTGATGAAGGTCTTCATGTTCGACAAGATCAGCGCAGAACAGCCGGCCTTCAGCGCGCTGCCGCGGAACGCATGGACGGCGCTCGGCATCGTCGAACTCGCGTGCGTCGCGGGGCTCATCCTCCCGTCCGCGCTACGATGGCACCCGCGCCTCACCGTCGCCGCCGCCGCCGTGCTCGCCGCCGAGAGCCTCGTCTTCATCTGGGTCCACGTGAAGGTCCGCGAGGTCCCGCCGATCGTGATGAGCGCCGTGCTCGGGCTGACGATGGCGTTCATCGCGTGGGGCCGAGCGTCGCTCCATCCGGTGGAGTGAGAGGCGTCGTCCCGAGACAAGCGGCCCCTGCGCCGCGATGCTGCGCCGCGATGCTGCGACGCGGTCGTGGTGCCGGTGCGCGGCGCCGACCCGACGGAGAGAGCTGCGGCGTCGGCCGGACGCGACAGGCAGTCGATGCGGCGGCCGGTGCAACTGCCGTTGCATCACGGCGGATCGCCGGCGTGCGGGCAGCGGTCCGTCTGCGCCGGACTCTCCGCATGCGGCCGTCGCGGCCCGCATGACGAAGTGTGTCGGTCGTTCCCGGACGACGCCCTAGCCTGGATCATTCACGAAGGTTCGCGCCTGGCCGAGCCCGCGGGCGCGCTGCTGCGTCGGAGCCCTTGACCGACTTGCCGAAGTCGCTCTGCGGTCTCCTCCTTGCATCGCATCCCGCGGATCTCGGCCAGGACAGTCTGTCGCCGGGCGACCGTCGCCGGATCGCCGTACGATGTCGACGTACAGTGCAGGCAGTCCGCGAGTTGAATGCCGTTCTCTCGCGAACCCTCGTGAATGATCCAGGCTAGACTCGGCCGAGCCACCCGACGGGACCGATGGCGGCAGCGGCAAGGTGCCGCGCCGTAGGCCGTCCGCGCGAGGCTCGCCGCGATCCGGGCCTCGGCGGAAGGGCGGCGCACGCCGCGCGCGCGAGGGTCGCGGAAACGAGTTCGTCATGCGTCGATGGGCACTTGCGCTTCCTGCGGTCGCGGTCCTCTCCGGGGAGGCCTGGGCGCACCCGGGACACGTCGCTCCGTCCTTCGCGGGCGGGTTCTCGCACCCCGTGACGGGACTCGACCACGTGCTCGCGATGCTCGCGGTCGGACTGTGGGCCGCGCAGTCCGGGGGGCGCGCCCGCTGGGTGCTGCCCGCGGCGTTCGTCGCCGTGATGGGGGTCGGAGGCGCGCTCGGGATGGCGGGAGTCCGCCTGCCCGGCGTCGAAGCGGGGATCGCGGCGTCCGTCGTCGTGCTCGGCCTGCTCGTCGCCTGCGCGGCGCGGTGGCCCGCGTCCGCATCCGCCCTGCTCGTCGCCGCGTTCGCGCTCCTGCACGGTCACGCGCACGGCACGGAGCTCCCGGCCGCAGCGTCCGGGTCCGCGTACGCCGCGGGATTCGTCCTCGCGACGGCGCTCCTCCACGCGGCGGGACTCTCGATCGGCCACCTCGCGGCGTCCCGCGGCCGCCCGCACCTGCTCCGGACCGCCGGCGCCGGGATCGCCGTCGCCGGGGCCGTGCTCGCGTTCTCGTAGCCGCACGGGACGCTGTCCGCACGCGCGTGCCGGTCGGTCCACGGATCGCGGACCGACCGGCCCGCCGCGGCACCCCCGTGCGAGCGCGACCCGCGGCGGGCTGACCGTGCGTCCTTCGGCGGCCCCGCCGCGGCACGTGCGGGGGACGACGCCCGAGAGATGCGGGCTACGGCTCGGCGGCCACCCGCTGCACGCCGCCGAAGAGGAAGGGCCTGTCGGGGTCGCGGAAGTAGATGCCTCCGAACGGGTCGTTCGACCACGTGTCGTCGGTGGGCGCGATCATGAGGTGCAGGTCCCCGTCCGCGAGCAGCGCGACTGCCAGGTGGAAGGCGGTCTCGCCCCGAGGCACGACCACGCTCTGGTAGCCCTGCGTTCGCACGCGGTTGTCGGCGCCGGTGCTGTAGAGGGCGAGTCGCGCACCGTCGTGCGACCCGACGCGCGCGCGGCCCGACACGAGGTAGACCCCGCCGACCTCGAGTCGCGTCCGGGTCCCGACGATCTCGTCGATGTCGATCGAATCGCCGGCCCTGAACACGGGCGTGCCGAGCGCGAACGGAACGACGTGCACCGACCTCGGGGCCGACGCGCACGCCCCGAGCGCGAACAGTCCGACCGTCAACACGACTCGGTGCATCGGCATCGGCCACCTCCTGGAGGGCGCCGCGCGGCGTCGCCCTCGGCCTCGATCCTACTGCGGCGTCGCCTCCGTGGGGACAGATGAGATGAGAAGGCCGGCTCTCCGGACGAAGAACCCTTCGTAGGGGTTTCAAGTCTGCAACCGGGCCTTGCGCCCAGGAGAACCGGCATGAGCAAGGGTACACGCTTCGTCCTCGG
>JAJVHW010000043.1 GCA_022072415.1 Planctomycetota bacterium
TGCGGACGAGGGCCCGCCCCGCGGAGTGGAGGTCGGGCGCGGGCGCGTCGCCGCGCGCGGCGGCGGCGAGCGCGGCGGCCAGCGCCGGCAGCGCCAGCAGGTCGTCGAGGTTGTGGTCGAGCACCCGCGCGAGAGGTCCCGGATCGCCGCGGAGGAACGCGTACCACGCGGCCGGGCACTCGGAGCCGGGGAGGTCGTCGATCCGCCGGATCCCCAGCACGGTCTCCTCGAGGTGCCGCAGCGACGTGCGCTGCGCGCGGAGGCGGAGGACCCGCCGCGCTCCCGAGAGGAGGTCCGCGTGAGGCGCGCGCCCGAACGGCGACGGCACGCCCGCGAGGATGCAGCGCTCCTCGAGCAGCGGCACGTCGAACGTGCGCCCGTTGAACGTGACCAGCCCGTCGGCCCCGGCGACCTCGTCGCGGAGCGCGCCGAGCAGCGCCGGTTCGTCGGCGGGGTCGGGCAGCACCCACTGCCGCACGACGAATGCGCCGGCCTCGAACCGCGCGCACCCGAGGAGGAACACGTGCGTCCCGGCGCCGCCCGAGAGGCCGGTCGTCTCCGTGTCGAGGAAGAGGGCCCCGCCGACCGCGACGGGCGAGGCGATCCGGCCGGCGCCGGGCGCCGGCCCGCACAGCGCGCCGAGGTCCGCCGGATCGGCCGCGAGACCGTCGGCGAGGGACCATCGGCCCCGCCGGGTGTCCGCCGGGAAGCGGACCTCGCGCCGAAGCACCGTCGCGCCGTCGCGAAGGACCGGATCGAGCGCGGTCACGGCTGCGAGGCGGGACGGACGACCTCGACCGGCGGCGCCATCTCGGTCGGCGCCGCCGCGGGCGTCTCCCGGCACCCGCGGACGAGCGACGCGAGCATCGCGCAGGCCACGACCTTCCCGTGCGCGCCCACGTCTCCGGGCGGACCGATGCACGCAGGGCATCCGGCCTTGCAGGCGCAGGTGCGGACGATCTCCTCCATCGCGGGGAGGATCGAACGCAGCGACGCGAACACCGACTCCGCCAGCCCGACGCCGCCCGGCACGCGGTCGAACACCACGATACGCGGGAGGCCGGTGGCGGCGCACGCGGCCTCGGAGTGGACGCGGAGGTCCATGCGGTCGCAGCGGAGGAAGACGCATGCGACCGACCGGAGGAGCGACGCCACGCCGCGGAGCGCCTGCCCCCGCCCGCCTTCGAGCACGCGCACCTCGGCGGCGAGCGACTCGGACAGGTCGAGCCAGGCGGCGGCGGTGCCCATCTGCTCCGCGGGGAGGCTGATCTCGCCGCAGCCCACGTTCTCTCCAGTGTAGTAGCGGATCTTCTTGTAGAGCGGCACGTGCGTGGTGACGAGCACGCCGCCGCGCGACGCCGCGAACGTGCCGAGCGACGTCGTCTCGTCGTCGGCCACGACGCGCACCTCGGTCTCCGCCTCGGCCTCGGTGTAGTGGTCCACCTCGACCTTGCGGACGTACGCGCGGCGCCCGTCCCAGTCGAGCTTCTCCACGAAGTACGTGTCGCCCTGGTGCCCGTAGATCGCACCCTCGTGGACGAAGAACGGCGCCGACGCGCGGTCCACCTCGGCCAGGATCACGCGGTTCTCGACGTCGAAGATCGTGACGTTGTCGATGTCCGCCCCGTCGAGGCTCACGGTGTCGGCCGGGAAGCTCTGGTCGATCCAGTGGTAGCGCCCGCTGGACTTCATGAGGATGCCGCCCGGCGCGGAGAGTTCGCGCAGCACGTCGTCGGTCATCTCCTCCCCCGCCAGCCGCTCGCCCTCGCGGAACGGCAGTTCGAACGCCGCGCAGCGCACGTGGCTCGTGAAGATGAGCCGGTTCCGCGGGTCGATCGCCGCCCGCTCCGACGAGAGCCCGGAACCGATCATCTCGGGGTGCTGCATCACGTACTGGTCGATGGGGTCGCTCCGCGCCACGAGGACCGCGGTGCCGGGCCGGTCCCGCCGCCCGCACCGGCCGGCCTGCTGCCGCGCGCTGGACGTGCGCCCCGGGTACCCCGCGATCACCACGACGTCGAGTCCGCCGATGTCGATCCCGAGCTCGAGGGCGTTCGTGGCGACGACGCAGCGCACCGTGCCGTCGCGGAGCCCCTTCTCGACGTCGCGCCGGAGGTTCGGGAGGTACCCGCCCCGGTAGCCGCGCACGGAGTCCGGGGGAAGCCCCATGCGCTCGGCCGCGTCGCGCATGTACTTCGTGAGGACCTCCACGGCGGTCCGCGAGCGGGCGAAGACGATCGTCTGGAGCCCCGTCCCGAGCGCCGCCTGCGCGAGGCGCTGCGCCTCGTCGCGCGCGTCGGCCCGCGCGCCGGACGCCGCGTCGATCAGGGGCGGATTGAACAGGACGAAGTTCCGCTCCGGCGCCGGAGCTCCGTTCCGGGTCACGACCGCCACGTCGTCGCCGATCAGGTGCGACGCGAGTTCGCCGGGGTTCGCGATCGTGGCCGAGCAGAAGATGAAGGTCGGATCGGCTCCGTGGTGCCGCGCGATCCTGCGCAGCCGCCGCAGCACGTTCGCGACGTGGCTCCCGAACACGCCCGTCATCGTGTGCATCTCGTCCACGACGACGTACCGCAGGTCGCGGAAGAGCGACGCCCACCGCGCATGGTGCGGCAGCACCCCCGAGTGGAGCATGTACGGGTTCGTGACGATGATGTCCCCCGCGCCCCGCAGCGTCCGCCGCTCGGTCGGCGGCGTGTCGCCGTCGAACACCCCGGCGCGGATCTTCCGCGGCAGGCGGTTCGAGATCCGCGCGAGGTTCGCCATCTGGTCCCGCGAGAGCGCCTTCGTCGGGAAGAGGTAGAGCGCCCTCCCCGGCGGATCGTCGAGGAGCGACGCCAGCACCGGCAGGTGGTAGCAGAGGCTCTTCCCCGACGCGGTGGGCGTGGCGACCGCCACGTGCCGCCGCGCCCGCGCGAGATCCGCCGCCTCCCGCTGGTGCGACCAGATCTGGGTCAGCCCCTCCGCCTCGAGCGCGGCCCGCAGCGCCTCCGGCATCCAGTCAGGCAGCGGCGCGACGATCCCCTCCCGCGCCTCCTCGCGGTGCCAGCGCACCACGTGCGGCGCGAGGTCAGGCGCGCGGCGGAGCCCGTTCAGGAACGCGTCGAGACTCATCCATCGGGCAGCCTACCGAGGGGGAGGGACGGTCGCGCGCGGCAGGATCGGAGCGACGTCGAGCCCCGAAGGCGCCCACAGGGTCCGGCGGGGTCGCACCCCGCCGTGCGGGCGCATCAGCGCCGTCGCATCCGGATCGTGTTCGCGTCCCACAGGACTCCCCAGGTGACACCCGTGCCGGGGATTCCCCAGGCAGCGAAGCTCCCATGAGGGACCACGACCTCCTGGTACCCGTAGTCGAGCACGGAGGCTGTCGTCCGGATCGTGGTCGCCCACGCCGCCCGGGGGCGCATCCAGTGCACCGGCCGCCACCGTCCCCTCCGGCTGCGCGGGAGGAGTTGCGTGTGCGGATCCAGACGCGCCAGGTACGGAGCCAGACGCGTTGCCAAGGCCACGGACTCGGCGCGCGACTGCGACACGATGTTGCAGCGGTTGCCGAGCACCACAACCTGGCAGTAGGACTTCCACCGGAAGTCGCGGAGTTCGGTCCAGACCGCTCCGCCGCGCGGGGTCAGCGCGAAGGCATCGTCCGAGTCGTTGCGGAACGCAACAAGGAGCCCTGCCTCCGTCATCCGGTTCAGCACGTCGAACGTGCGCTCGCGGCTCCGGGGCGCATCCCGCACGTTCGCCTGTTCGGCGGCGAGGTTCCATTTGCGGGTCGCGCCGCCGTAGATCATCGGCTGGAACGACAGCGCGTCGAGTACCCAACGCTCGATCGGCGACAGCGCCACGCCGCGCACGATCACGGTTCCGCCTCCCGGAGACGACTTCGTCGTGGGTTCAGGGGTTGTCCCCAAGACACAACGCACCCTGCTAGCATTGGCGAGTGCGCCCCACGCGGGAGCGCAGCGCGTCGTCGATTGAGCAGCAGAGAGGTGCGTCATGAGCGAGGTGGACAAGAAGGCGCTAGAGGCGAGCTTCGCAAAGTGGTGCGCGGAGCGCGTTCCGGACATGCAGGAGGACCGCGCATTCGAGCGATTCGTCATCGAGCAGGTTCTCAAGGACTTCGACCTCACGGACGACGAGATCGACTCCGGGCATTGCGGTGGCGGTGACGACGGCGGCGTTGACGCCATGTACATCTTTGTCAACCGCCAACTCATCCGCGACGAGTCCGTGATTCCCGACCCAGCGACGGAGGTCGATCTCGTCATCATCCAGGCGTCGCGGCAGCAGTCACACAGCGAGGCATCGATCCAGAAGCTCGATCTGTTCTCGCGTGACATGTTCGACTACGCGAAGCCGGTTACCGACCTGACGTACCTTAGCGAGAAGGCGCGAGAAAGCGTCGCTCTCGTCCGTCGGACGTACGAGTCCGTCATGGCCAGCAATCACACCATGCGGGTCCACTTCCACTACGGGACCAAGAGCGTCGAGCCTGCGAACAAGAAGGTCGAGGCTCGTTCGGCCAACATCGAGTCGTTCATCCGCGGCACGATCACGTCGGCGGCGGTTCAGTTCACCTACTGGGGGTGCCAGCAACTCCTTGCGTCCGCGCGCACGATCCCCAACGTGGACGAGATCATCGACATGGCGCACTACTTCGGAGCGAAGGACGGGTCCGTGGTGTGCCTCGTGCCCCTCTCCAGTTTTGCCGCGATGATTCGCACCGAGGCAGGCGAGTTGAAGACCCGTCTACTGGAGCCGAACGTTCGCGACTACCAGGGCGCCAAGAACAGCGTGAACGAAGAGATCCGGAACTCACTGACGAGCAAGTCAGGCGCCGAGGACTTCTGGTGGTTGAACAACGGCGTCACCATCATTGCAGGCGAATGCTCGATTGGGGCGAGCAAGCTCCGGATGAAGCGGCCGGAGATCGTGAACGGGCTCCAGACGTCGCACGAGATTTTCGGAGCGTCGGCCAGCACCACGCTCGACGACAAGAGACACGTCCTCGTTCGCGTCATCGTCGCGCCCGACGAGCGGAGCCGCAACCGCATCATCAAGGCCACCAACTCCCAGACACCCGTGAGCCCATTGTCTCTGCGGGCTACCGACCGGGTCCACTTCGACATCGAGGACCGACTCAAGCTCTACAACCTCTTCTACGATCGAAGAAAGGGCGAGTACCGACGACTGCGGAAGCCCGTCTCCCGCATCGTGACGATGCGTGCGGTTGGGCAGGCAGTCATCGCGGCAGTGCTTCGACGGCCGGACGATGCTCGCGCCCGGCCCCAGAACGTTCTTGGCGACGAGGCCCGGTACAAGTCCGTTTTCTCGCGCGACTACGACCCGGACCTCTACGTCTCCTGTGTCTTGATCGTGCGTCTCGCGGACGAGTACATCGCGAAGCGCGGCGCCTCGCACAAGACTAGGAACAACATTCGGTATCACATCGTCACGCTCTTGGCATCCGCGGTGACCGGCAAGGCCACTCCGACGGCGAGCGACGTGGCAAGGGCGCTGCCTGCCATTCGCACGTTGTCCGATGACGCCCTGATCGACGCTTACGACGCCGCTAACTCAATCTATCTGAGGTTGGGGGCCGACGACGCGGCCGCAAAGAGCAGCGCGATGGTGGTGGACATCGAGAAGGCAGCGGGTGTGATCGCTGCGAAGACGTACGCCGTCGGGCCTACGAGGGTCGTGTGAGCTTGTCGTACCCGAGCAATCCGGCCTGCTTGAGTGCGAGGATCATGCCTCGGAGCGGGTACTCATTTCCTCGGTTGTTGAATGGCCACTCTCACTCGTTCAAGGACGCCGGACGCGATCGTCGCGGCGTGCACCCAGGCGAACGGTCCCTGCGGAGCCCGGCGGCAGAGTGCGTCGCAACAGGGCGAGCGTGCGAACTCGGCGACGCGGTCCTCGAAGGACGTCCCGGGCCGAACCGACTGCGCGCGATCAGCCGCGACGCCCGGCGCACTGCACAAGCGGCATGCGCCGTCCGTCTCGGGCGAGGCACCGCAACGCTCACAGGCATCGGCGGTCATGCCTGCCACTCTACCCACCGCGCGGCGCGGAACCGTGCGAGCTACTGCACCAGCACCGCAGCGGCGGCCGCGATCAGGTCGTCGCCGGCGATGAACACCCACGGGGTGTCGCCGAACCGCGCGTAGCAGCCGCCGCCGGGGAGGCGGTTCCCGAGGTACAGCTTCTGCACGGCACCGTCCCGCGGCGGCTCGGAGGCGTCGTCGAACTTCAGCACGAGCGAGGTCAGCGCGGCGCGGGGGTTGGCGAAGCCGTACTCGTCGTTCTTCGCCGGATCGTAGTGCTGCCACTCGCGCGCGTGGACCGTCGTCAGCGCGGAGATCAGGCGCGCGACGGCGTCGTTCTTCAGGGTGCCGGCGATGCCGGGGCCCTCCTCGAAGCGCCAGACGGGCTTGACGGCGTGGATGTCGCGGGTGAGCGCGAGTTCCTGCACCTTCTGCCCCTCCTCGCTCGTCCCGGAGGCCCGCTCGACGCGGACGAGCTGATCCATGTACGTCGTGAAGTCGCGCACGAGCTTCTGGCGGAACTGCGGCCAGCCCTTCCGGACCATCGCCACCGGCTCCCCCTGCACCCGCTCCACGCCGCCCGCGCCGTCCGGCGCGGTGCGTGCGGCCCACCACGTGCCGCCCGTCGCCTCGCGGCCGATCCGGTACGTGGACTTCGCGCCGCCGCCGAGCTCGACCTCGATGAACTGCTCGTCGCCGATCCCGTGGTCCGCGGGCTTCGCGCCGTCCTGCCACTCCACGGTCTTCCATGAGCGGAGCGCCTCGAGAAGGTCGCGCACGGCGCGCTCGTCGGCCGGCTGCCGCTCGGGCTCCGCGATCTCCCAGGACGCGCCCGCCTTCGCGAGCTTGTAGGTGAGGTCGCCGAAGCGGACGCGCACGGAGATCCCGTCGATGCCGAGCCGGGTGAAGCTGTCGTCGCGCATCGACACGGCGGGCTCCGCCGCCGCGTCCGCGAGGCGCCGGTGCAGCGTCGCCACGTTGGCGATGCCCTTCTCCATCACGTAGACGGTGTCGGGCCCGGCCTCCTTGCCGACCAGGATCACGGTGGGATCGCCCCCCTGCCGCGGTTCGAGGCGCACCTCGGCCGACGGCGCGTCGAGACCGTACTTCACGAGATCCGCGGCGCCGATGTCCACCCACGCCGCGACTTCCGTGTTGACGAGCCGCGAGAGCCGCGTCTCGCAGCGCGTCGGCTCCGCGAAGCCGTCGAACGGCTGCTTCACGCGCCAGATGCCGGACGGATCGCGCTCCACGCGCCACGACGTGATCCCGCCCCGGACGACCTCGACCGCGCCGACGTCGAAGAGCCGGAGGTCCGTCAGGCGGCGGCTCCGCGCGCCGTTCGCCAGCAGGTCGATGACCAGCCGCTCGCAGCCGTTCTCGACGACCCACACGTCGGTCCCCGGGCCGCCGTCCACGTACATCGAGCCGTCCATGCTCGACTTCCCGAACCGGACGGTCACGGACGACGAGGGGAGCTTCATCTCGAGGGACGTCTCGGGCGACGCGAGCCCGAACCCCTGCAGGTCCGCCGGCGCGAGCTTCGCGGCGTCGAACTTCGTGCGCACGCCCTGGCGGCGGAGCGCGACGAGCAGGTCTTCGATGACCGCGCCGTCGGCGCGGCACGTCGTCACCCCGGACACGACGTCCCACGAGTCGCTCCGGTCCGCGCGGCGGCGCATCTCGAGCGTCTCCGTGCGGTGGCGGAGCGTCACGACGGACACGTCGGACTGCTCGAACCGCGGATACGTCGGGTCCAGACGCGCCGCGGGGCCGTCGCCTCCGGAGAGCGTCACGTAGGCCAGCACCGCGAGCGCGGCGAGCACGAGCATCACGACGACGGAGCGAAGGTTCACGTCATCTCCTCCGCGACCACCAGACCGCCGCGCCGGCGAGCAGCGCGATCGCCGCCATCGCCAGCGGGTAGACCCACGCCATCTTCACCTGCCGGGCGGTGATGGTGACCACCAGGTTCTCGAGGGTCTTGTCGCTCACCGACACCAGGTCCTCGCGGCGGAGCGACCACTGGACGAGCCCGCCGAAGAGGTCGAGGTTCGGGGCGAACTGCTTCACGTACGGGTCGGAGAAGGAGTCCGCCTCCGCGACGACGACGAGGCGGGAGTCGCGCGGCCCGTCGGCCTTCGCGTCGGCGATCGTGCGCGTCGCGGCGGCGATCATGGGGAGCCGCACGCCGGTGCGGTCGCGCGACGGATCGGGGCTCTTGTACTGCGCCGGGGTCCGGTTCTGGGAGATCTGCGCCGCGAACGGGCGCACGTCGCTCTGGAGCTCGGGCGGAAGCTCCGACGCCCAGGCCACGGGGTCCACCGTGCGGCCCGACTGGGCCTCGTCGTCGATCTCGAGGTAGGACGACGCCTCGACCACGCAGGTGAGCGACGCGCGTTCGCGGAGCGCGGCCACCGCGGGGTGGTCCGCGTAATCCGAGCGCGTGAAGCGGACGAGCGGCCGCATGTCGAGCTTGACCGATCCGCTCGCCATCCCGATGTCAACCACGTTCGGGGCGAGCACCACGTAGTTGATCCGCGGCTGGATGCCGTACTTGTCGAGCACGCGCTCGAGCCCGGTGTCCCGGCGCCCGGTGAGGTCGGGATCGACGCACACGATCGCGGCGCGCCCGCGGTCGAGGTACTGCTCGACCGCCGTCTGCTCCTCCTCGGAGAACGGCGCCTGCGGGCCGAGGATCACGAGGAGGTCGCAGTCGTCCGGCACGCGCGCCGACCGGGCGAGGTTGAGCTCGCGCGCGACCACCTCGAGGTTCTGCGACGCGAGGCGGTTCCGGAGCTCCCGCGCGTCGTCGTCCACGCGGATCTCCTTGTGGCCGCCGGTGAAGTAGACCTTGTAGCGCTGGAAGACGAGTTCCTGGATCGCGCTGGTCAGCACGCGCTCGCCGAGCCACGCCGCGCCGCTGTCGAGCATGCCCGCGTCCTTCAGGAACGCGTACTCGTCCACGCGGACTTCCTTCTGCTTCCCCTGGACGACCTCGCGGTCCTTCTCCGCGTACGTGACGACGACCACGTCCTGACCGCCGCCGTCGCCGAGGTTCGCGGCGCCGACGGACCGGAGCCACGACTCGGCGGCCTCGCGCTCGCGGTACATGTTGAGGACGCGGACCTGCACGTTCGCCGACGCGCGGGAGTACGCCTTCAACTGCTCCTGCGCCATCGCGCGGAGCCACGGGATCGTGCGCTGGCTGTCGTACTCGACGTAGGTGAGGTAGAGCGTCCCGTCGAGCTTGCCGACGATCCGGAGCGTCTCGTCGCCGAGCGTGTAGCGCCCGGTGGACGTGAGGTCCACCTGCGGAAGCCGGTCCTTCCACCGCACGTTCATCGCCGAGAGGACGCCGAACACGACGAAGCCGAGCACGACGCTCAGCGTGACGAACGCACCGGCGCCGACGCGCCTCGCGCCGCCCGGGCGGCGGAGATCGTCGAACAGGTCCACCGCGTGCCACGCGAGCGGCCCGAGCACGAGGAGGGCGGAGACGAAGAACCAGGCGAGCAGGACGAACGAGGACTCCTCCTCGACCGCGAGCCACGCGAAGCCGACGGCGAGCCCGATCAGGCCGAGCACCACCAGCAGGCCGGCCTTCGACGGACGCGAGGCCGCCTGGTAGGCCTGCCCCGTCGGGGAAGCCGGCCCGGGTTCCGCGGGCGTCTCCGGGTCGTTCATCGCCACTTCCTCGACTCGAGGGACCGAACGGCGAGGAACAGGAAGAGCGCCGTGCCGAGCACGAAGTAGAGGACGTCGTGCAGCGCGACCTTCCCGGTCAGGAACTCGTTGAAGTGGCCCGTCTGGGGCAGGTACTCGACCGCGCCGCGGAGGGCGTCGCCGAAGACGCCGCCGATGTCGGCCACGGTGCTGCGGAAGATCTCGAGCACCAGGAGGCCGATCAGGATCACGAACGCGAGGAACGCCGAGAGGAGCGCGTTCTCCGTGATCGAGGACGCGAACACGCCGATCGAGATGTAGAAGCCGCCGAGCAGCAGGCATCCCGCGTAGGCGCCGAGGACGGGCTCGAGGTCGGGCTTCCCGATCTCCGCGCCGTACTGCCGGAGGATGCCCACGTACACGAGCGTCGGGACCAGCATCACCAGGTAGAAGAGGAAGGTCCCCGTCCACTTCGAGAGGATCACCTGCGCGTCGGTCACGGGCGCGGTGAGCAGGGTCTCGATCGTGTTCCGCGAACGCTCGTCGGCGACGCTGTTCATCGTGAGGAGCGGGATCAGGAAGAGCAGGATGAACTGGAGCGTGTGGAACACGACGCCCGGCTCGAGGCTCGCCCGCGTGGACGACCCGTGCACCACCGCGCCGGAGTAGAAGAAGTTCCCGGTCAGCAGCACGAACAGGCAGAGGATGAAGTACGGGACCGGCGCGTAGAAGTACGCGAGCAGCTCCCGCCGGGTCAGCGCGGCGAGGCGCGTCATGCGGCCTCCTGGATCGCGCGGCCGCGGGTGAGCTTCGTGAAGAGGTCCTCGAACGCGGCGGGCGACCGCTCCTCGCCGTCGATCCCCCCGCCGAGGGCTGCGCGCGCCGCGGAGACCACGCCGTCGAGCCCCGCGGTCTCGGCGAGGATCCGCAGCCGCGGTTCGCCGCCGGCGGTCAGGTTCTCCGCGAGCAGCACGCCGGGGACGGCCTCGAGCGCGCGCAGGGCGGCGGCCGGGTCCGACGTCACGCGGAACTCCACGCGGGACCACGGCTCCACCATGCGGCGGAGCTCCGGGAGCGTCCCGTCGGCCACGATCTTCCCGCGGTTGATCACGATCGCGCGGCGGCAGACCTGCTCGACCCACGGGATCGTGTGGGTCGAGAAGAGCACCGTCGTGCCGCCGGAGATCTCCTTCACGAGGTCGCGGACGTCGCGCACCTGGTTCGGGTCGAGGCCGGACGTGGGCTCGTCGAGGATCAGCACCTTGGGCCGGTGGACGAGCGCGTCGGCGAGCCCCACGCGCTGGCGGTAGCCCTTCGAGAGGTGGCCGATGATCCGGTCCGCCACGTCGGACACGTGGCAGCGCTCCATGGCCGACTCGACCCACGCCCGCCGGTCGCGGCGGCGCACGCCCTTCAGCGTGGCGCGGTAGTCGAGGTAGTCGCGCACGCGCATCTCGGTGTAGAGGGGCGTGGACTCGGGGAGGTACCCCATGTTCTCGCGGACCTGCACCGACTCCGTGAACACGTCGTACCCCGCCACGCGCGCCACGCCCGCCGTGGCGGGCTGGAAGCACGTGAGGATGCGCAGCGTGGTGGACTTCCCGGCGCCGTTCGGCCCGAGGAAGCCGACGATCTCGCCGTCGTCGATCGTGAACGAGATCCCGTCCACGGCGGTGCGGGCGCCGTAGCGCTTCACGAGACCCTGGACTTCGATGGCCGGCATGCGCCTCCTCGCCCCTCCCGGCGGACGCCGGGAATCGGGAACGCCGAGGCTACCTACGGATGGCGCGGGGCGGACCGGAAAGGCGTCGCGCCGCGCCGCCCGGACGGATCAGCTCTTGACCTCGTAGTCGGCGTCGATCACGTCGCCGCCGGGCTGGCCTCCGCCGGCGCCGGGCGCCGGGGGCGATCCCCCGGCCGGGCCCGCGGCCGCGGCGGCG
>JAJVHW010000052.1 GCA_022072415.1 Planctomycetota bacterium
CCGAGCGCCGCGGCGAGGATCTCCTCCACGTCGGCCGCGGCGAGCCGGGGCAGGGGCAGCGGACGGACGAGGCCGGCCGTCACGAGGTCCGCCGTCCATGCGATCTGCGGGTCGGGCCGGGCCGCGAGGACGACGAGCACGCGCCCGCCTCCGATCCGTCGCACGAGGGACGCGAGGAGCGCCGCGGTCGGCCCCTGCGCGTTCTGCACGTCGTCGGCCGCGAACACGACGGGAGCGGACTCCGCGAGCGCGAGGAGCACGCGGCGGAGCGCCGTCTCCGAGCCGTCGGCGTCGAGGCCGGCCGCGCCTCCGGGCAGGCGCTCGCGCCTGAGATGCGCCGCGACGATCGCGGCGAGCTCGGGCGACATCCCGGCCGAGGAGGAGAGCCACGCGACAGTATCCGCGGCGCCTCCGGCCGCGCTCGCGGCGGCGAGCACCGCGTCGAACAACGCAGAGGGCCCGCCCGTGGGCGGGATCGCCGCGTAGACGAAGGTCGCGCGACCGGCGACCGACTCGCGAAGCGCGTCGAGGAGCCGCGACTTCCCGTGGCCGCCCTCCGCGGTCACGAGGACCGAGGATCCGCGCCCGTCCGCAGCGTCGTCGAACGCCGCCCGGAGCGCCGCAAGCTCGCGAACGCGGCCGCGGAAGACCGCGTCCCGCGCGACGGGCACCGCCGCCGGTTGTGCGACGGACGCGCGCACGCGCTCCCGCCACCATGCGCCCTCCTCGCCCTCGTCGAGGATCCTCCAGAGATCGTCGGCCGACGGGACGCGGAGCGCGGGGTCCTTCTCGAGGAGCGCGCCGACCACGGCCGCCAGGAAGCGCGACGTCGGAGGAGTCGCGGAGCCCAGGTCGGGCGCGCGGAACGACGCATGCGCCGCGACCGTGGCGAACGCGGAGTCGCGCGCGAACGGGTTCGTCCCGGAGGCGAGCTCGTGGAGCACGACGCCGATCGAGTAGAGATCCGCTGCGGGGCCCGCGCCGCGGCCGTCGCACTGCTCGGGGGCCGCGTAGTCGAGCGATCCGACGAACTCCCCCTCGCGCGTGAGGCGGCCGTCGCCGCCCGTCGCGAGCGCGACGCCGAGGTCCATGATCCGCACGCGGCCGTCCGTCGTGAGCATCACGTTCTCGGGCTTGATGTCGCGGTGGACGAGTCCGGCGGCGTGGATCGCCGCGGCGCCGGCCGCGACGCCGCGCCCGATCTCGCGGACGAGGGACTCCGGCGCGCGACCGAGGGACTCGAGGAGCTCGCGGAGGGTCCGCCCCTCGACGAACTCCGTGACGAGCAGCGGACGCATGCGCCCCGAGTCGTCGCGCTCGCGGCGCGCGGAGATCGTGCGGACCACGTTCGGATGGACGAGACGCGACCCGGCCTCGCCCTCGCGCTCGAACCGCTCCTCCGCGCGGCGCATCCCGAGCAGGTGGGGATGGATCGCCTTCAGCGCGACGCGGCTTCCGTCCCGCTCGTCCACGGCCTCGTAGACGACGCCCATCCCTCCGCTCCCGACCTCGCGCACGACGCGCCATGGACCGAAGCGGCCGGGCAGGGAAGCCGGCGCATCGCCGTCGGCGACGCCGTCCGTGCTTCCGAGCACGCCGCGCACGTCGCGCAGCAGCGACTCGTCGCCCGCGCACTCCGCCGCGAGGAATCGCTCGCGATCCTCGCCCGCGAGCCGGTCGGCCGCCATCGCGATGCGTCCGAGCCGCGCGTGGCGCGCCGCCGCGGCGCGCTCATCCATCCGCGCCCCCGAGCCGGCCCTCGAGCCACGTCCGCGCGAGGCGCCACTTCAGTTCCACGGTGCGGAGCGGCCGCCCGAGGACCTCCGCGATGTCGGGGTTCGAGAGCCCGCCGAAGAATCGGAGCTCCACGACGCGTGCCTGCTCCGCGTCGATCCCCTCGAGCGCCGCGAGCGCCGCCTCGACGTCGAGCACGTCGGCTCCCCGGGCGGGTTCGTCGGCGGCGAGGCCGGAGAGCGTGACCCGCCGCGCCGCGCCGCCGCCGCGCTTCTTCGCGGCGCGGTCCCGCGCGTGGTTCACGAGCACCTGCCGCATCGCCGTCGCGGCCACGGCGAAGAAGTGCCCCTTGTCGCTCCACGGCGACGCACCGGCGCGTCCCGTCATCTTCAGGAACGCCTCGTTCACGAGCGCCGTGGGCTGGAGGGTGTGCGCGCCTCGCTGCGACCGGAACACGCTCCGCGCGAGCGCCCGGAGCTCGGCCTGGAGCGCAGCGAAAAGCTCGCCGGCGGCGCGGGAGTCGCCCTCGCGCACGCGCGCGAGGAGCGTATCGACCGTGCGGCGCCCTTCGGGTCCGTCCATGAGGGAATCGTACGTCGCCGAGCGCGCCGCGTCACGCCGCGGCGGCGGCGGGGGAGCTTCTGAACGGGAACTTCACGAACTCCGTCTACGCTCCGCGGCATGACGGAGCACGGCGGCGACGCGAACCCGAAGACGGACAGGCCCTTCGCGGGGAAGACGGCGGTGGTCACCGGAGGCGGGACCGGACTCGGGCTCGCCGTGTCCACGCGGCTCGGCGCGCTGGGAGCGAACGTGGTCTGCGCGAGCCGCGACCTCGCGCACCACTCGGAGCTGATCGACCGCGGCGTCCGTCTCGGCTTCGCGGTGATGAGCGTTCCGATGGACGTCTCCGACCCGAAGTCGGTGCGGAGCGGGTTCGCGGCCGCGGCGGAGCGTTTCGGCGCCGTGGACGTGCTCGTCAACAACGCGGCGGGGAACTTCATCCGCCCCTCGATGGCGCTCGCGCCGAAGGGCTTCGCGCGCGTCATCGACATCGCCCTGAACGGCGTCTTCTACTGCTCCCGCGAGGCGGGGCTGCTCATGCGCGAACGCGGCGGCGCGATCGTGAACATCTCCGCGCCCTACGCGTCCACCGGGAAGCCGGGCGTCGTCCACTCGGCCTGCGCGAAGGCGGGCGTCGAGGCGATGACGAGGACGCTCGCGGCCGAGTGGGCGCCCAACCGGATCCGAGTGAACGCCGTGTCGCCCGGACCCTTCGTGTCGCAGGGCGCGGCGGACCGCCTCTGGCCGTCGGAGGACATGGTGCGCGAGGTGCGCTCGCAGATCCCCCTCGGCCGCTTCGGGACGGCGGAAGAGGTCGCCGACCTCGTCGTCTGGCTCGCCGGCCCCCAGGCATCGTGGATCACGGGCGCGGTCTGGGTCGCCGACGGCGGATGGTCGCTGGCCGCGCCGTTCCTCGGCGCGGAGGCGGTGAAGGTGCTCCGCCGCCGCGACGACGCCTGACGGTCAGCGCTTTCCGCCCTGCACGCGGTCGACGTCGATCCGAAGCCCCGTGTCGAGACCGATCCCGAAGTTCCGCGCGCGGACGTTCTCGCTGCCGACCGGGTCGCCCCACGACGTTCCGTCCCCGCCCGCCGGTCCGTAGTCATCCGTCCCGCCCCCGTCCACGAACAGCCCGACCGACGTGGGCTCGGTCCAGTAGACGCTCGCGGCGCGTCGGTCGAGCATCTTCGCGTCGAACGTCGCGGACCCCGGGCGTCCCTTCTCGCCGCTGCGGTACGCGTCGTCGCCCGACACGTCGAGGAGCAGCGCCACGCTGCGGTTGATCGAGCGCGCGATCACGTCGTTCGGGCACTCGTAGCGGTCGTTCCCGCCGAGGTCGGCCAGCACGGCGAGCGTGAAGTCGTGCCCGAACGCGATTCCGTTCGTCGCGCGGCAGACGCGGCGGTCGTCGCCCGCCTCGTCCACCTGTGCGCCGATGCAGAAGTGCGCGCCCGACGCCGAGCACCACCAGTACGCGTCGTACGTGTCGTTCCCCGCGCCGTCCCACTGCACGCCCGTGCCGAACCAGTAGCCCGTGCCCTGCGCCCAGTTCGCGGCGGTGTAGGTGTCGTTCCCCTCCGCGTCGAGGATCGCGCCGAGCCCGCCGGCCCAGGAGTGCCCGTCGGCGCCGTCGCCGCGGCGGCCCATGGAGCATCCCTGCGCGTTCGACACCGATACGATCGGCACCTGGTCGCCGAGGCGGTGGTACGAAGGGCGCTGGGTCTGCGCGGGATCGACGACGGCGAGGTAGCGGTCGTTTCCCGAGCGGTCGGCGAGGACGCCGACGCCCGCGGAACCGCCGAAGCCCTGCCCGTCGCTGAAGACCTCGTACGCGTCGTCGCCCGCGAGGTCGAAGAGCAGTCCCACGCCGAAGAACCCGCACCCCTGTCCCGACCAGCGCGTGGCGTAGGCGTCGTCGCCGCCCATGTCGATCAGCGCACCGAGGCCGAACTGCCCCGCGCCCTGCGAGAGCGACCCGACCGCGAGGTAGGGATCGACGCCCCCCGCGTCGATCAGCACGCCCACGCCGCAGACGCCCGACCCCTGCGTACGGTCCGTTCCGCGGTACATGTCGTTCCCGCCGAGATCAAGCATGGCGCCGATCGTGCGCTCGGGATCCGACGAGGCGACGCGTCCGCTCCACCGGTCGTCTCCGCCGAGGTCCACGATCAGGAACGCGCCGGCGTCGCCGGCGTCCACCGTGTCGTCGCCGGTCCCGGTGACGAGGATGCGGCCCCACGGCGTCGTGTGGTCGAGCCGGAACTCGCGGAGCGCCTCTGCGTGCTGCGCGGCGAGCGGCGTCAGCGCGACGCGCGCCGCGTCGAGCGACTCCACCGTCTTCATCGCCGCGTACCAGAGGCTCGCCTCGTCCCAGGTCCGCGCCACGTCGTCCACTGCCGGCTCGTAGTCGATGGCGTCCACCTCCTCGGCGCCGAGGTCGAGCCGTCGCGCGACGGCGGCGCGCTTCTCGAGCGGGACGTTCCGCCACGCGAGGTCGGCCCAGCGTCGCGCCTCAGTCAGGTTGGCGACGAGTTGCCCGAGCGCCTCGCTCATCTCCTTCGGGAGCTTCGCGGCGGCCTCCGCGAGGGGCTGTTCGACGAGCGGATACGGCGACTCCGTGCCGAACGTGACGTACTTCGACGGGCGCCCGGCCGCGCGGTAGATGTCGAGGATCGCCCGGTCGAGCGGCTGCGGCGCGGCGGTCAGGTTCGCGGAGTAGGCGCGCATCGCGCCGTAGCGGCGGTTGATCCCGAGCGCGTGGACGGCGCGGAGCAGCGATCCCGAACCGCGCACGCCCTTCTCCGCGAGCTTCGCGGGGTCGAGCTGTTCACGGACGGTGGTCCCCATGGCGCGGACCCACGGCGCCGTCGCGAACGGTTCGGCGAGCAGGTCGTCGAAGTGGCGCAGCTTGTACGGGATGTCGCAGGGGTACCCCTCCCACGTCCCGCGGGCCTGCCAGCCGACGTCGCGTCGCGCGAGCCCCTGCAGCGTGAGAGCGACGTCGATCGCGTCGGCGGGGGGATCGGGCGGGGCGTCCTGCGCTCCGGCCGTCGCGGCGAACACGAGGACTGCGACCGCGGTGCATGCGTGCTTCATGCACGCAAGCTATCGCGGGCGCGGCGTGTCCCGTCTACGCCTTCGCCTTCGTCTGGTTCGCGACCTCGGCCGCGGCGCGGGCGGCGGCGTCGGGGTCGAGGTAGCCGCGCGACACGACGGTCAGGTCCGCGCGGAGCGTGTAGAGGAGCGGCTGGGCGGTGGGGATGTTCACGTCCACGATGGCGTCGTCGCCGATGCCGTCGAGGTACTTGACGAGCGCGCGGAGGGAGTTGCCGTGCGCGGTGACGAGGACCCGCCTCCCGGCGCGGAGCTCGGGCGCGATCGACTCGTGCCAGTACGGGAGGAAGCGCGCGACGGTGTCCTTCAGGCACTCGGTGAGCGGGAGGTCGGCGCGGGCGACGTCGGCGTACCGCGGGTCGCGCGAGGGGTGCCGCGGGTCGTCGGCCGCGAGCGGCGGAGGCGGCACGTCGTAGCTCCGGCGCCAGACCTTCGTCTGCGCGGCGCCGTGCGCGGCCTCGGTCTCGGCCTTGTTCAGGCCCTGGAGCGCCCCGTAGTGGCGCTCGTTCAGGCGCCACGACTTCCGGACGGGGATCCAGAGGAGGCCCATCTCGTCGAGCGCGGTGTTCAGCGTCTTCACCGCGCGCGTGAGCACCGAGGTGAACGCGACGTCGAACGCGAGCCCGCGCTTCTTCATCAGACGCCCCGCGGCGCGGGCCTCGGCCACGCCGAACTCGGTCAGGTTCACGTCGGTCCATCCGGTGAACCGGTTCTCGAGGTTCCAGGCGCTCTCGCCGTGGCGGAGGAGGACGAGCGTGCGGGTGTCGGACATCGGTGCCTGGCCTCCAGTGGAGCTTCGGACGCGGCGCGGCGGTGCCGCCCCGGTAGATTCCCGCGCGGAGGACCCGGAATGACCACGCATTTTCACGCGAAGCTCGTCCTTCGAGCCGCGGCGCTCGCCCTGGCCTTGGCGGCGGGAGGCGGCGCGCACGCGGAGGAAGGAGCCGCGAAGCGCGACGTCGTGCTCGTCGTCGCGCCGGAAGAGTTCCGCGCAGCGCTCGCTCCGTGGCGGGCGCACCGCGAGCGGCAGGGCGTCACCACCGTGGTCGTCGCGCCGGGCGAGCCGTCGCAGGTGATCCGCAGCGTGTGGGACGAGACGGGACGGCGGATCGGCGCGGTGATGCTCGTCGGCGACGTCGAACGGGTCCCGTGCGCCTACCGTCCGGTGGTCGCGACGCGGAAATGGGAATCGGACACGCGCATCGCCACCGACTCGGCGTGGGGCGACCTCGACGGCGACGAGATCCCGGAACTCTCCGTGGGGCGCGTCCCCGCGGACACGCCCGACGAGGCGGCGGCCTACTTCGCGCGCGTGATCGAGTACGAGACGTCCGCGGACCGCACCGACTGGATGCGCCGCGCGGAGGTGATCGCCGGGACCGGCGGGTTCGGCCCGGTGCAGGACCTCGCGCTCGAGCAGATCACGAAGCAGTTTCTCGTGAAGCTCGTGCCGCCGTCGGCCGTGCTGCACGCGACGTGGGGGAACCCCGTCTCCGCGTGGTGCCCGCCGCCGGCGGAGATGGCCGACACGGTCGTCGAGCGCATCAACTCCGGCTCGCTCGTCGTCGCGTACATCGGGCACGGGAGTCCCAACGAGCTCGACACGCTGAAGCACGGGCGGGAGAAGTTCCCCATCTTCGGCGACTCGGAGCTCGCGCGCGTCGAGGTGAAGCGCGGGGCGCCGGTGTTCGCGTTCATCGCGTGCAGCACGGGCCGGTTCGACAGCCCGCGGGACTGCCTCGCCGAGGATCTCCTCCGGCGTCCGAAGGGGCCGGTCGCGGTGATCGCGTCGTCGCGCGTGTCCACCCCGTACGGGAACGGCATCCTCTCGAAGGAACTCCTCGAAGGCGTGTACGGCGCGCGCGCGGCCACGGCCGGGGAGCTCATGCTCCGCATGAAGCGGAGGCTCGTGATCCCCGCGGCGGAAGCGTCGGCCGACCCTCACCGGAAGGACATCGAGCGGCTCGCGGCGGCGTTCTACGATCCGTCCGAGGAAGTCCGCGCGGCAGACCGGCTGGAGCACGTCGCCCTCTACAACCTGCTCGGCGATCCCACCCTCGCGATCCGGCGTCCGTCGGAGTTCGCGATTGATGCGCCGGCGACCACGGAGCCGGGCGCGAAGCTCGTGGTCACGGGCAGGCTGCCGCTCCCCGCCGCGGTGCGGTTCGAGCTCGCCCGGCGGCGCGACACTCCGGTGCGGCTCGGTTCGCGCAAGGTCGCCGACGAGTGGCGGAAGACGTTCCGCGCCGCGAACGCGCAGGAGGTCGCCGCGCGCACCGAGGATCTCCCCGCCGGCCCGTTCCGGGTCGAGCTCGACGTTCCCGCCGACGCCGCGCCCGGGGCGTACGAGGTGCGCGTGTGGACCGACGGCGCCGCGGGCGGGCGCAGCCTCGAGGTGCGCGCGGCGGCCGCGAAGTGAGATTTCCGTTGAACCGTCCGCCGCGCGCCGTCCGATGGGGAACCGTGCGCCCCGCCGTCCCGGCCTGCCTCGCCCTGTCGCTCGCGTCCGCCGGATGCGCCGCGTTCGAGCCGGCCTACGTCTACTCGCCGAGCCCTGCCCGCGAGCCGGTGATGCGGGACGTCGAAAGGGTGGGAGTCGTCGAGGCGCGGGTCGTCGGCGCGCGCCGTTCGTCGGGAACCGAACCCGCGGCGCTCGTCGTGAACGTGCGCGTGCAGCGCGACGGGGAGACGCCGGTCGCGCTCGCCCCCGAGCGCACGCGCATGACCACCGGCACGCGCCGCGGGCTCCGCCTCGGCGCCGTGGACGT
Source organism: Planctomycetota bacterium (assembly GCA_022072415.1). GTDB lineage: Bacteria > Planctomycetota > JAJSAM01 > JAJSAM01 > JAJVHW01 > JAJVHW01. The sequence continues at coordinate 8,181 of JAJVHW010000052.1, forward strand.
CGGCGGCCCGCTCGTCCCCGCCGCCGGGGGCGCGGCGGCGTTCACCGCGGTGTTCGAGCTGATCCCGCCGGCCGACCTCGCCGACCTCGACTTCGACGTGCTGACGCTCCACGCCGACCTCGACGTGGGCCGCGCGATGACGCCCGTGCGCCTCGCGTTCCGCCGCGACGAGCCCGAGCACGCATGGTGGGACCCGTGGCGCGGGCCCGGCCCCGGAACGAAGCTCGAGGACGCGGTCCTAAGCTACGGCATCGACGTCGGGCGATAGGCGCCTCAGCGCCCCTCGGCGATCCGCACCTTGTTCGGGCGGCCGCCGTCGATCTCCACGAGTCCCGCCGCCTGCATCACCGCCAGCGCGTACGACGCGGCGCGCACGCGGTCGTTCTCCATGTTGAGGAGCATCTGGAAGTTGGGGTCCTTCACTTCCAGCCACTTGCCGCCGCGGATCCCGAGGTCGCGGAGGTACTTCATCGCGGTCTCGAACGTGAAGAGCCCGATCCGGATCGTGCCGCCCTTCGACGTCTTCACGGTCACGCCCTCGGCGTCCACCGCGGTCACGGTGAACGGCTGTCCGCGCGACGAATCGGGCGTCGCGAGGGCGAGCGGCGGCTTGACCTTCGCCTGGATCACGTCGAATGCGTCGAACACGGGTCAGTCCCTCTCCGCGAGGCGCGCCCGCACGGCGCCCTCGTCCACGTCGCCCTCGTCCCAGAGCAGGCGGCCCTCCATGCCCCCGGCGACGGCGATCACCTCGCCGGACACGTGCCTCGACGCCGACGGCGACGCGAGCCACACGACGGTGCGCGCCACGTCCTCCGCGCGGCCGAGCTGGCGGAGGGCCATCGTGCGGACGACGCGGGTGACGACCCCGGGCCGCTCGAGCGCCGGCTTCGGCTTGTGGCCGATCGTCCATCCCGGCTCGACGACGTTCACGCGCGCGAACGGGTCGAGCGCCGTGATCTCGTTCTTCAGCGTCCGCGCGAGGCCGACGAGGCCCGCCTTCGCGGCGGCGTAGTCCGCATGGTGCCGCTCGCCGAACCGTCCCGCCGTGGAGCCGATGAAGACGAGGCTCGCGCCGTGCCCGTCCTTCCGCGGCCCGTCGGCGGCGAGGCCGGCCATGAACGCGCGGGCGGTCCACATCGCGCCGAGCAGGTTCACCTCGATCGTCTCGCGGATGCGCTCGACGGGGCACTCGTCGAGCCGCACCTCGCCGGGCGGCCACGCGCCGGCGTTCGCGATGCACGCGTCCACGCGGCCCCACGCGGAGCGGACCTCGTCCACGCAGCGCTGCATGTCGGCGGGGGAGCGCACGTCGCCCTCGACGGTCATCGACCGCGCGCGCCACGGCTGCGCGAGGAGCCACTCCTCCATGTCCGCCGCCGCGCGGTGTCCGTGGAGCGCGACGCGCGCGCCCTCGGCGGCGAACGCCTCGGCCGTCGCGCGGCCGAGCGCGCCGGACGCGCCGGTCACGAGCACCGTCTTGTCCGAGAGGCGGAGGTCCATCAGTTGTCGTCCTCCATGTAGCCCTTCTTCCAGACCCACCACATGAGGAACGCCGCCGCGGAGAGCAGGCACGCGATCAGCGCCGGGTAGGACCACGCCCACTTCAGCTCGGGCATGTTCTCGAAGTTCATGCCGTAGAAGCTCGTGACCAGGCTGAGCGGCATGAGGACGAACGTGACCGCCGCGAGGCGGCGCATGACGACGTTGAGCCGGATCTCGATGGACCCGAGCGCGAGGTCGCCCACGTCCGTCGCGAGCACGTCGAGCAGGTGCGCCTGCTCCACGAGCTGGTTCGTGTGGTCGTGCGCGTCGCGGAGGAACGGCCGCGTGTCGGCCGCGAAGACCGCGTCGTCGCGGGTGAGGCTGCCCACGGCGTCGCGGAGGGGCAGGATCACCTTCTCGAGCACGCGGAGGTCCCGCTTCAGCGCGTGCAGGGTGAGGAGCGCCTTGCGGCTCGGGCTCTCGAGGACGGACTGCTCGAGGTCCTCCATGCGGTCCATCAGCCGCTCCATCTCGGGGAAGAACGAGTCCACGCACGAGTCCACGAGGCGGTAGGCGAGGTAGTCGGCGCCGCGGCGGCGGAGCTGGCTCTCCGGCGCGAGCAGCCGCTTCCGGATCGGGTCGAAGCAGTCGCCCGAGCGGTGCTGGAACGTGAAGACGACGTTTCCGTGGAACCAGAGCGAGATCTGGTCCATCTCCACCGTGCCCGGGTCCTGGATCTGGCGCACGATGACGAACCGCGCGTCGCCGAACGGCTCGACCTTCGGCCGCTGCGGCGTGTTGAACACGTCCTCCATGGCGAGCCACGGAAGCTCGAACTCGCGGATCAGCGCGTGGAACGTGTCGAGGTCGCGGCAGCCCGTGAGGTCGATCCACACGACGCCGTCCGGCGTGACGAGGCTCCGGAGCCTCCGCACGTCCACGCCGTCGAACCGCTCGTGGCGGTGCGGCGCGTACCGGATCACCGTGATGTGCGTCGCGATCGCGCCGTCGGGCACGTTCAGCGTGCCGGGCGCCTGGCCGGGCGTGTGCTTCGGGGTGCGCGGACGTCGGTGCCGGCTCATGCGCCGGGGATGCTACAGAAGGCGCGAGAAGTGCGCGAACGCGGCGGCGTGCAGCCATCCACGCGCCGCCCGCGCATCGGAGCCCCGCGGCCCCTTCGCCCGCAGGACGTGCACGAAAGCGAGCGCGGACACCCCCGGATCCGGCTCGGAAACGAGCCTGCCCGGGCCCTCCGCGCGAATTCCCGGGCTTTCCTGCACACCGGCCCGCCCGGGGGTGGTAGCGTCCTGCCTCGGTGGACCCGGCAGGTGCCGGGTCCGAGTTCGGAATGCCCCGCAAGTTCGGGGCGCGTGCATGGTGATCTGCCCGATCGGTTCTCCGGCGAAACGGTTCTCTTGAGCGAAATGACGACCTAGGGCCCTCCTGTCCCCGTTCGGGTGGAGAGGCCGCACGCAACGGGCGCGAAGCGCCCCGGCAGATCCCCCGAGGGACAGGTTCCCTCCGGCAGTCATTCTTCGTTCGGGTTCGGCTCGATTCGAATTCCGGCGCACTCCGAGATGGAAAGACGCCGCCAGCGCGCGGTTCGCAGAAGGTAGGAGTTCTCATGTCTCGGAAGCTGTATGTCGGCGGGCTCGCTTGGGGCACCACCGACGAGGGTCTCTCCGCCGCGTTCGCGGCGTTCGGCAAGCTCGTCTCGGCCAAGGTCGTCAAGGACCGCGAGACGGGTCGTTCGCGCGGCTTCGGGTTCGTCGAGTACGAGACCGAGGAAGAGGCGAAGAAGGCCCTCGAGGCCCTCAACAACACGGAGCTCGACGGGCGCCGGATCCGCATCGACCTCGCCCAGGAGCGCGCTCCTGGCGGTGGCGGCGGCGGCGGTGGCCGCGGCTTCGGCGGCGGCGGTGGCGGCGGTCGCGGCTTCGGCGG
>JAJVHW010000069.1 GCA_022072415.1 Planctomycetota bacterium
GGTTCACCGAGCAGGCGTGCCGCACGAGCGGCTTCCACGCGTCGGCCGCCGACCTCGCCGCCCTTCTCCGCGGCTGACCGCGGGGCGCAGGGCCGCTCCGCACGGAGCGCGCGCGCCGCGAGCTTCGCCCGCGCCGCCGGAGCCGTCCGCGAATCGCGAGGGGGCGCCGCACGATCGCGCGACGCCCCCCGCCGTGACTTCCGGCGTCGTCCCGAAACAACTGACACACTTGGTCACGCGGCTTGCGGCGGTCCTTCGATGCGGGCCCAACGGTCCAGGCCCGCAAGCCGCGCGCCAGCAAGCTGCCGCGATGCAGCGGCCTGCTGCTGCGTTGGGCTCGCGCCGCAACTCTCTCCGTTGAGTTGGCGCCGCTCGCCCGCCTTGCAGCCGGCTCGCTGCATCGCGGCCAAGTGTGCCACTTGTCTCGGGACGACGCCTTCCGACGTCTACTTGTCGATCGACAGCGCCCGCGTGTGCGGGGCCGTGCCGGGGGCGCCGGCGCGCGTGACGACGAACTCGAGTCCGCCGTCGTTCTCGAGGTCGCCGATGGAGAGGCAGGCGCCCTCGAAGGCGTTGCCGACCGTCGTGGCGCTCACGATGAGGGGCTTCAGCTTCTCGCTGAAGATGCCCACCTGGCCCGACACCACATCGTTCAGCCAGATCCGGATCGCGGGCTCGATCCCTCCCGGCGCGGCGTTCGCGACGGAGACCATGTCCTGGTCGCCGTCGCTGTCCACGTCGAGGAACCGGATCGCGGACGACTGGAACTTGTCGGTGCCCGAGACGGGGAAAGTCTGCGAGGTCACGTCCACGAAGTCGCCGACGGTGCCCGTCAGCGGCGGCACGTACTTGTAGATCCGCATGCCGACTCCCGCGACGGGGGCGGCGGACTTCGCGAGCACGATGAAACCGACGCCGGTGCCGTCCGGCCACCCGGTCTGGCCGATCGCGACGGCGTCCGCCTGGAAGTTCCCGCTGATCGCGCCGATCTTCGCGGAGTGGTCGGTGAGTCCCGAACCCGCGGCGGAGTCGAACAGGTTGATGCCGACCTGCACCGGGGACCCGGCGCCCTGCGAGACCGTGTTCTTGTTGATCACGACCACGTCCGGCTTCGCGTCCGTGTTGATCGGTCCGACCGCGATCTTCTGGCCGGTGAACGGGGTGAACTTGCCGCGGCACTGGCCGGTGCAGGACGGGATGGTGACGCCCGGAGGCGCCCCGCCGATCGGCACGGCGACGCCAGCCTTGCGCGGGAAGAAGTTCAGGTCGTACTTGTAGCGGCCCTGGCCGGAGTTCGCGTTCTTGTCCCACACGAACGCTGCCGACCCGCCCCAGTAGAAGTTGTACGTGTAGCCCGCCGTGAACGGCGACGAGCAGTACGGCGTGCAGGAGACGTCCTTGTCCTCCTTCACCTCGTCCGAGGTGATGAGGATCTCGGGGACGCCGGCGGCCGAGTCGATGTCGCCGATCCAGATGTCCCACGCGTGCCAGTTCCACTCCTGCACGCTGCCGCCGCCGTAGAGCTGCGACAGGCGGCGGTTCGGCGGCGCCATGGCGGTCGTGCGGTCGCGGAAGACGCGGTCGGTGGCCGAGCCCAGCGCGGACCGGGGCTCGTTCATGAGGAAGCGCACGTGGCTCTTCGTCGCGCCCGGGATCGTCTTGTTGTTCGTGACGATCACGATGTCGGGGTACTGGTCCTGGTTCACGTCCACGCACTTCATGCCGTCGGCGCGCCAGTCGTCGTCGGTCAGCGTCGCGGGGATCACTCCGTTCGTGCCCGACGTGACGTCGGTGAGCGCACCGGAACCGTTGTTCCGGAGGACGCGGGTGTGCGGCGTCGTCGAGACTCCGGCGCCGCCGGAGCGGGAGAGGACCAGGTCCTGGTCGCCGTCACGGTCGATGTCGGCCAGCGCGGTGACGATGGCGTCGAACGTGTCCGCGCCGCCCGGGAGCCCGAGCGCGGTCGAGAAGTCGGTGAGCGTGTAGTAGGCGATCGTGCGCGTCGGCGTGTCCACGTCGAACTGGTTGCGGACCTTGACGCGGTAGGTGCCCTTCGCCTTCGGCGGCGCGGTGAACTGGAGGCGGCGGTCGTCGATGAACGTGTCCGCCACGAGGTCGTAGTCGGCATGGGCGCCGGGCGACCCGGCCACGCGCTCGAGGAACACGCGGTCCGACGCGACGAAGTTCGCCCCGGTGATCGTGAGGAGTTCGTTGCCCGTGACGGGGATCAGCCCCGGCGTCACGCGGCTGATCGCCGCGCCCACGGTGAACTCGAACGTGTTGAGCCCGAGGCTGTCGGAGAGTCCCGTGTCCTTGTCCTTCAGGCCGAAGGTGTAGAGCCCCGCGGGCCACGTCGGCATCATGAACGAGTAGGAGGTCGGCGTGACGACCACCGACGCCAGGTTCACGGCGAACTCGTTCCCGTCGATGATCGGGACCATGCCGTTCGGGTCGGTGTTGAAGCCCTCGCCGTACATGGTGATCGTGAAGCCGCCGCTGTCGGGGCCGACGACCGGGTCGATCGACGAGACGGTGGGGGGCGGGACGCGCAGGAAGCCGTCGCCCATCACGTACGCCTGCCCGGCCGAGCTTTCGAGCACGACGTGCATGCGGCCGTTCTCGGGCACCGTGTCGGGCACCGTCCCCTGGAGCGTGGTGTTGTTCGACGTGAGGGTCACGTTCGTGAGGTAGGCGTCGCGTCCGAGGCGGAGGCGGGGCGTCCCGTTCGTCGCGCCGGAGTCGAACAGCCGACCGCCGACGACCGTGAGGCGCGTGCCCGGACCGCCGCGGGCCGGGTGGATCTCCGTGATGAACGGCTCCTCCTTGTCGAAGGTCGCCTTGAGCGCCTTCGCCGCGTCGCGGGGCGGAGCGTACTTCGAGACGAACGACGTCTTCACGGGCGGCGACGCCCCCGCAGGGAGCTGGAAGACGATCGCCACCGCGCCCGCGCCCGACGTGACGGGCACCTGGTAGGGCCCGAAGCTCGCGGCGGACGCGCCCGCGTTGACCGCGCCGGAGAACCCCGGGAGCGCGCGGCCGTCGGGGCCGGTCGCCGAGAGGAACGAGGGCGCCGTGCCGGACCACTTGAACGTGCCGGAGATCTGGCCGCCCGCCGCGGCCGGGATCGTGAACACGTACTGGCCGCTCGCGTCGGGACTGAAGTTCTTCAGCTTCACGCCCGAGTACGACGTGAGCTTCACGGAGTACGTGTAGGTGCCCGTCGTGCGGCCGGTCACGTAGTCGTAGTCGATGTAGCCGTCCTCGACCTCCGGCGTCGCCGGGTCGTCGCCCTCGTTGCGGACGGAGGGGTAGCCGCCGCGCACGCGCACGGTCCACACGCCGCTCGCGTCGAGCGCGAACGTCACCTTCCGCGACTTCGCGGCGGCGAGCGCAGGCACCTGGGCCGGCTTCGAGACGACGCCGTCCTCCGGCAGGACCTCCGAGCCGTCGGGACGGAAGAGGGCGATCTCGGGGATGACGCCGCCGACCTTCCCCCGCTTCACGGAGACGGACACCGTCTGGCCCCGGAAGCCGTCGAACTCGTAGACGTCGGCGTCCTCGGCGTTCTCGATGATGTTGCCGATCTCGGCGTTCACCTTCGAGCCCCCGGGCGCCCGCGTGCCGGCCCCCGCGGGCGGGGGGTCCTCCGCGAACGCGCCCGCGCCGAGCGCGAGGAGCAGGGGAGCCGCCGCAAGGGCGCTCAGGCTGCGGAAACGACCGGACCGGACAGCGTCTTGGTTCGCCTTCATGGGTTCCTCTCGTCGAATGCGGCCGCACCGCCGCGTCGGCGGGTCCGCTTCCGGGAGTCTAGCACGCGGTGCCCCCGCCGGGCGATCGGATCGCCCGGCGGGGCCTGGCCCGCGGCCTGCTCCCGGTCCTCGATGGAGGAGTGACCGAAGTTACTTGTCGATCGAGATCGCCCGCGTGTGCGGAGCCGTCCCGGGTGCGCCTGCGCGCGTCACGACGAACTCGAGCCCGCCGTCCCCGTCCATGTCGCCGATCGCGAGGCAGGACCCCTCGAACCGGTTCGTGACGGTGGTCTGCGCCGCCACGAGCGGCTTCAGGCGCTCGCGGAACACGCCGACCTGGCCCGACACGACGTCGTTCGTCCACAGCCGGATGGCGGGCTCCGTGCCCCCCGGCGCGGTGGCGGCGACGGAGATCATGTCCTGGTCTCCGTCGCTGTCGATGTCGAGGAAGCGGATCGCCGACGAGTGGTGCACGTCCACCCCCGTCGCCGGGAGCGAAAGCGACGTCACGTCGAGGAACGACCCCACCTGCCCCGTCACCGGCGCCACGTACTTGAACATCTTCAGCGACGGACCGCCCGCCGCCGGAGCGGACTTCGACACGACGAGGAAGCCCACGCCGGTCCCGTCCGGGTAGCCCGTCTGCCCGATCGCGGCGGTGTCGGCCTTGAAGTTGCCGCTCAGTCCGCCGATGGCGGCGGAGTGGTCGGTCAGGCCCGAGCCGGTCGTCGAGTCGAACTGGTTGATGCCGACCTGCAGCGGAGAGCCGGCGCCCTGGGGCACGTCGTTCCGGTTGATCACGACGACGTCGGGCCGCGCGTCCGCGTTGAGGGGGCCGACGGCCACCTTCTGGCCTGCGAAGGGCGTGAACTTGCCGCGGCAGGCCCCGCCGCCCGCGCAGGACGGGATCGTCACGCCCGGCGGGGGGTTCGCGATCGGCACCACCACGCCCGACTTGCGCGGGAAGAAGTTGTGGTCGTACTTGTAGCGGCCCTGGCCCGAGTTCGCGTTCTTGTCCCACACCCAGAGCGCCGAACCGCCCCAGTAGAAGTTGTAGATCACGCCGAACCCGCCGCTCTGCGAGCAGTAGTTCCCGCACTGCGTGTTCAGGTCCTCCTTGAGTTCGTCGGAGGTCACGATGATCTCGGGCACGCCGGACGCGGCGTCGATGTCGCCGACCCAGACGTCGAACCCGTGCCAGTTCCACGGCTGCTGCGTGCCGCCGCTGGTCTGGCGGTTCGGGGGCGCGAACTGCTGCGTTCGGTCGCGGAACACGCGGTCCGTGGCCGGCCCGAGGCCCGACCGCTTCTCGTTGATGAGGAAGCGGACGTGGCTCCGCGACGCCGGGGGGATCGTCTTGTTGTTCGTGACGATCACGATGTCCGCGTAGCCGTCCGCGGTCACGTCCACGCACTTCATGCCGTCGGCGCGCCAGTCGTCGTCCGCGAGCACCGCGGGCATCACGGGGTTCGTCCCGCCGGTGACGTCCGAGAGCCGGCCCGTCCCGTCGTTCAGGAGCACCCTCGTGTGGGGCGACGTGGCGACCCCAGCCGCGCCGGGCCGCGACAGGACCATGTCCGGATCGCCGTCGAGGTCGATGTCCGCGACCGCGGTGGCCACCGCCTCGAAGCCGTCGGCGCCCCCGGGGAGACCGAGCGCGTTCGAGAAGTCGGTGATCGTGTAGTACGCGAACGTCCGGGTCGGCGTGTCCACGTCGAACTGGTTGCGGACCTTGACGCGGTAGGTGCCCTTCGACTTCGGCGGAGCGGTGAACTGCAGGCGCCGGCTGTCGAGGAACGTCACCGCCATCTCGTCGTAGTCCGCGTGCGCGCCCGGGGAGCCTTCCGTCCTCTCCAGGAACACGCGGTCGATCGCCGTGAAGTTGGCGCCGGAGATGGTCATCACCTCGCCGCCGGTCACCGGGATCAGGCCCGGCGTCACGCGGCTGATCGCCGCTCCCACGGTGAACTCGAAGGAGTTGAGCCCGAGGTTGTCGGAGAGTCCGGACGTCTTGTCCTTCAGCCCGAACGTGTACAGGCCGGCGGGCCAGACGGGCATCGTGAAGGAGAAGGACGTCGGCGTCACGACCACCGACCCGAGGCTGAATGCGAACTCGTTCCCGTCGATGATCGGGACCAGGTCCCCCGGAGTCGTGCTGAAGTCGGCTCCGTGGATCGTGATCGTGAACCCGCCGCTGTCGGGGCCGACCACCGGGTCGATCGACGTCACGGTCGGCGGCGGCACGCGGCGGAAGCCGTCGCCCATCACGTGCGCCTGACCCGCCGAGCTCTCGAGGACGACGTGCAGGTCCCCGTCGGCGGGGACGCCCGCGGGGACGGTGCCGAAGATCACGGTGTTGTTCGAGGTGATCGACGTGTTCGTCAGGTACGCGTTCCGGCCGAGGCGCACGCGCGGCGTGCCGCCCGGCGCGCCGCTGTCGAAGAGGCGCCCGCCGACGACCGTGAGGATCGTCCCGGGGCCGCCTCGCGCGGGATTGATCTGCGTGATGAACGGCTCTTCCTTGTCGAAGGTCGTCTTCATCGCCTTCGGCGCGTCGCGCGGCGGCGCGTACTTCGCCGCGAACGCGAACTTCCCCGGGGGCGTCGCGCCCGCGGGAAGCTGGAGCGTGACGACCGTGGCCCCGGCGCCGGAATTCACCGGAAGGACGACCGGGGCGATGGAGCCGGACGACGCGCCGAGGTTGACGGAGCCGGAGAATCCCGCGAGTGCGGCGCCGTCGGGGCCCGTGGCGGAGAGGAAGGTCGGAGCCGTCCCCGACCACTTCAACTTCGCGGAGACCGTGCCGCCTGCGGCGGAGGGGATCGCGAACCGGTACTGGCCGCTCGCGTCCGGCACCACGTTCTTCAGCTTGAAGCCGGTGTACGGCGTCAGCTTCACCGAGTACGTGTACGTCCCGGTGGTGCGACCGGCGGGGTAGTCGAACCCGAGGTACCCGTCCTCGACGGGCGTCGTGTTCGGGTCGTCGCCGTCGAACTCGGCCGTCGGGTACGCGCCGCGCACGCGCACGGTCCATGTGCCGCTCGTGTCGAGCGCGAACGTCGCCTTCCGCGTCGCGGGGGGCTTCAGCGTGGGCCCGTGCGCCGGCTTGAAGACGACGCCGTCCGCCGGGAAGACTTCGGAGCCGTCGGGGCGGAAGAGGGTGATCTCGGGGACGAGGGCGCCGACCTTCCCGCGCTTCACGGCGACCGACACGGTCTGACCGGAGAAGCCGTCGAACTCGTAGACGTCGGAGTCGTCGGCGTTCTCGATGATGTTGCCGACCTCGGCGTTGATCTTCGATCCCGACGGCGCCCGCGTTCCGACGCCCGCCGGGGGGGCGTCCTGGGCCACGGCGGCCGCAGGGGCGAGCCACGGCAGGCAGGCGAGCGCCACGAGGCAACTCGCCGCCGAGCGGACGAAGCGCGCGGCGCGGGTGGGGCGTCGGTCGTGCGGGTCGGTCCGGCGGCGGAACATCGTGCGGGTCCTCCTGGGTGCGGGGGTGCTGGGCTGCGGGGAACGCGGAACGGCTTGCGGAACGGCTTGCAGAACGGCTTGCAGAACGGCTTGCAGAACGGCTTGCAGAACGGCTTGCAGAACGGCTTGCAGAACGGGTCGCAGAACGGTTTGCAGGACGGCTTGCAGAACGGGTCGCAGAACGGTTTGCAGGACGGTTTGCAGGACGGCTGGTTGAACGAATTGAGGAGAGACGTCTTCCCCTTGGCGAGTCCGCGCGGGTGACGGCGCGGGCGGGAAGCGCGGGATTCGCGGGAGTTGCGGCGCGAGCGTGCGACGGCTCGGGCGTACATCCGCGGCGGGTTCGGGAGAGCGCGCGTGTGCGTGCGGAAACCGGGCGTGACTCCTGCCGGCTCCGACCTCCGCTCCCGCAGCGACCGCAAATCGCATCGGGAAACGGGGCTCTCCTGCGGCCCGGAGCATACCCGACCCTGCCCCCCGGACAGCCAGCGGGATCCGGGATTCCGCGAGGACCTCCCCGCGGCCGAAGTCCCGCGCCGGGCGTCCGCTGCGATAGAAACGCGGGATGACGTCCTCAGACACGCCCCGGAACGACGCCGAAACCCCCGCCGAGGGGACCCGCTACGACCCCCAGACGGTCGAGCCGAAGTGGATCGAGGTCTGGGCCGCCGAGGTCAACACCGCCGACGCGCGGTCGCCGGCCGCCCGCGCGGGGAAGACGTTCACGGTGATGATCCCGCCGCCGAACGTCACCGGCTCGCTCCACATGGGGCACGCGCTCAACAACACGCTCCAGGACGTGCTCGTGCGCTTCCACCGCATGCACGGGTACGAGACGCTCTGGGTGCCCGGGACGGACCACGCGGGCATCGCCACGCAGGCCGTCGTCGAGAAGAAGCTCTACCTCGAGCGGAAGCTGAAGCGCGAGGAGATGGGCCGGGAGGCGTTCCTCGCCGAGGTGTGGGCCTGGAAGCAGCAGTACGGCGACCGCATCCTCTTCCAGCTCCGGCGCATGGGCGCCTCCGTGGACTGGACGCGCACGAAGTTCACGATGGACGAGGACCTCTCCGCCGCCGTCCGCGAGGCGTTCGTGCGGCTCTTCGAGAAGGGGCTCGTCTACCGCGGCGCGTACCTCGTCAACTGGGACTGCGTGCTCCGCACCGCGGTCTCCGACGACGAGATCGAGTACGTGGCGCAGAAGGGGAAGCTCTGGCGCATCCGCTACCCCGTGAAGGGCGAGCCGGGGAGGTTCGTGACCGTCGCGACCACGCGCCCCGAGACGATGCTCGCGGACACCGGCGTGGCCGTGCACCCCGAGGACGAACGCTGGAAGGACCTCGTCGGGCGCACGCTCGTGCTGCCGCTCGTCGGCCGCGAGATCCCGGTGGTCGGCGACGAGACGGTCGAGCGCGGGTTCGGCACCGGCGCCGTCAAGACGACGCCGGGACACGACCCCGCCGACTACGAGCGCGGGAAGCGTTTCAACCTGCCCGTCCTCTCCATGCTGAACAAGGACGGCACGGTCAACGAACTCGGCGGCCGCTTCGCCGGGCTCACGCGCGAGAAGGCGCGCGCGGCGATCGTGGAGGCGCTGGAGGCGGAGGGCCTCCTCGACGGCGTGACCGACGTGGAGCACAACGTCGCGGTGTCCGACCGCAGCAAGTCGTCCATCGAGCCGCTGATCTCCGAGCAGTGGTTCGTGCGCATGCAGCCGCTCGCCGTTCCCGCGATCGACGCGGTGAAGTCGGGGCGCCTCCGCATCGTGCCCGAGCGCTGGACGAAGGTGTACCTCGACTGGCTCGGGTCGGTCCGCGACTGGTGCATCAGCCGCCAGCTCTGGTGGGGGCACCGCATCCCCGTCTGGTACGACGAGGACGGCGTGCCCGCCGCGTCGCGGACCGACCTCGCCGCCGGCGCGCCGCACCCCGTGACGGGGAAGCCCGTCGTGCGGCAGGACGAGGACGTGCTCGACACGTGGGCGTCGTCCTGGCTCTGGCCGTTCGCGACGCTCGGCTGGCCGAAGCGCACCGAGGACCTCGAGACCTTCTATCCGACGCAGTTCCTCTCGACCGCGCGGGACATCATCTATCTCTGGGTCGCGCGCATGGTGATGGCGGGGCACGAGTTCCTCGACCACCTCCCGCCGGAGAAGCGGAACCCGTTCGCGACGTGCTACATCCACGCCACGGTGCTCGACGCGCAGGGGCGGCGCATGTCGAAGTCCCTCGGGAACGGCATCGACCCGATCGACGTGATCGAGCAGTACGGCGCCGACGCGATGCGCTTCACGCTGGTCTACCTGACCACCGAGGGGCAGGACGTGAAGCTCGACCCGAAGCGGTTCGAGATGGGCCGGAACTTCGTGAACAAGGTCTGGAACGCCGCGCGCTTCGTGCAGACGAAGGCGCTCGCGGGCTGGTCGCCGTCGGCCTCGGAGCCCGAACTGCGCCTCGAGGACCGCTGGATCCGCGCGGAGTTCGCGAAGACGCACGAGACCGTGACCCGCGCGATCCGCGAGCACCGCTTCAACGTGGCCGCGGAGACGATCTACGCGTTCACGTGGGACACGTTCTGCGACTGGTACCTCGAGCTCGCGAAGCCGCGGCTCGAGCCGGGCGCGCAGGACGAGTCGGTGCGCGGCACGCTGCTCCACGTCCTCTGCGGGATCGTGAAGCTCCTCCACCCGGTCGCGCCGCACGTCACCGAGGAGGTGTGGGCCGCGCTCCGCCCGTGGCACGGCGATCCGTCGCACCTCGCGAAGGCCGCGTGGGGCGAGGAGACGTTCCGCGACGACGAGGCGTGCGCGTCGATCGGCGCCGTGCAGTCCGTCGTCCGCGCCGTGCGGAACCTCCGCAAGGAGAGCGGCGTGTCGGACAAGGCGCGGGTGGACGTGCGGGTGATCCCGAACGGCGCCGCCTCCGCGTCTCTCGTGGAACCGCTCTCGAACCTCGAGCCGCAGGTGCTCCGCCTCGCGCTCGCGTCGTCGCTGAAGGTCGGCCGCGACCTCGCGCCTCCCGCTTCGAACGCATCGCAGGTGCTGCCGTTCGCCGACGTCTGCATCGACCTCGAGGGCAAGATCGACGTCGCGGCCGAACGCGCGCGCCTCGACAAGGAACTCGCGAAGGCCGAGCAGTCCGCCGCGGCGTCGCGGGCGAAGCTCTCCGCCGAGTCGTTCGTCTCCCGCGCGAAGCCCGAGGTCGTCCAGGCCGAGCGCGACCGCCTCGCCGAGACGGAACAACGACTCGAGCGGCTGCGGAAGCTCCGCGCGCAGCTTACTCCTTCAGCCCCAGCTTCTTCAGCTTCGGGCGGATGACCGCGCGGCAGTAGCCGTACTCGCGGTTCGCGCCGTAGAAGTCCTGGTGCTTCTTCGGCGCCTCGTGGAAGTCCGACGCGTCGGCGATCTGCGTGACGATCGGGTCGTCGAAGTCCGCCTGCGCGGACTTCATCGACTCGACCGCGGCCTTCCGCTGCGCGTCGTCGTGGACGAAGATCGCGGAGCGGTACTGGTCGCCCACGTCGGCGCCCTGGCGGTCGAGCGTCGTCGGGTCGTGGCAGCGCCAGAACCAGTCGAGGAGCGCCGCGTAGGTCACCTTCGACGGGTCGAAGCGCACCTGCACCACCTCCGCGTGGCCGGTGCCGCCCATGCAGACCTCGTCGTACGTGGGGGACTTCGCGTGTCCGCCCATGAACCCGGAGCGCGCGTCGATCACGCCGGGGACCTGTTCGAAGACGGCCTCGACGCACCAGTAGCAGCCGCCCGCGAAGGTGGCGAGCTCGGTGCGGAACGGGGAAGGCGCAGGGGTGTCGGGAGCGGTCACGGGGGCCTCCTCGGCGGGGGCGGACGGGGGCGGAGACGAGCCTGCGCGCGGCGCCTCGACGGAGCCCGAACAGGCTCCCGAGGCGAGACACGCCAGCGCCGCGAGCACGGCCGGGGGAATCCGGATCATGGTCACCTCGTCCTGACGAACCCCGATCCGGTCCCGCATCATCCCGGGTCTCCCCGCGGATTCACGCGGACTTCACGAACCGAGGCGACTCTCCTCCTCATGTCCAAGCTCCCGTCCCCGACCGGAAGGTCCCGCTCCGACTCCGCGGAGGCCGCGGCGCCCCCGCCCGCACCGGCGCCGGCGGCGGGGGACTCCGCGCCGTCCCGTCCGTCCGCC
>JAJVHW010000117.1 GCA_022072415.1 Planctomycetota bacterium
GGGGCGCAGTGGCGGATGCGGGTGCCGGCGCGGACGGCGGGGGGCCGGGGAGCGGGCCGTGCGCCGCGTTCTCGTCGGCCGCGGGCGCGGCGATCTCGAGTACGGTCAGCGTGGCGCCGCCGATCCGGATCGCGGAGCCCTTCGCGAGGGCCGCCGTCGCGCGCTCGATCCCGTCCACGCGGAGCGCGGCGCCGCCGGTCGCGGTCACCGACAGGTGCGGACCGTCCGGACCCGTGCCGTGCGCGAGCACCGCGTGGCGGCGCGCGACCCCCGGTGCGGCGAGGCGGAGACGGCAGAGGCGCCCCGATCCGACCGTGGTCCGCGCGCCGCGCACCTCGAGGAGGCGCACGTGGGGACCGTCTTCGATGGCGAGGCGGAAGGACATCCGGGCGGCCCCGGCGCGGGTCCGCGCGGGGTCACGTCCGAATCATCGACCGTCGGAGGGGGACCCGTTGATGCCGGGGCGGATTCTCAGCGCCCGACGCGGGCCTCGGCGGACTTCTTCGCCCACACCGTGCCCGGGTGGTTGTCGATGCAGTCCTTCCACTCGCGCTGGGCGCGCTGGACCCAGTCCGGACCCATCTCCTTCAGGTCGCGGAAGAGGCACCCGGCCTGGTAGTGGGCCTCGGCCTTGTCCTCCTCGGCGCCCGGCGTCTCGCCGTAGAGCGTGATGACGCGGAGCCAGCAGAGGAGCGCTTCCTTCATCTGCGCCTTGTCGGCGCCCGCGGCGCGGAGCGTGGCGAGCCCGAGCTTGTTCCACGCGCCGGCGAGGACGCGGAAGTCGTTCGAGTCCGCGATCACCTTCTTCAGCGCGTCCTTCGCCTCGGGCGCGCGGCCCATGGCGGTCAGGCACGCGGCGCGGCCGATCTGGGCGCGGCGGAGCAGCGCGTCCATCGACGCGCGGCCCTGGAGCTTCGTGATGATCGCCTCGTAGCCCTTCGCGGCGTTCCCGAGGCCCGTCGCGTCGTTCTTCGCCGCGGCGACCTGCTCGTCGATCCAGACGAGCCAGAAGTCGGCCTCGACGAGGAGGTCGTCCGTCGCGCCGGGGAGCTTCTTCATGGCCGAGAACTCGCCCTTGGCGTCCTCGGGCTTGTTCAGGGCGAGGAGCGCGCGGGCGCGGTGCTCGGACGCGGTCCCGACCCAGCGGGACTTCGGGTGCGCGGACTTGAAGCCCGCGAGGGACTTCTCCGCCGCCGCCGCGTCGCCCTCGAGGTAGGGGATGTCGGCGAGGAGGAACGCCGCCTCCGCCTTGGCCCACGCCTGCGTCGCGCCGCCGGCCTTCTCGAGGAAGCGCGCCGCCGCCTCGAAGTCGCCGCGGTCGAGCGCCGCCTTGCCGTTGCGGAGGTCCGCCGGGACGTTCCGCGGATCGAACGCGATGGTGCGCACCTTGGCCGAGGGCAGTTCCTGCGGCGGGACGCCCGGCAGGCGGTAGGTGACCTTCTCGATCGTCCAGTCGAGCACCTCGGCCTCGCTGGCGTCGAAGTCGCCCTGCGCCGGCGGGTTCCCGGCCTTCGGGTTGCCGACCGGGTTGCCGGAGGTCTGGTAGATGATGTCGCCCGCGAAGGCGGGGGCGGACAGCGCGACCAGAAGGGCGGCCGCAGGGACGAGCGCGGCAGCCGAAGCCGTGAGGCGGAAGCGATCCATGGGCCTGTCTCTCCTTCGCGTTCCGGCGGCGTGGGGACGGGGCGGCCCCGGCCGGAAACGGCGATCCTAGGAAGTCGCTCCGGTCGCGGGCGAGTCAAATCGGCGTGGCACGCGGCGCGACCGGGGTGTCGGGAGACGGATCAGGCGAGGGAGAGCCTAGCATCCCCCGCCGCGCGGGAGAGGCGTCGGCCCGGGATTTCTCAGGCCTGCCGGCGCGTCCGCACCATCTCGGCCACGATCGCCACGGCGATCTCGCCGTGGGTGCGGGCGCCCACGTCGAGCCCGATCGGGGCCCGGAGGTCCCTGATCCGGCGGACGGGGAGCCCCTCGGCCGCGAGGTACGCCCGGCAGGTCTTCACCTTGTTCGAGCTTCCGATCATCCCCACGTACCGCGCCGGGCTCCGGAGGCACGCCAGCGCGGCGCGCTCGTCCATGCGGTGGCTCCGGGTCACGATCACGCAGTACGACGCCGCGTTCATGCCGGCGACGAGGGCGGCGAGGAGTTCGTCGAAGGGGGCGGAGCGGACGTCGGCCGCGTCCGGGAACCGCGCCCGGTCGGCGTGGGTCTTCCGGTCGTCGGCCACGACCACGCGGAACCCCGCGACCGCCGCGACGGGGGCGACCGCCGACGCGAGGTGGCCCGCGCCGATCACGTAGCAGGTGGGAACGGTGAGGGGCTGCACGAACACCTCCACGGCGCCGCCGCAGATCATCTCGGAGTCGTCGGCCGCCTCGGTGCCGATCTCGAACGTGCCGCGCCGGCACTCCTCGGCGGCGATGGCCTCGAGTCCGAGCTTCCGGATCCCCTCCTCGACGGCTCCGCCGCCCACGGTGCCGAGCGTCCGGCCGTCGGCGAGCACGAGCATCGACATCGCGCTCCGCGCGGGCGCCGAACCGCGCGTGGCGATCACGGTGGCCATGGCGGCCGGCTCGCCCCGCGCGCGGAGCGCGGCGACGGCGGCGAAGAGGTCCTGTGTATGCGGCATGCACCCAGGCTACTTCCGCCCGAGCCGCGCCGCGATCTTCGCCCCGAGCTCGTCGAGTTCCTCGACGCGGAGGACGCGGCACAGAGCGACGTAGACCGCGCCGCCCGCGAGGATCGCCGGGAGCACCGCGCCGACGCGCGCCGCTCCCGACGCGGTGCCGACGGAGCCCGCGAGCACGCCGTGGATCCACCACGCGGTCCCCGCGCAGAGAGCGCCGGCGACCGCCACCTTCGCGAACTGCGCCGCGAGGGCGCGGCCGCCCACGGGCCCCGCCATCCGCCGGAACGCGGACACGAGCACCGCGAAGTTCGCCGTCGCCGCGACCGAGGTCCCGAGCGCGAGCCCCTCGTACGAGAGCACCGGGAAGAGCGCGAAGTTGAGCGCCACGTTCGCCGCCACCGCCGCGACCGACGCGACGAGCGGCACGCGCGACTTCCCGAGCGCGTAGAACGCGGGCGCGACGACCTTGACCGCGGCGTAGCAGTAGAGCCCGATCCCGTACATCACGACGCAGCGCGCCGCGCCCTCGGTGTCGGCGGGGACGAACTGCCCGTACTCGTAGAGGAGCCGCACGATCGGCACCGCGAGCGCCGCGAGGCCGAGCGTGCAGGGGACGGTCAGGAACGCGACGAGGCGGAGCCCCCGCGACATCGTGGGGGAGAGGGTCGCCGCGCGCGGCTCCGCGCCGTCGCCCGCCGCGTCGGTCGCGAAGCGCGTCGCCGCGACCGTGGCCACCGCGACGCCGAAAACGCCGATCGGGAGCTGCATCAGCCGGAAGGCGACGCCGAGCCACGTCACCGCGCCCGGCACCTCCGACGCGAACGACGTGTTCACGAAGATGTTCACCTGCGTCGCCGCGACGCCCGCGGTCGCGGGCGCCATGAGCATCGCGATCCTGCGGAGCCCGGGGTCCTTCCAGTCGATGCGCGGGCGGAAGCGGAAGCCCGTGCGCCGGAGCGACGGCACCTGCACCGCGATCTGCGCGAACCCGCCGAGGAGCGTCGCGACCGACCAGCCGACCACCGCCTTCTCCGGCGGCCAGCCGAGGACGTGCATCGCCGCGCCCGCCGCGATCGCGACCACGTTGAACGTCGCCGCCGCGAGCGCGGGGATCCCGAACCGCTCCTGCGCGTTGAGCTGCCCCATCGCGACCGCGGCGAGCGACACGAGCGGAAGGAACGGCATCATGATCCGCGTGAGCTCCACGGCGAGGTCCGTCTTCCCCGGCACCTCCTCGAACCCCGGCGCGAGCAGGCGCACGATCCACGGCGCGCCGAGGATCCCCGCCACCGTGATCCCGCTCACCACCACGAGCACCGCGCCGATCACCACGTTCGCCAGGGCGAACGCGGCCTCGCGCCCCTCCCGCTGCATCCGCTGCGCGAACGTCGGCACGAACGCCGCGGAGAGCGCGCCCTCCGCGAAGAGGTCGCGGAGGAGGTTCGGGATGCGGAACCCGGCTCCGTAGGCGTCGGCCCAGGGGCCCATCGACGCGCCGAAGAGGATCGCGAACACCTGCTCGCGCACGAGGCCGAGCACGCGCGACACCATCGTGGCCGCGGACACGAGCAGAGCGGCGGCGCCCATCCCGCGCCGCGGCGAGGCGCTCACGCGGCTCCCCGGTACGCGACGACCCGCGTCCCGGGGAGCGCGGCGCGCGCGAGGTCGGCGGCGCGCTCGACGTCCTCGAGCGCGAGCGGCTGCACGAAGCTCTCCGCCGGCGGACGCGACACGGTGTGCACCTGCACCCAGCCGATCGACGCGCCGCCCGCGCGGAGATCGCGGAGCCGCCCGGCCCACGCGCGGAGCTCGTCGTCCGACGGCCCCTCGCCGTGGTGCTTCGCGAAGAGCGTCTGGATCGTGAGGGTCCGTTCGCGGCCGCATGCGAGCAGGTTCGCGAGCACGCGGTCGAACGGGACCGCCGTGCGGTCCACGAGGCGGTAGTACGGCTCCGTCCCCGCGTCGAGCTTCGCCCACACGTCGAGCCCGTGCGCGTCGAGGAACCGGAGCGCCTCCGCGACCGGCCGCGCATGGAGCGCCGTGGCGTTCGTGATGAGCCGCACGGGGAGCGCCGTCAGCTCCGCGCGATCGCGCTCCTCGGCCGCGATCCGCGCGGCCTCCGGGAACCACGGCTCGGCCGTCGGCTCGCCGTCGCCCGAGAACGCCACGTCGGCGACGACGCGCTGCGCCGGATCCGCGCCCGCGAAGCGCGGCTCCGAGACGAGCGCGCCGCTCACGGCATCGGCGAACGCCGCGCGGAGCTCGGTGCGGAGCACGTCGAGGTCCACCGTCTGCTCCGGCCCCGGCGTGCGGCGGTCCACCTGGCAGTACGTGCAGTCGAAGTTGCAGCGCTTGTGCGGCGAGAGGTTCACGCCGATCGAGATCCCGCCGGCGCGGCGCGAGAGCACCGCGTAGACGTAGCGGTTCGAGCGGAGCGTCCGCGGATGGTCGCGGTGGGCCGGGTGAAGCCCGCTCATCGCTCCACCAGGTGCATCACGCGGCCCCGCACGACGGTCGCCACGACGCCGAGATCCGCCACGGCTCCCGCGTGCGACGCCACGTCCTCGGAGAGCACCGTGAGGCTCGCGACCGCGCCCCGCCGGATCGCGCCGAAGTCCCGCTCGACTCCGGCCGCGTGCGCCGCGCCCGCCGTGTAGGCGAGCAGCGCCTCCGCGGTCGAGACCGACTCCTCGGGGTGGAGCCGCGTGCCGTCGCGGCCGGTGCGGGACGTCGCGCACGCGATCCCCTCGGCCACGTCGAACGTCTCGATCGGCGCGTCGGACCCGAACGCCACCGTCGCCCCCGAGTCGAGGAGCCGTCGCACCGGGAACGCCTCTGCCGAGCGCGCGCCCCAGTGGCGGTGGACGAGCGGCGCGTCGAGCGCGATGTGGACGGGCTGCATCGACGCGGCGATGCCGTTCGCCGCGAAGCGCGGGAGGTCGTCGGGGTGGATCATCTGCGCATGCTCGATCCGGTGCCGCGGATGCGCGGCGCCGGCCGTGCGGTCGGCGGAGAGCACGTCCAGTGCGGTGCGCACCGCAGCGTCGCCGATCGCGTGCAGGTACGAGGGGAGCCCTTCCGCCGCCGCGCGCCGCACGGCCTCGGCCGCGGCCTCGCGAGCAAGCACCTCCACGCCGCAGTGGCACGGCTCGCCCTCGTACGGTTCGAGCAGGTGCGCCGTGCGGGAACCGAGCGCGCCGTCGAGGAAGGTCTTCATCCCGACCACGCGGAACTGCCGCCCCGGCTCGCGGAGCGCGCGGTCGCCGACGTCCTCCGGCGACACGGTCGCGAGCACGTCGATGCCGAGAGCGCCCGCTTCGTCGAGGCGGCGGAGGATCCCGTGCTGCCGGGATCCGCTCATGTCGTGGAGCACGGCGAGCCCCGTGCGGTGCATCGCCCCCACGGCGGCGGCCACGGCGAGCGCGAGTTCCGCGTCGGTCACGTCGTGGACGAGCGCCGAGGCCGCCATCGCGGAGGTCTCGCGGAGGATCCCCGTCGGCGCGCCGGCCGCGTCGGCATCCACGACGCCGCCGTCCATCTCGGGCGGATGCGGCAGGAACCCCGTCGCCGTCATCCCCGCCGAATTGAGCGCGACGGCGTGGTAGTCGTGGCTCCGGAGGAGCACGGGGTTCCGCGGCGCGGCGCGGTCGAGGAGCGACCTCGCCGTCTCGCCGCTCCCGCGGAACAGCTCCGGATCGAACCCGCGGCCGACGATCCAGCGCCCCGGCTCCTTCCGCGCCGCCGCGGCGGCGACGAGATCGCGGATCCCGTCGAGGCGCTTCCCGTGCAGGTCGGTCTCGCTCCGGGCCGTCGCGAGCGGGACGAGGTGCGCGTGCGCGTCGTGGAGCCCCGGGAGGACGAGCGCCCGCGGCCGGTCGATCACCATCGTGTCCGGTCCGCGGAGGGCGAGCATCCCCGCGCGCGAACCGACCGCATCGATCCGCTCCCCGGCGACGGCCACCGCGTCCGCGCCCGGCACGCCGAGCACGCGCGCGCCGCACACGATCAGGTCGGGAGCCGCCATGCCGCGAAGCTACCGAACGCGCCTCGCCTCCGCGGCGTTTCCGAGGCGGCGCGCCGCGCGCCGCGGTACGCTTGTCCGCATGAAGATCCGGATCGAATACTGCTCGATGTGAAACTACGAGCCCCAGGCCGTGAGCCTGGCCGACCTGCTCGTCACCAACCTGAAGCGCAACTGCTCCGGCCTCGAGCTCGTGCCCGGCAAGGGCGGCTGCTTCGAGGTCACCGTGGACGGGGCGCTCGTCTACTCGAAGCTCGCCACCGGCCAGTTCCCCGACGAATCGTCGGTCCTAGCCGACGTGCTGAAGCGACGCCGATAGCTCCCGGACGGCTAGACTGGGCGGTCGTGCCGGAACTCAGCCGCTTCCTGGGGATCGTGATCCGGATGTACTATCGGGATCATGCGCCGCCACACTTCCACGCGGAGTACGGCGATTACGAGATCGTGGTCGAGATCGAGACCGGCGTCGTCGCCGGGCGATTCCCGCCTCGGGCGCTCCGCCACGTGCTTGACTGGCTGTCCGAGCATCGCGACGAACTGATCGAAGACTGGCGGCTTGCGCGCGAGAGCCGCCCGCTGCGTCCGATCGCGCCCTTGGAGTGATTGGAATGGAAACGCACCCCGGGATCGTCCGTGTGCTCGAAGCTCGCCACCTCGGCGGACATCGCGTGTGGCTCCGCTTCTCCGACGGGCTCAGCGGCGAGGCGGACCTCGCGGAGGAGATCGTCGGGGAGGTGTTCGAGCCGCTGAGGGACGTGGCCTACTTCGGCGGCTTTCGACTGGGCGTGGGAGCGTCGCTTTCCTGGCCGAACGGCGCGGACTTCGCACCGGAATTTCTCCGCGACATGGTCGCTCGCTCCGCATCCCGCGCGGGGGTCTGATCCGAGCTACCTGACCACCCGCTCCCAGTCGAACGCGGGGCCCGGGTCGATCTTGTCCCGCGTGACGTGGAAGTGCCCGAGCACGCCGCGGAACGCGGCGAGCTGCTCCGGCGGCAGCGCGGTCTCGAGGACCCGGCCGGAGGCGTCGCGGGGCGCGTCGGCCGCGATCCGCGGGAACGTGGCGCGGAGGGATGCGAGGAGCGCGCGGAGCGTCTCGTATTGCGCGGCGGTGAAGTCGGGCTGCATCAGCGCGCGGCCGTGGATGGTCCCGCGGATCCAGTGCGGCCGCGCCGGGCGGAACGTGCCGGGCGGCGGCGGGCGGAGGCGCGCGGGGATCGCGAGAACGAGGCCCTCGGGGGCGTACGCGTAGAGCCCCTTGAAGGCCGATTCCCGGTCGAACGCGCCGACGTGCGCGATCTCGACGCCGATCGAACGGTCGTTCGAGACGGTGGCGTGGCGGGCGCGGAGGGAGAGGTCGAGCGTCTGGAAGAGCGTGCCGTCCACGTCGAGGAGGAAGTGGCACGAGAGGCCGCGCTCGTCGTGGAGCACCTCGAAGCACCGCGACGACGTGACCGCCGCGTCGTAGTGGAGGACGACCTGGTCGATCCGCTCGCGGAGCGTGCCGAGGGTCCACCTGCCCCCGGGCGCCCCCGGCCGCTCGCCGTAGCGCCGGACGCCCTCGCACCCCGGCGCCGGGGCCTTCGGCTCGGCGCGTCCCGGTGTCAAGCGGCACGTCTCCGCGGCGCCGTCGAAGCCGCGGGGGTCGTCGGGGGCCACGACGGCGACGCCGCAGGGCACGTCCTCGCCGCAGATCCGCAACGTACCGGCGTGCGGACCCGGACGCGTCGCCGGCCTGCGTTCCGCGGCGCCGCTGCCGCAGGCTGCGGAGAGCGCGAGCGCGACGATGACGGATCCGAAACGCACGAGGACAGCCTACGCACCGCGGCGACGGCCGATCTTCGGGCGGCCCCCGGGGGGCGGGTCTATCCTCGTCCGCTTCGGAGGACGAGCGCACGCATGACCGGGCACGACGAGAAGGACGCGGCCGACGAACCGCGCAGCCGCAACAAGGCGCTCGGCGTGCTCCGCCTCGCCGTCGTGTGGGCGCTGGCGGTCGCGCTCGCGTGGCTCGGCCGGCCGTCTCCCGAGGAGTGGACCGCGGGGCTGGTGCTCGCGGTGCTCGGCGAGTCGCTCCGCATCTGGGCGGCGGGCTACCTCGTCAAGACGAAGGAGCTCATCACCGGCGGCCCGTACCGGTTCGTGCGGAACCCGCTCTACCTCGGGCGGCTCCTCATCCTCTCGGGCGTGGCCATCGCAGCGCGCATGCCGAACTACGCGAACCTGATCGTGCTCGGGGCCGGTGTCGTCGTCTTCTTCTTCTTCTACCTGCCGCGGAAGGAGCGGACGGAGCCCAAGCGGCTCGAGAAGATGCACGGCGCGCCGTACCGCCGGTACTTCGAGTCCGTTCCGTCGATCTTCCCGCGCCTCACGCCGTACGAGGACGCGCGGGGCTCCTGGAAGTGGGCGAACTTCGGGAAGAACGAGGAGATCTTCATGGTGCTCTTCCTCTCCGCGCTCTTCGCCGCGCTCGCGTACCACTCATCCATCTTCGCGGGCTGAAGCGGCCTTCGCCGCGCGCTGCCTCGCGCGCTTCTCGAACATGCGGCGGTAGCGGCGGCAGAGACGCTCCATCCTCCGGACGTCCATGCGCTTCCACAGCGGCAGGAGGATCCGCCAGAGGAGAGGCGGCGCGCCCGGTCCGACCGCGGTCGCGAAGTCGAGGAGCGCCACGGTGCCGTCGCTCCGGAAGATCACGTCGTGCCGCCCGAAGTCCCCGTGGGCGTAGCCCGCGGCGTGGAGTTCCGCCACGGCCGCGCGGAAGGCGTCGATCTGAGCGGGCGAGAGTCCGGACCACCGGTGGTCGAAGAGGTGCTTCCCGTCGGCCCACTCGGCGGAGAACGAGTCCCGGCCGGCCTCGACGAAGCGCGGCACGCACCGGAGCGCGGGCATCGTGCGGCGCATCTCGCGCTCGCGCCGGAAGAGCCACCGCGCGATCCACCCGCCGCCCTCGCAGCGCTTGATCGCGCAGTCCACGCCGCCGCACGGCCCGCGGTAGACGCGGGACTTGGTCGCGTTCCTGCCTCCGCCGACGGGGGCGCCGTCGGGCGGCGCGGGGTGCGGCGGGGAAACGCCGGCCGTGCTCACGGGCGGAGATCGTAGGTGCCCGCCGCGGCTCCCCCGGGAGGAATGCGGTCCCGGCCCGCCGGGGCGGACGGCGCCATGACGATCACGTCACCGCTGACGACAGCGTCACCGCTCACGGGCGCGTCTCGGTGTGAACCCGGATCATTCACGAGAGTTCGCGCGAGAACGGCATCCAACTCGCGGACTGCCTGCGCTGTACGTCGATACTGTACGTCGATTTCGCGATCGTCCACGCGGCGACGGTCTGTCCTGGCCGAGAGCCGCGGGATGCGATGCAAGGAGGAGACCGCAGAGCGACTTCGGCAAGTCGGTCAAGGGCTCCGACGCAGCAGCGCGCCCGCGGGCTCGGCCAGGCGCGAAGCCTCGTGAATGATCCGGGTTATCCCGCCGGGTTCCTCCGGCGTTCCCGCCCGCGTCGCGCGGTATCGTCGGCCTCCCGTGACCGACTACGGAACCCCGACGCCGACCGTCAGGCCCGCCGCCCCCGCGGCCGCGGCCGCGTCCGTCGCGGCGCCCGAGACGTGCGTCCACAACCTCCACAAGAAGGGCGACCGCGAGCGCGACGCGCCCGTCGCCACCGATCTCTGCCTGAACGAGCTCGGCGTGTTCCACATGCTCGACTGCCCGCTCTTCCTCGGCCGGAAGTGCACGTACTACGAGGAGGCGCCGCGCCCGCACCCGGCAGTCACCGACCTCGACGCCGAGGGCGCCCGGCAGACGCTGCACGGCGACTTCCTCTCGTGGCGGTACCGCCGCCGCGTGCGGCTCCTCTCCGCGCCGAAGGAGCTTCAGGGCCGCCGACTGGTCGTGGAGCTCGCGCAGGAGCCGGACCAGGACCTCGGGCTCGACCTGGTGGAGCGGTCCGTCAAGGCCGCCGCCGACGCCGCAGCCGCGGCTCTCGCCGCGGAAGGCGTGAGCGGCGCGAACGGCGCGGCAGGTGCGCCGCTCCCTTCGTCTCCCGCGGCCGAGCCCGCGACGGGCGAAGTGCCGACCGCGGAGATCGCCCCCGCGAGCCCGGAGATGTTCCCCGGCCAGCGCCGGTCCGAGGACCGCCGCGCACGGAAGATGAAGAAGCGCCTCGTCGCGAAGCGGCCGCTCCCCGTGATGAACTTCCCCGACGACGATCCGGACGACCCCGACGACCCCGCGTCCGGCGCGTCCGAGCCGTCCGCGGACGCCGCCCCGGCCGTTCCCGAGGCGCCGAAGACGATCGACCAGCTCTTCGAGTCCCTCCCCGAGGCGAAGCTGCCCGAACGCCTCGAGCGAACCGAGCGCCCGGCCCGCGGCCCGCGCCCTCAGGGGCCGAGGCGGCAGGACCGCGGTCCCCGCCCGCAGCAGGGCGGACGGCCCGACCGCCGTCACGAGCGCGGGCCCGATCGCGG
>JAJVHW010000118.1 GCA_022072415.1 Planctomycetota bacterium
GACCGCCGCCACCGCCCCGACGGTCGCCGCCGCGCCCGCCACGGTCGCCGCGGTCGCGGCGCTGCGGGGGCTCGTACGGCTCGACCGGGAGGCCCTTCTCCTCGCGGATCACGGCCTTCCTGGAGAGCTTGATCTTCCCGGCCGGGTCCACGTGGACGACCTTCACCTTGACCATGTCGCCGAGCTGGACCACGTCCTCGGGGTTGGCGACGTAGCCGTCGTCGAGCTCGCTGACGTGCACCAGGCCTTCCAGCCCGACGCCCATCTCGACGAACGCGCCGAACTCCTTGATGGAGATGACCTTGCCGTCGTAGATGCGGCCGATCTCGACGTTGCCGGTCAGGCCCTCGATGGCCTCCTTGCACTGCTTGATCGTGTCGCCGTTCACGGCGTAGACGAGGACGACACCCTCGTCATCGACCGCGATCGTGGTCTTGAACTGCTCCTGGAGCGCGCGGATCGTCTTCCCGCCCGGACCGATCAGCGCGCCGATCTTGTCCTTCGGGATCTGGATCTTCTCCATGCGCGGGGCGAACTTGCTGATCTCGGCGCGCGGACGGCGCAGGGCGCCGAGCATGTGCTTCAGGAGCGAGATGCGGGCGTTGCGAGCCTGCTCCAGCGCGCGGCTGAGGAGCTCGCTCGACACGCCGTCGATCTTGATGTCCATCTGCAGCGCGGTGATGCCGCGCTGGGTCCCGGCGACCTTGAAGTCCATGTCGCCCCAGGCGTCCTCCTTGCCCGCGATGTCGGTCAGGATGACGTCCTTCTTCCCGTCGTCGCTGACGACGAGGCCCATGGCGATGCCCGCCACCGGCTGGCTGATCTTCACGCCGGCGTCCATGAGCGCCAGGGTCCCGCCGCACACGGTCGCCATCGACGACGAACCGTTCGACTCGAGGATCTCGGACACGATCCGGATCGTGTACGGGAACTCGTCGTGGGGCGGGAGGATCGCCTCGATCGCGCGCTCACCGAGCTTCCCGTGGCCGATCTCGCGGCGGGAGGGGCCGCGGATGGGCTTCGTCTCGCCGACCGAGAAGTTGGGGAAGTTGTAGTGGAGCATGAACTTGCGGTGGTACGTCTCGTGGAGCCCCTCGATGAGCTGCTCGTCGAGCTTCGTGCCGAGGGTGGCGACCACGAGCGCCTGGGTCTCGCCGCGCTGGAAGATCGCGGAGCCGTGGGCGCGGGGGAGGACGCCGACCTCGATCTCGATCGCGCGGATCTCGTCGGACTTGCGGCCGTCGTATCGCGTCCCCGAGAGGCAGATCTTCCGGAAGACCTTCTCGCTGATCTCCTCGGCGTAGCGCTTGACCATCGCGATGCGCTCGGCGATCGCGGCGGGCTCGCCCTCCTTCGGGGTGTTCTCCTCGAGGATCTTCTTCATCGCGTCCTTGTGGGCCGCGTTGCGGACGAGCTTCGTGCCGGGCGTGCGGTGCACGTCCTCGAGCCACGCCGCGTACTTCGACTCCATCGAGGAGCGGAGCGCCGCGTCCTCGGCGAGGCCCGCGAACGGGACCTTGGTCTTCCCGCCGAGCCGGACGAGCTCCTCCTGGGCGGCGCAGAGCTTCCGGATCTCGGCGTGGGCGATCTCGAGGGCCTCGACCATGTCGGCCTCGGGGATCTCCTTCGCCGACGCCTCGACCATCGTGATGGCCTTCGACGTGCCGACGACCACCAGGTCGAGCTGGCTCGTCTTCCGCTGGGTGAGCGTGGGGTTCACGACCCACGCGCCGTCCACCCGGCCGATGCGGACCGCGCCGACCGGCCCGTTCCAGGGCAGCGACGACACGGCGAGGGCGGCCGAGGCCGCGTTCACCGCGAGGACGTCGTGGTCGAACTCCTGGTCCGACGACAGCGCCATCGCCTGGATCTGCACGTCGCGCTTGTAGCCCTCCGGGAAGAGGGGGCGGATCGGGCGGTCCATGAGACGCATCGTGAGCGTCTCCTTCTCCGACGGACGCCCCTCGCGCTTGAAGAAGCCGCCGGGGACGGAGCCGTCCGCGTACATCTTCTCGCGGTAGTCCATCGTGAGCGGGAAGAAGTCCAGGTGCGCCGGCGGCGTGCCGTCCGCGACGGCGGCGAACGTGACGTTGTCGCCGCATGTGACGAGGCACGCGCCGCTTGCGATCTTCGCCAGCCGGCCGGTCTCGAACTTGATCTCCTGCGAACCGCAGGTGGTGCTCACCACGTGAGCCATAGGGAACCTCCATGCCCGACGGGGGCTTCCCCCCTGCGCCCGGGCGGACGCTGCGGCCCGCGATCGGGGCCACTCTGTGCGCATGCTGCGCAGGCGGGCGCTGCGTACGGAGTCTCCATCCGGGAGCTCCGCTGGACCGGCATCCGGCCGGTTCCGGCAGTGAGGCGCCTCGCCTCGTTGAAAATCACGCTACGAACGGATGCCCAGCTTCTGGATCAGGGTCATGTAGGCCTGACGGTCCGACCCGCTCATGTACTTGAGCAGCCGCGACCGGCGCCCGACCAGCACGAGGAGCCCCCGCCGGGCGGAGAAGTCCTTCTTGTGCGACTTCAGGTGATCCGTGAGCTGGCGGATCCGGGTGGTCAGGAGGGCGACCTGGACCTCGGTGGAGCCGGTGTCCTTCTTGTCGCGCCCGTACGTCTTGATGACCTCGGTCTTCTTGTCCGCGGGAATCCGCATGTCCTCTTCGCTCCGATCCGGCCTCCGGCCGGGGTGAGACAGCCGCCTCGCGCGCAGCACCGTGCCGCCTCGCGGGTCGAACGGAGGACGCTACGGGCGCAGGGGGCCCCCGGCGCGGGATTTCCGGGGGTCGGGGGGGCGGTGACGCCGTCCGCGGCTACGTCTCTTCCGGCCCCGGGGGGATTCCGGCCTCGGTCCGCGCCCGGGCGGCGCGGCGGGAGGTGAGCCAGGACTGGAGGATCAGGGCGGCGGCGACGCGGTCGATGCGTTCCTTCCGCCACGCGCGGGTCTGGCCGGCCTCGCGGAGGTGGCGCTCGGCTTCCATGGTCGTCAGCCGTTCGTCCACGTACTCGACGGGGAGGCCGCACTTCTTCGCGCACTGCTCGGCGCGCTGCCGGACGGACGCCGCCGACTTGTGGACGCTCCCGTCCATGTTGGCGGGCATCCCGACCACGAGCACGGCGACCCCGCGGTCCTTCGCGAGGAACGCCACGCGGTCGGCCACCTGGTCGGGCGTGCGGCCCTCGATCACCTCGACCGGCGTCGCGGCGATGCCGAGGGAGTCGCTCACGGCGATGCCGACGCGCTTCGTCCCGAAGTCGATGGCGAGGGCGCGCGGTTCCATGCGGCGGATCATCGCCCGCGGGGCCGCGGAGAGCGCGTTTTCGCTCCGGACGGCGCGCCGTCAGCGGAAGCGCTCGAGCCCGGCGGGCCCGAGGGCGTCCACCAGCTTCTTCACTTCCTCCGCCCGGGCGCGGGGGGCGACGAGGGTCACGCCGTGGGCGTGGACGACGATCAGGTCGTTCACGCCGAGGAGCGCGGTCATGTGCCCGTCGTCCGCCCACGTGATGTTGCCGCCCGACTCGAGCGCGAGCAGCGTCCCGACCGCGGCGTTGCCCTGCGCGTCCTTCGGCACGTGCCGACCGCACGCGGCGAAGGAGCCCATGTCGTCCCACGTGAAGTCGCACGGGAGGCACTCGACGCGGCCCGCGGCGGCCGCCTTCTCCATCACGCCGTGATCGACCGAGATCGACGGGATCGACGCGTACGCGTCGGCGAGCGCGCGGTCGCCGCCGGGGACGCCCATCCGCGGGGCGACCGCGGCGAGCTTCCGCCACGTCTCGGGCAGGTGCCGCTCCACGTCGGCGAGGAACGCCGCGGCGCGCCACGCGAACATGCCGAGGTTCCAGAGGTGTCCGCCGCCCGCGAGGAACTGCTCCGCGCGCTTGCGGTCCGGCTTCTCGACGAACCGGTCCACGACGTGCACGGCGTGCCCGCCGACCGACGCCCGTTCCCCGCCGAGCTTGATCCACCCGAACCCCGTCGCCGCGTGCGTCGGGCGGAGTCCCAGCGTGACGAGCGTCCCCGCCGCGTCGGCGCGTTCGGCGGCGGCGGACACGGCGGCGCGGAGAGCCTCGGCGGGCTGCGTCAGGTGGTCGGACGGCACGGTCACGAGCGTCGCGTCCGGGTCCAGCCGCTTCGCCCAGAGCGCCGCGAGCGTGCAGGCGGCCGCGGTGTTCCGCGCCGCGGGTTCGCCGAGGACGTTCGGTGCGGGCAGTTCCGGCAGGAGCGCGCGGACGTCGTTCTCGGTCGCCCGCGCGGTGACCACGCAGATCCGCTCCGGAGGAACGATCGGCGCGAGACGCTCGAAGCTCTCGCGGAGCATCGGGAGCCCGCCGGAGAGCGGGAGGAACTGCTTCGGGACGCGCGCGGTCGAGGCCGGCCAGAAGCGCGTGCCCGAGCCGCCCGCGAGGATCGCTGCGTGGAGGTTCACGGGGTCATTGTCGGAAACACAGCCGCGGCGCGGTAGATCGAAACCCGGAAGGCGTCACTCCGCATCCTCGGAAGCGTCGGGAGCGTCGGGTGTGTCGGGCACGACGGGCACGGACGGCGCCGGGGCCGATGCGTCCCCCGGCCCCTCGCTCGCCGACGCGCCGGGCGCCGCGCCCACCACGGGCTCCCGGAGCGTCCCGGTGACCCTCACGCGGTAGAGCGTCCCGAGCGTCGCCGACCAGAGCGGTCCGAGGAGGGGGATGCCGCCGCGCGTCGTCGGCTGGAGGACCAGGTCCGTCCGTCCGTCGAAGGTGACCCATCCCGCGCCTCGGTCGTTCGGCGTCTCGATCGCGAGGACCGGGCCCGTGATCGTGAGTTCGCGGAGCCGGACGGTCCGCCCCGCGATGTCGCCGACCAGCCGCCCCTGGTCGAGCTTCCCGGCGCCGGGGATCAGGTTCAGGATCGCGGAGATGACGGGGAACCGCACGAGGTCGCCGTCGCTGACCGACGCCTCGACCCGCCCGACCAGATCCTCCGCGCGGCCCGTGGGGTTCCGGAACGTGACGTCGGCGGCGGTGACGGTGCCCTTCACGTCGCCGGAGCCCGTCATCTGCGAGAGGTCCGCGCGACGGAGCGCGAGCGACCCCGCGAAGGCGACGTTCGGCCCGCCGGGGACGAGGCGCGCGGTGAAGTCGCCGCCGCAGAGGCGCGACGCGAACTCGAGCCGCACGCCTTCGTTGCGGAGCCCGAGGTCCACGGTCGCGTCGCTGAACGTGTACCCCGCGGCGCGCACCACGGAGCGATCGTCCGGCGGCGTCTTCGCGGAGAGCGTCATCCGCGCGCCGTCGTGCGGGAGCGCCCCCTCGACGAGCAGCACGCCCGTGTACTCGTCCACCGGAACGCCCGCGATCATGCGGAAGCGGTCGAACAGAAGGTCGGCCGCGAAAGTGGCGGGGCCCGCCGCCGGCATCGCGATCCGGCACTCGCGCATGGCGACGGTCCCCGCCGGCGCGAAGCCCGGGTCCTCGTCCGGCGGGTCCTCGCCGCGCGGGCGCACGTCGAGCTGCCCGTGCCACGAGAGCGTGCGCAGCGCGTCGTTCCATTCGATCGACAGCCCGCCCGTGTCGAGGTTCCGCCGCGGCATCGCGGCGCGGATGCGCTCGGCCGCCGCCGCGGAGAGGAGGCTCTCCACGTCCTCCGGGAACCGGAGCGACTTCATGCGCGCCGACGCGCGGAGCGAGCCTTCCGCGAGATCGTAGACGGCGCGCTTCACGACCACCGTCGCCGCGCCGATCGACGCGTCGAGGTCGCGGATCTCCGCGGTCCGTCCGTCGAACACCAGCGAGCCGCCCGTGCAGTCGAACTCGAGGCCGAGCGGGAGCAGCGGGCCGCGGATCCGGTCGAGCGTGACGTGGAGCGGCGTCTCGGAGCCGCGCGGCGCGAGCACCACGACCGCGTCGGCGCGCGTGCCGAGCACGCCGTCGCCGCCGACGGGGCGGAGGTGGTCCCACACGCCCGAGGCGCGTTCGGCGAGCGCGCCGAGCGCGCGGCGGAGCGGCTCGCCGAGGGGGAGGTGCGGCGCCGTCACGCGGAAGTCCGTGTCGATCTCCGACGAGAGCCCGAGGAGGCGTCCGTCGGCCGCGAACTCCGTGTCGAGCAGGCGGCCGCGGAGATCGCCGAAGCGGAGCTCGTCGCCGTCCACGCCGAGGCGTCCGGTCACTCCCGAGAGCGCGAGCGGAAGCGCCGGCAGGCGCTCCACGGAGAGCCCCCGGAGCTCGGCCGCGACCCGGTCGCTCCGCCGGTCCGGACTCCCGGCGAGCTGCACGTGGACGGCTGCGGCGCCCGCGGGGCGCAGCTCTCCGACGATCCGCTTCACGTCGGGCGGCACGCGCGACGACGGCGCGAGGAGCGCGTCGCGGAACGCGCGCGCGAAGTCCGAGACCTCGGCGCGGACGTCGATGTCCTCGCGCGACCCGTCGCGGTCGGTGTCCACCGAACCGTCCACGGCGATCGTGAAGCCGTCGCCGAGTCCGCGGACGTCGCGGAGCCGCACGACCTCGCGCCGGCGGGACACGGCGTCCGCCGCGGACACCGTCACGCGCCCCGACACGCTGCGGACCTCGGCCGGGAACAGGCTCGGGCGGAAGTTCGCGCGGCCGTCGAGCTCCACGTCGATGTCGGTCGCGGCGCCGTGCGTCCCGTCGGTGTGGGGGTCGCGGATCACGCGCACGGTGACTCTCCGCGCCGTGCCCGACGGGCCCCATTGCGCGAAGAACGCGTCGCCTCCGTCGCGGAAGCCGGCCTTCAGATCCGCGTCGAGGGGCACGTCCTCCGCGACGATCTCGATCTCCGGGATCTCCTCGCCGGCCGCGTAGTCGAGGTGCCCGTTCACCTTCACGGGCGACGCGCCGTGGCGTCCGCTCCCGACGATGCGCACGAACCGCGAGCCGTCCCACGACACGGCCGCGTCGAGGTGCGTCACCTCCCAGGGGAAGCCCGGCTCGTCGAACGCCGCCCCGCGGCCCTCGTAGCACGCGCGGCCGCCCGAGATCATCGCCTCCGCGACGACCACGGGGCGCTCGAGCGGGCCGCGGAGCGTGCCGTGCGCGTCGAGCGTGCCTCGGATCCCGTAGGCCGCGAGGATGTCGCGCACCGCCGCCGGGGAGAACGGCGCGAGCCGGTCGCCCACGGAGAGTCCCTTCAGGTCGGCCCGGACGTCCACCTCCGCCGCGCCGTCGAGTCCGCGGAGCGCGCCGGACGCCGTGATCTCCGCGCCGAGCGCGTGCGCCTCGAGGCCCTCGAGCGCGATCTCGCTCCCGCGGAGCACCGCGCGGCCGCGGACGATCCGGATCTCGACGGGCGCGGGCGGCGCGTCGCCCGGCCGCGAACCCGGCGCCGTGGCGGAGAGCACGACGTCGCGCAGGTCGAGCCCGATCCGGAGCTCCGGCGGCTTCCCGGCGGCGAACTCCACGTCCACCGAGAATCCCGCGCTCCCCTGGGGCGCGAGGTCCTCGACGACGCGCGCCGCGGGGAGGTTCACGCGCGACGCGAGCCGGCGCCCGACGTCCACCTTGCCGCACTGCGCGTGGACCTCCGCGCCCCCGTCGGGACGGAGGTTCGCGCCGATCGTGACGTCGCCGAGCTCGTCGGACTTCCCTGCGCCGCTCGCCGAGATCGACCCGTCGCCCGCGTCGCGGAGCGAGAGCCGCACCGCGCGCAGCACGAACGGCTCGCCGCGCACGAGTTCCGCGTCCTCGTACACCACGCGCCCGCCCGCCACGTCGATCGCCGGCGGCGGCGCGCCGCCCTCGCTCTGCGGGAGCTGCACGAGCGACGCGACCGTCAGCTCGCCGCCGGGCCCGCGCCGGAGCCGCACCTCGGGGTTCTCGAGCCGCACCGCGGTGACGCGGGGCCCGCCGCCGAGCGCGAAGAGCCCGTAGTCCGCCCGCACCGTCTCCACGCGCAGCACCGGCGCCGCCTGCGGCGCGTACGGATCCCGCACCTCGACGCCGCGCACCTCGAGCCCGTCGAGGAACCCGAACGTGGCGCTCTCCACCGTCGCCGGCCCGCGCACCGTCTGCGCGAGGAGGCTCCGCACCATCCGCTTCACGAACGCGTCGCTCGTGACCACGAGATACGCCGACCCCGCGACGAGCGCGGTCGCGGCGGCGGCGATGGCGGACTTCCGGGCGAACCGCAAGGTGCCGTCAGGCTACGCGGACGGAGCGCCGGAGCTACCCTACGTCCCCACCGGCACGCGGGCGACGCGGCGGCCGAGGCGGGTGGGGATCTCGTACGGGATCGTGCCGATGACGCGGGCGAGGTCTTCCATGCGGATCCGGCGCTTCCCGGAGAGGCCGACGATGGTGACCTCGTCGCCTGTCGAGACGCCCGGGATGTCGGAGACGTCGAGCGTCGTGTAGTCCATCGACACGGCGCCGAGGATCGGCGCGCGTTCGCCGCGGACGAGCATGTAGGAGCGGTTCCCGAGCGCGTACGGGATGCCGTCGCTGTAGCCCGCCGCGATCACGGCCGCGCGCGTGCGGCGGCGGGTGACGTGGGTGCGGTTGTAGCCCACGGGCGACGACGGGGGCAGGTCCTTCAGGAACACGATCTGCGTGCGGAGGCTCATCACGGGGCGGAGGGGGCTCTCGCCGACGGGGAGGTTCCCCGGATCGACGCCGAGGAGCCCGAGGCCCGTGCGCACCATGTCGAAGTGCTCGCGCAGCGTGGAGAAGACGGCGGCCGAGTTGCTCGCGTGGACGATCCCGGGGTTCACGCCCTCCGCGCGGATCTCCTCGATCAGCTTCACGAATTGACCGAGCTGCTCCGACGTGTGGAACGGCACCGGCGACGCCGCGCTCCCGTAGTGCGTGCAGACGCCGTCGAGGACGAGGTGCGGATCGCGCGCGATCGACACCGTGAGCTGCCGCGCGACCGACGGCGACACGCCGAGGCGGCCCATCCCCGTGTCCACCTTCACGTGCACGCGCGCCTTCGTGCCGAGCGCGCGCGCGACGCGGGAGAGCATCCCCGCCCGCTCCTGCGAGTGGATGCACGACGCGACGTCGTTCCGGACGACCGCCTCCATCTCGCCGGGGACGATCGCGCCGAGGATCAGGATCGGCGCGCGGATTCCCGCCTCGCGGAGCTCCAGCGCCTCGCGGGAGTCGCCGACGCCGATCATCCCGACCCCGAGCTGCTCGAGCTTCCGCGCCACGATCACCGCGCCGTGCCCGTACGCGTCGGCCTTGAGCACCGCCAGCACGCGGACGTGCTGCGGCACGCGGCTCCGGATCGCGTGGAAGTTGTGCGTGAGCGCGTCGAGGTCGATCTCGGCCCACACGCGCGCGCGGTGGTCGAGGTCCTGGAGCGACGTGTCCGCCGCGTCCGCGGCCGCGGGGTCCGCAGCGGCGTCCGGGGCGACGGGGTCGAGATCATCCATGGGTCTGCTCCCTGTACGCGGGCGTGCGGAGGTAGAGCGGCGTGACGGACTCGATCGCGTCGCGCTCGCCGCGGAGCGCGCGCGCCACGGCGCGGCGGGCGATGTGGACGGCTCCGGC
Organism: Planctomycetota bacterium; assembly: GCA_022072415.1. GTDB lineage: Bacteria > Planctomycetota > JAJSAM01 > JAJSAM01 > JAJVHW01 > JAJVHW01. The sequence goes on from JAJVHW010000118.1 coordinate 9,493, forward strand.
GTGGTCCGGAGATCCCTGTCGCGGGGCGGCGAAGACGCCGGGGTTCGCGGCGGGTCCGTCGCCGACGAGGCGGGTTCCCTGCGGGATGCGCGCGGCGGCGTCGGCTGCGGCGAGGATCTCCGGGCCCTCGGTGCGGACCCACGGCTCGTCCGCGCCGCGGCGCTCGAAGAGCGCGAAGTAGACGGGGCCCGCCTGCGAGTCGAGGACCACGGCGAGGCGGTCCTCGCCGGGCGCGCTTCCGTCCGCCCCGTCGGCCCACGCGTCGCAGCTCGGGACGCCGAGGAGCGCCGCGCCGCACGCATACGCGAACGCCCGCGCCGCGGTGACGCCGACGCGGAGACCCGTGTAGCTGCCGGGCCCGGTGCCCACGGCGACCACGTCGATCTCGCGCGGCGAGACTCGGGCGCGGCGAAGCGCACGCTCCATCGCCGGGAAGAGGTCCACGCCGCGCCGCATGCCGGCGCCGATCGTCTCCTCCGCGAGGACGCTCTGCGGCGCGCCCGGGCCGTCGGCCCGGAGCACCGCCACGGTGCCCACGGCGCCGCTCGTGTCGAACGCCAGTGCGATCATCGTCCGCCCGCCTCCTCCCGCACGGCCGCCACGATCGGGTCCATCGCCGCGCGGAGCGCCGCCGGCGTGCCCGCCTCCACCATGATCCGGAGCTTGGGCTCGGTGCCGCTCCACCGCACGACCACGCGGCCCGACGCGCCGAGCGACGCCTCCGCCGCGGAGATCGCGGCCGAGGTGCGAGCGAGCGACGCGAGCGGCGGGCGTCCGTCGGTCACGAGCGACCGGATCTCCTGCGGCCACGCGCGATACCCGCCGGGGACCGCCGACGCGGCGAGCCCCTCGTCCTTCATGCAGCGCAGGAACGCGAGCGCCGCGCGGAGTCCGTCGCCGGTGAGCAGCGGCGCGCCGCGCGCGCCGGACTCGCGCACGGGCAGGATCACGTGCCCCGACGGCTCGCCGCCGAGTCCGTGTCCGCGCGCGCGCATCTCGGCCACGATGTGCCGGTCGCCGACCGCGGTGCGGACGAGCGACATGCCGCCGGCCGCGAGCAGCGTCTCCAGCGCGCCGTTCGTCATCGACGTGCCGACGACGGCCTTCTTCGACACGATCACCGTGCGTGTCGCCGACGCCGCCGCGGTGCATGCCGCCGCGCGCGCAGCGGGCATGAACCTGCGCGAGATCGACGCCGGCACGGTCGGCATCGCGCTCGACGAGACCACCCGCCGCGCCGATGTCGAGGCGCTGTGGGCGGTGTTCGGCAGCGGCGTCGCAGCGCCCGACTTCGATGCCGTCGAGAGCCTGGTGCAGGAGGCGCTGCCGGCCGCGCAGCTGCGCAGCTCCGCCTTCCTGACCCACCCGGTGTTCAGCGCCTACCAGTCCGAGACCCGCATGCTG
>JAJVHW010000010.1 GCA_022072415.1 Planctomycetota bacterium
GCCCGCCTCGCGCCGGAGGACCCCGACGCCCTGACCGCGCTCGCGCGGTCCGCGCGCCAGCTCGGCCAGGTGGGGTTCGCGGCGGACGTGGCCGAGCAGTTGATCCGCGCCGAGCGCGCGGTCGCGACGTCCGAGGGCCGGAAGGTGCGTCCCGAGGTCGTCGTCGCCGCCGCCGACGCGTGGACCGCCGACGGCCCCCGGCTCATGGCTGCGCCGGAAGGTCCCGGGTACGTCGTCCGGTTCGAGGGCGCGATCGCGCTCCTCGAGCCGCTCGCGACGCAGCGCGCCGACCCGGCGCTCGCCACGGACTGCCGCGAGCGCCTCGCGCGGACGTGCATCCTCTACGGGGACATGCTCGCGAGCGCCGGCGACGCCGCGCTGGCTCTCCACGCGTACGCCCGCGCCCTCGCGGCGAACCCGGGGGATGCCGAGGCCGCCATGCACCGGGAGTGGCTCGTCTCGCGGCTCGAGGACGAGCACCTCGCCGCGCGGGCTGCGCTCGACCGCGCGCGCGCCGGGAAGGGCAGCGTCGGCGACGCCCTGGTCGGCATCGCCCGTTCGCTGGCCCGGCAGGCGAAGTTCGCCGAGGCGGAGGAGGTCTACCGCGCCCTCGAGGCGCAGATCGGCGAGTCCCCCGAGCTCCGGTTCCACCGCGCGGTCGAACTGCTGGCGGTGACGAACCCCGCGCAGGCTCGGGCCGAGCTCGCCGCCGTCGTGGCCGCGCGCCCGCTCCTCGGGCGTCCGGCGTTCGAGCTCGCGAAGCTCCTCGAACGGGCGGGGGAGATCGACGCCGCGCTGGCCGCCTACGCGACGGCCATCGAGCGGGCGGACCGGACCGCGCTCTCGGGCGAGGGCGACGGCGGGGACGACTGGGCGGTCGAGGCCGTGGACCGGGAGGAGACGCTGCAGCTCCTCAGGCTCGCCGGGACGGCCGAACCCGCCCCCGCGCGTTGAACGGGGGATCCGCCCCCCTCTCGGTAGACTCGCGCCCCATGACCTCCGAGGCGCCCCGTCTGCCGGGGTTCCGGTACGTGGACCGGGACCTGGACCTCGCCGATTCCGCGCCCCGGCTCGAGACCGCCCGCGCCATCGCCGTGGACACCGAGGCGGACAGCATGCACTCCTTCTTCGAGAAGGTGTGCCTGGTGCAGCTCGCGACGGAGACCGGCGACGCGTGGGTCGTGGACCCGCTCGCGGTGCGCCCGCTCGATCCGCTGGGCCGCGCGTTCGCCGACGATCGCTCGGTGAAGGTCTTCCACGGCGCCGACTTCGACGTGATGAGTCTCCGCCGCGACTTCGGGTTCTCGTTCCGGAACGTCTTCGACACGATGGTGGCGAGCCAGCTCCTCGGCGACGAGAAGCTCTCGCTCCGCGACCTCGTCGAGCGGTTCTTCGGCGTCGTCCTCGAGAAGGCGTACACGCACTGCGACTGGGGGCGGCGCCCCCTCGACGAGCGCCAGCTCGAGTACTGCTACCTCGACGTGGCGTACCTCGTGCCCCTGATGGAGATCCAGCGCAGCCGGCTCGAGGAGGCGGACCTCCTCGAGGAGGCCGCGATCGAGTTCGACCGCCTCGCGAAGCGCGAGCCGCAGCAGCGCGAGTTCGACCCGTTCGACTGGACGCGCATCAAGGGCTCGCGGGACCTCTCGCCGGTGCAGCAGGCCGCTCTGCACGGGATGTTCGCCGTCCGCGAGCAGCACGCGCGGCGGCTCGACCGTCCGCTCTTCAAGGTCATCGGCAGCGAGCCGCTCCTCCGCCTCGCGCAGAAGCTCCCCGAGACCACCGACGACGTCCGCGCGGTGAAGGGCGTGTCGGCCTACGTGGCGGGGCGCATGGCGAAGGAGTTCGTCGCCGCCGTCGAGCACGCCCGCCGCGTCGGCGCCCCGCCGCCGCGCCCGCGTCCGCCCCTCGACCCCGAGCGGCGGATGGACATCCACGCGCAGCACCGTCTCGGCGCGCTGAAGGAGTGGCGGAACCAGGCGTCCCAGCGGAGCCGCCGCACGACGTTCGCCATCCTTCCGAACTACGCGATGTTCGAGGTCGCCCGCCTGCGCCCCGCCGACGAGGAGTCCCTCGCCGCGATCCCCGGCGTCGGCCGGAAGCGCGCGGCCGAGTGGGGCGGCGAGATCCTGCCGCTGCTGAAGAAGTAGCTGGACAGGAGCGGCTTCCCGTCCGCTGCGGGATGGCCCTGCCGACGCCCAGCGTGCTATCGTGCCGGCATGACGCGAGACGCGGAGCGCCCCCTCGGCGCGACGATCACCATCCAGGGATTGCGCACGCTTGCCGAAGTGAGCGTTCCGCTGCGCGGACTCACCGTGCTGGTGGGCGAGAATGGGGCGGGCAAGAGCACCATCATCGAAGCGATGGAGATCCTGAGGAAGGCGGGAGAGCCCGGGTTCGTGAACTCGCTGGACACGCTGCACGGCGGGCGCAGACGCCTTCTCCGAGATCCGGAGAATCCAATGCGGATTGCGCTCGATGTCCAACTGAAGGACGACCGAACGGTCGGCTACGAAGTGTCAGTTGAGTCGGATCCCACCGGTTTGGGCGTCTTGATCGAGAGCGAGCGGATGACCTCGATGCACGCACGAGGCGGGAGCGAGTTCCTCACTCGAAGCAGAGAGCGCATCGAGCGGTGGCACGGCGAAAAGCACGGACTTCAGTGGCACCCAGCCAACACCGTGATCGGTCTAAACCGTTCGAAGTGCACAGGGCTCGCACCGGCGGTGCGGACGCTGCTCGAGACGATCTCGGGCATCGAGGTCCATGTGTGCTGCCGCACCGCTCCGCTCTGGACGTCTGCAGGCGGAGTCCCCTCGTCTCCGGCGCGCGAGATTGAGAGCCTCCGCGGATTCTCCGAGCACGACCGTGTACCGCTGCACGGAGCAGGGCTTCCAAGCGCGGTCCACGCGCTGCGAAATGCGCGAGTCGCCGCGCATTGGCGGGAGACGCTGGAACTGCTCCGGCTCGGCCTCGGCCACGACCTCGACGACGTCCTCGTTCCGGCCTCGTCCACGGGTGCGCTCTCCATTGAATTCGTGTTCGGCGGACGAACCGTGCCAGCGTCCACGATCTCGGACGGCCAGCTTGCGTTCCTCCACATGGTCACCGTGCTGCGGCTGGCCCCCGTCTCGAGGAGAGTGCTCGTCCTCGATGAACCGGAGTTGCACATGCATCCGGGCCTGATCGGACGCTTGGTGAGCATGCTAGAAGCGGCGGCCGAGGATTGCCCGGTGCTGGTCGCGACGCAGTCCGACCGTCTGCTCGACGCGCTCTCGCGCCCGGCCGATCAGATCCTCGTGTGCGATCTGGTGCTGCCGGAGCGGCGGACCATCCTTCGTCGGATCGATGCCGACGAGCTCTCGAAGTGGATGACGACCTACGCCGGCTACGGATCCATGCGCGCCGCGGGGATCGAAGCCGTCGTGTCGGACGTCGGGCCAGCGCACGCTGCGGGAGATTGAGGGCAAGGTGAGGCGCGTCGTCCTGCTCTGGGAGGACTCTATCGGCGGCGGGCAGGTCGTCCGTGAGTTCGGTCCCGGATCGCTCGTCCGAGCCTGCGTCGCCGATGACCTCGGCGTGAGCATCTACGCGGATGAGGTGAAACTGGGGATCGTCCATCACCCGATGAACGGAAACCAAAAGGTGGTCCACGGCTGCCGCGCGAAGGAGTATGTGAACTCCAGCGCAACTGTGATGGCGGTCCTTGATCTCGATCGTGCGTACCAGGTCTGCGAGTTGCCGGCGGACGCATGTCTTGTGTCGATCCGGAACGCGCTCCGGGAGCGGACCGGTCCGGCCGTCGTGCGGCTGATCGATCGAAACATCGAGTCAGTGTTCACGACCGCGCGGGTCGTACTCGGAGAACCGACAACGGTCATCCGAAAGCCGCGGCTCCAAGAGCGCGACAGAGTGCTCAACGCGCTTGCGTTCGGACGCGAACGCGCCGAGGCCCGTTCCGAACTGCGGAGCCGCGTTCCGTCGTTCGACCGCTTGGTTCGAGCCGTGCGTTGCGCGCTCGAACCACGTCCGGCGTGATGGACGCAGCCGGAGGTGGACCGGGAGCGTCCTGCATGCTCGCACCACCGGGGCGATCCAGCCGTCCAGGGCCCTGTTGAACCGGGGCTCAGCGTGGAAGGCGACTCCGTACCCTTCGAAGATCTGAGATCACAGGCCGCCAGCGTCGAGTGCTGACAACCGATCACTGACGTCGTCTCTCGGGTCCACGCTCGCCTCGGATCCACACAGATCGGGGAACATCTGCCACAGCGCGATCGGTCGGAGCTCGCGCCAAGATCTGTGGCAGAACTCTGCGTCGAAACGACGATGTGTCCCGCCGCAGGTCAGCGCAGCAACGGAGCGGCACCGGCGATCCCCGACGCGCACCCTTGCCTGCGGATACGCGCCGCGCGCGGTGCCGGGCACTCGCTGCGTCATGCCGCGCGAAGTCGCGCGGCCGGCAGGGTCAGACGCCGATCCGGTCGCGCGTGTCGCCGGTCTTCGCCTTGCCCTCGAGGAACTCCATGATGCGGCCGGCCACGTCCACGCCGGTCGCGCCCTCGATGCCCTCGAGGCCGGGGGAGGAGTTGACCTCCATCACCACCGGGCCGTGGTTGCTCCGGAGGAGGTCCACGCCGGCGATGTTGAGGCCCATGCACTTCGCGGCGCGCACCGCGGTGGTGCGCTCCTCGGGGGTGATCCTGATCTTCTCCGCGTGGCCGCCGCGGTGGAGGTTCGACCGGAACTCGCCGGGCGGGCCCTGGCGGCGCATGGCGGCGACGATCTTCCCGCCGACGACGAAGCAGCGGATGTCGGACCCCTTCGACTCCTCGATGAACTCCTGCACGAGGATGTTCGCGGAGAGTCCGCGGAACGCCTGGATCACGGACTCGGCCGCCTTGTCGGTCTCCGCGAGCACGACGCCGATCCCCTGCGTGCCCTCGACCAGCTTGATGACCATGGGCGCGCCGCCCACGATCTTCATGAGGCCCTCGATGTCGCGCGTCGAGTCCGCCGCGGCCGTGACGGGGATGCCGACGCCCTTCCGCGCGAGGAGCTGGAGGCATCGGAGCTTGTCGCGCGAGCGGCTGATCGCCTGCGACTCGTTCGCGCAGAACACGCCCGCCATCTCGAACTGACGCACGACCGCCGTGCCGTAGAAGGTGTACGGCGCGCCGATGCGCGGGATGACCGCGTCGTACCCCTCGAGCGGATGCCCCTGGTACATCACCTGCGGGTTGTGCGAGGTGATGTTCATGTAGCAGCGGAGGTAGTCGATGACGTGGACCTCGTGCCCGCGGTTCTCCGCGGACTCGACGAGGCGCGACGTGGAGTAGAGCTTCGCGTCGCGGGACAGGATGGCGATCTTCAAGCGGGGGACCTCGGGACGGGAGCCGGGCTGGATTCGGCGGCGGGAGTCGCGGACACCGGCGCGTCCGGGGCGCCGGAGGGGCGAGGCTGCACGAAGGACCGTCCGGGGTCCACGACGAACCGCCCGCGGATCGCCTGCCGCCCGAGGAGCATGCGGAAGCCCATGGAATCCCGGTTGGTGAGCGTGACGTCGGTGTCGAACGACACGTCGCCGATGCGCACCGACGCCGCGACCACGGGCCGCGTCTCCTGGTGCCCGGCGGAGCTCCGCACCACCCGCTGACCGAGCAGCAGGCACTCGGCGCGGATGACGGTCCGGTCGTCGTCCTGGAACGGATGCACGGTGAACCGCACCCACGCCGCGCCGTCGCGCGTGAAGTGCTCGACGTCGAACGCGTGCAGCGCCGACGACCGCGCGCCCGTGTCCACCTTCACCTTGATGGCGGGCACGCCCATCGACGGCAGCGCGATCCACTCGCGCCACCCCAGCGGCTTCAGGTCCTCGGGCCTTCGCACCACGCGGCGAGGCTACCCGCGGCGGGGGACGCCGCGCGGGATCCACCGGCGGCGAGCGCGGCGCCGCAGAGATAGAGGCTGCCCGTCACGACGACGACGCCCATGCGGCGGGCGCGGCGGCGGGCGGCGGCGAGCGCGGAAGAGATGTCCGGCGCGGCGGACGCGGCGAGGCCTGCGGCGCGGGCGAGCGCGGCCAGGGCGTCCGGAGACGCGGCGCGCGGCTGGCCGGAGGTCGTCGCGACGACGTGAGCGGCGACCCCGCGCAATGCGCGGAGCGAGCCGTGCATGTCCTTGTCGGACGACATCCCGACCACGCACACGATGCACTCGCCGGGGAGCACGGCGCGGAGCGACGCGGCGAGCGCGCGGAAGCTGGCCGGCGTGTGCGCGCCGTCCACGAGGACGAGCGGATCGGTCGAGAGCGCTTCGAGGCGCGCGCGGATCGACGTCCGCGAGATGCCCTCTCGGATCGCATGGTCGGAGATGCGCGGGCCGCCGAACCGCATCACGCGCGCCGCCACGGCCGCGAGCGCGGCGTTGCGCGCCTGATGCACGCCGAGGAGCGGGACCGCAAGATCGAGGTCGTCGAACCCTTGCTGGGACAGCCGGAAGGTCGTCTCCGACCGCCCCGTCGCTCGGTCGAACGAGGTCCGCGCGCGGGACACGCGGAAGTCGCGGCCCGCGGCGAGGAGTCGGGATCCGCGGCACGCGGCGCGCACCGCGGATCCGACCGGCCCCGTGACCGGCTCGCCGCAGACGAACGGACGTCCGCGACGGGCCGCCGCCGCCTTCTCCGCCGCGATCGCGCCGCGCGTCCGTCCGAGCTGCGCCGTGTGGTCGAGGGAGACGGACGTGAGCACGACGCCCCGCGCATCGGCGGCGGTCGTCGCGTCGAGGCGTCCGCCCATCCCGGCCTCGAGCACCGCGGCGTCGCAGGACTCCGCCGCGAACGCGAGCAGCGCGGCCGCGGTGTGGACCTCGAAGAACGTGAGCGGCTCGCCGCGGGCGGCCGCCGCGTCCACGTGGGGGACGAGCGACGCGAGGGCGTCGCGCATCGCGTCGTCGGGGACCGGCGCGAACGCGCCGTCGTCGCCGCTCGCCTGGACCCGCTCCCGCGCGTGGACGAGGTGCGGCGACGTGAAAAGCCCCGTCCGCCGACCCGACGCGGCGAGCACCGCCGCGAGCGCCGCCGACGCGCTCCCCTTCCCCTTGCTCCCGACGACCTGGACCGTCGCGAACGCGCGGTCGGGCCGTCCGCACGCGGCGAGCAGCCGCCGCATCCGTCCGATCCCGTACGTGCGCTCGTCGTAGCGCTGGACGGCCATCGTCTCGTAGTTCGTGCGCGACGAGAGCCACGCGAACGCCTCGTCGAAGGAGCGGAAGGAACCCATCGCGCGCCGCAGGATAGGCGCGGCGGCGAGGGCCGCCTGCTACCTTCGGGACGGTCCCTTCCCCACGGCGCGGCAGGCGGGCGTACACTCCGTGACGCCTGTCCGAGTCCCGCTGGAGGTCCCCATGACTTTCGGCGTCTCGAATCCGAACGACCCCCGGTCCCAGCTCCGCGGCGCGCCGCCGCGGCTGCCGTTCAGCCGCGTCGGCCCGCTGGGGATGATCGTCCTCCTCGTCGCGGTCGTGCTGGCGATGGTCTTCGCCGGCCGCGTCGCGAACGCGCCGGAGGAGACGCCTCCGGACCAGCCGGACCGGATCGTCCGCGAACCGAAGGTCGAGTTCGTCCCCGACGAGGATCTCCCGCGCCTGGACCCCGAGGGCATCGCGAAGGAGACCGAGGACACGCTCGCCGCGTGGTACGCGACGCCCGGGCGGCGGCAGATCGACGACCGGAGCGACGACCTCGAGCCCGAGTGGCTCCTCCGGTTCGGCGAGGACGACGTGCGGAACGCGCTCGTGAACCTGCCGCCCCACGCGTTCCGCGAACTCGAGGAGCGGGACCGCGTGCGCGCCGAGCCGGGCGGGCGCCGCGGGAGGCTCGTCTCCGTGCTCTGCGAGGTGACGTCGGTCGATGCGATCGAGATCCCCGGCGCCTCCGGACCGCGCCCCGCGTGGCGGATGCGCGCGGTGGACGACCGGAAGGACCCGTGGGTCGTCGTGTCGGTCGTGGAGCCGACGGGCGAGGTCGCGCCGGGGCGGTGGATCCGCGTGAGCGGCGTCTTCGCGAAGCTCGCGCCCGCCCCGGGCGGGACTCGCGACGGCGGCAAGGACGGCGGCAGCGCGTTCGTGGTGCACACGTCGCAGCCGGTGCTCCCGTCGTTCCCTCCGCCTTCGGTTCCGGCCATCGACCCGTCGTGGGCCGCGTCCATCGACGACTCGACCTACGAGGCCTCGCAGTCGCTCCCCGGGAGCGACGGCGACGCGTTCTGGCTCCTCTGCGCGCACCTCCGGGCGATGGGCCCCGAGGGCTACGCGGCGAAGGTCAGGGCGGGCGAGCTCCGTCCGGAGACGGTCGAGGACATGTCCGGCCCCGCGCAGCGTCCGAAGGACTTCCGCATGAAGCTCCTCCGCGTGCGCCTCGCGCCGTCGATCCGGCAGTTCGTGATGGAGGGCGTGCAGCGCGAGAACCCGGGCCACGTCCGGGACGTCTGGCGCGGCTTCGCGGCCGACGACAAGGGCCGGAACGTGCAGATCCTCTCGCCGTTCCCCGCGTCGGCGTTCCCGGTGAAGGAGGGGGTCCTCGTCGTCTGGGCCGAGGGCTACTTCTACAAGCGCCGGGCCGTCGAGCTCCGCGACAAGCCGGGCTCCGCATACTGGATGCCGGTGTTCGTCGCGACGAGGATGACCGTCATCGACCCCTACGGGAAGAGCGTCGTGAGCTGGGCCACCGTGGCGCTGTGGATCGTCCTCGTGAGCGTCCCGCTCCTCGTGACGCTCTGGATCGTGCTGTCGCGGAAGGCGGCGCGCGAGCGCGAGGCGGCGGTGGCGCGGCACGCGCAGAGGATGGCGGAGCGGCAGCGCCGCGGGGTCACGACGGGGGAGGGCGGGTCCTGACCTGCCGGATCGGCCTCGACGGCGGCGCCGCGTACGTCCTCGGGGCGGGCGCGCTGCGGGAGCTCGGCGCCCTGACCGCCGCGGCCGCGCCGTCGAAGCTCGCGGCGCTCGTGACGGACCTCGGCGTCGCCGCGACGCCCTGGCTCGACGCCTGCGCATCGTCGCTCCGGCGCGCGGGAGTGACGGTCCACGTCCACATGCTTCCCGCGGGCGAGGCGGCGAAGGCGCTCGGCGAGGTCGAGCGCATGTGGGAGTTCTTCGGCGGGCACCGGCTCGACCGGAGGTCGGCCGTGGTGGCGCTCGGCGGCGGGGCGGTCGGCGACAGCGCGGGCTTCGCGGCGGCGACGTGGATGCGCGGCGTGCCGCTGGTCCACGTGCCGACGACCCTGCTCGCCATGTCCGACAGCGCCGTCGGCGGGAAGACGGCCATCGACCTCCCGGCCGGGAAGAACCTCGTCGGCGCGGTGCACATGCCCGCGGCGGTCGTCGCCGACACCGACACGCTCGCGACGCTTCCGGACCGCGAGTTCCGCTCGGGGTTCGCCGAGATCGTGAAGTGCGCGCTGCTCGCCGACCGGCCCCGCCTGGCTTCGCTCGCGGCCGACGCGCCCCGACTCGTCGCGCGCGACCCCGCGGCGCTCGCGGACGCGATCTCGTTCGCCGTCGGCGTGAAGCTCGACCACGTCCGGGGCGACGAGCGCGACCTCTCCGGGCGGCGCGCGCTCCTGAACCTCGGTCACACCGTCGGCCACGCGATCGAACGCGAGGCCGGCTTCGGGACGTGGCTCCACGGCGAGGCGGTCGCGGCGGGGACCGTCGTCGCGTGCCGGGTCGCGGAAGGCGAGGGGCTCAGCGGGCCGGACGTGACGGACGCCGCGCGCGCGGCGCTCTCCGCGTTCGGGCTGCCCACGGGCGTTCCGGAGTCGCTCCGCGTGGCGGACCTCGTCGAGCGGACGCGCGCCGACAAGAAGTCGGAGGGCGGGCGGCGGCGCATGGTCCTTCCGCGCCGCGAGGCCGGCGCGGAGACTCGCGACGTCCCGGACGCGGCACTGGAGTCGGCTCTCCGGAAAGGCTGACGCTCTCCCGCGTGTTCCGACGGGAATGACCGCGTACCCTGTGCTCCCCGTGACGAACGAAGGCTCCCGAAACCCGAATCTGGACCTTCTCGCGCCGCCGACGTCGGCCGCGGGGGAGTCGTGGCGCGCGAACCTCGGGCGCGAGACGGTCGCCTTCCCGCGCGGGGCCGACTGGTGGACCGGACGGAACCCCGACGATCCGGAGTGCCCCGGACGCGGCGCCGACGGAGTCGTGCGCGCGCTCCCGATCCCCGACCTCGCGAACTGCACGCGCGGCGAGGTCCGCGACTACTTCGAGAACGGATGGGCGCTCACCGAGCTCCTCTTCGCGGGACTCGCTTCCGAGGAGGCGTTCTACCGCCCGCCGTACCACGGGCTCCGCCACCCGATGGTCTTCTACTACGTCCACCCGGCCGCGCTGTACGTGAACAAGCTGCGCGTCGCGGGGCTCGTGCGCGAGCCGCTGGACCCGCTCTTCGAGCAGCTCTTCGAGACCGGCGTGGACGAGATGAGCTGGGACGACCTCTCGAAGAACGAGATGGAGTGGCCGGCCCTCTCCGTGTGCCGCGCGTACCGCCGCCGCGTCTTCGAACTCGTGTCGGGTCTGATCGACGGGTCGCCCGCGCTCGCCGACGGGCATCCGCCGGTCACCGACCGTTCGCCGCACTGGGCGCTCTTCCTGGGATTCGAGCACGAACGCATCCACCTCGAGACGTCGAGCGTGCTGATCCGGGAGCTGCCGCTCGCGCTCGTCCGCAGGCCCGCTCGGTTCCCGCCTCCGCATCCGTCGGCCCGCGTCGCCGCGCGCGGCGAGGTCCCCGCGTGGCGCGACCCGCCGCCC
>JAJVHW010000001.1 GCA_022072415.1 Planctomycetota bacterium
CCGCGGCGCGGGCCGCGGGCGGGAGCTCCGGCGCCCACTTCGCGGCGGCGAACCCGGCGAGGAACCCCACCGGCACCAGCGCGGCGAGCCCCGCCGCGGACGCGCCGCGGAACCGGACGTCAGCGACCGCCAGCGCCGCCCGCATCGCCCCCCCGCCGGTAGGTGTCGAGGAAGAGGTCCTCGATGGTCGCGCGCTCCGGCCCCGCGGAGACCACGCGTCCGCCGGACCGCTCCGCCGCGTCGCGCACGGCCGCATCGCAGGCCGCCGCGTCGAGTTGCGGACCGCCCTGGACGACGTACGCGCGGCGGTCCTTCCGCACCAGCAGGTCGTCGAGCGAGCCCGTCCGCGCCACCGCGCCGTTCGCGAGCAGCGTGGCGTCGGCGGCGATCCCGGAGATGTCCCCGAGCAGGTGCGACGTGACGAGCAGCGTGCCGCCGGCCTTCACGTGCGCGACGAACAGCGCGACGACGCTCTCGCGGACGATCGGGTCCATCCCCGCCGTCGGCTCGTCGAGGACGAGCAGCTCCGGCCGCCCCGCCAGCGCCACGGCGAGCGCGAGCCGCCGCCGCATGCCGAGGGAGAGCTCCCGCGCCTTCTTCCTCGCGGCGTCGGTCAGGGCCATCCGGTCGAGGAGCACCGCCGCGCGCGCCTTCGCTTCGCTCCGCGACGCGCCGTGGAGACCCGCGTGGATCATCACGGTCTCCGTGCACGTGAGGAACGGCTGGAGCGACGACTGCTCGGGCAGGAACCCGACCTTCCGCCGCGCAGCGGGCTCCGCCGGGTCGCGCCCGAAGAGCCGCGCGGCGCCGCGCGTCGGCGGCATGAGCCCGAGGAGGATGCGGAGGAGCGTCGTCTTCCCCGAGCCGTTCGGCCCGAGCAGCGCGTGGCTCGCCCCGCGTGCGACCGTGAGGTCCACGCCCCGGAGCGCGGGAAACGCCGCGCGGCCCCAGAAGTCCCGGTAGGTCTTCTCGAGCCCCGTACAGACGATGGGCGCGTCGCCGCCGCTCACCGGGGCATCCTACGGCGGCTGCCTGCCGCCGTCCCGCCGCATCCGTGCCGCCGGAACCACGCGGCGACGGAGCCGCGCGCGGCGGCGGGAACCGGTCTTCTGGAAGCCTGCGCGGGGCGAGCGGGTTCGGCGGGGTGAGCCCGGATCATTCACGAGGGTTCGCGCGAGAACGGCATCCAGCTCTGCGACTGCCTGCACCGTACGTCGATTCCGCAGACGGTCGCCCGGCGACAGACTGTCCTGGCCGAGATCCGCGGGATGCGATGCAAGAAGGAGACCGCAGAGCGACTTCGGCAAGTCGGTCAAGGGCTCCGACGCAGCAGCGCGCCCGCGGGCTCGGCCAGGCGCGAAGCCCTCGCGAATGATCCGGGCTCGGGCGGCTCCCGGACACGATGGCGCCCGCCCACGGCTCTGCGAGGATCTCGGCGGAATGGTTCCCTACGAACGGATCGGCTGGGTGCTCGCGGGATCGGCCGCGCTCATGGCGGCGCTCTGGCTCGTGCAGCGGCGGACGCGCGACGCGGGCATCGTGGACCTCGGCTGGACGCTCGCAATGGGCGCGGCGGGCGTCGCGTACGCCGCCACCGGCGACGGTCATCCGTGGCGGCGCGGCGCCGTCACGGCGATCGCGGGCACGTGGTCCATCCGTCTCGCGTGGCACCTCTGGACGGACCGGATCCGGCCGCGCCCGGGGCATGCGGAGGACGGCCGCTACGCCGAGCTCCGCGCGCGATGGGGCGACGGTGCGGAGGCGCGCTTCCTCGCGTTCTTCCTGTTCCAGGCGGCGCTCGTCGCGGTCCTCTCGGTGCCCCACCTCGTAGCGGCTTCGAACCCGCACGAGGCGCCGTCTCCGTGGGATCTGGTCGCGCTCGGCGTGGCGCTGACGGCACTCCTCGGCGCGCGCGCGGCCGACGCGCAGCTCGCCGCGTGGCGGCGGGATCCGGCGAACCGAGGACGTGCGTGCCGGACAGGTCTCTGGCGGTACTCTCGGCACCCCAACTACTTCTTCGAGTGGCTCCACTGGTTCGCATGGCCCGCGCTCGCGGCGGGCGGGCCGCACGGGTGGGTCGCGCTCGGCGGTCCGGTGCTCATGCTCCTCCTCATCGTGAAGGTCACGGGGATCCCCCCGACGGAAGCGCGCGCGATCCGTTCGCGCGGCGAGGACTACCGCGCGTACCAGCGGGAGACGAGCGCGTTCTTCCCGTGGTTCCCGCGCCGGGCGGGCGGAGCGCGATGAGCACGGCCCTCCGGTTCGTCGAGCGGGGGCTCGTCCCCGAGGCGCTCGTGCGCGCCGGCGTCCGCTCCCTCATCGCGAAGCGCGAGCGGGACGAGACGAAAGCCGACTGCGAGGCGCAGCTCGCGGCGCTGATGGAGTGGCGCGAGGTCCTCCGCGCGTCGCCCGTCGCGGTGCAGACGCACGCCGCGAACGAGCAGCACTACGAGGTCCCCGCCGCGTTCTTCGGCCTCGTGCTCGGCGCGCGGCGGAAGTACAGCTCGTGCCACTGGCCCGGCGGCGGGGCGACGCTCGACGCGGCCGAGGAGGCGATGCTCGCGCTCACGTGCGAACGCGCCCGGCTCGCCGACGGGCAGAACGTGCTCGAGCTCGGCTGCGGCTGGGGCTCGCTCTCCCTCTGGATGGCCGAGCGCTTCCCGGCGTCGCGGATCACCGCGGTCAGCAACTCGAAGTCGCAGAAGGCGCACATCGACGCGGAGGCCGGGCGGAGGGGGCTCCGGAACCTGACCGTCGTCACCTGCGACATGAACGCGTTCGCGACCGATGCGCGCTTCGACCGCGTGGTCACCGTGGAGATGTTCGAGCACATGCGGAACTACGAGACGCTGCTCGCGCGCATCGCGGCGTGGCTCCGCCCGGACGGGCTGCTCTTCGTGCACATCTTCACGCACCGCGAGTTCGCGTACCCGTTCACGGTGGACGGCGACGGCGGCGGCGCAGACGGCGCCGGCGATGAAGACTGGATGGCCCGCCACTTCTTCACCGGCGGGCAGATGCCGTCCGACGACCTGCTCCTCTACTTCCAGCGCGACGTGGAGATCGTGTCCCACTGGCGCCAGAACGGGCGCCACTACGCGCGGACCGCGCTCGCGTGGCTCCGGAACCTCGAGGCGCGCCGCGCGGAGGCCATGCCAGTGCTCGCCGACGCGTACGGCGCCGCGCACGCGGAGACCTGGTACCAGCGGTGGCGCGTCTTCTTCATCGCGTGCGAGGAGCTCTTCGGGTGGGACGGCGGGAACCGCTGGTTCGTCTCGCACTACCTGTTCCGGCCGCGCGCGGGGGCCGCCCGATGAGTTCGCCGCTGACGTCCGTGGTCCGGTGGTTCGACACGTGGGCGGAGCCGGCGGCGCCCGTTCCCGAGGAGGACGACCGCCGCACGGACTGGCTCCGCGTGGTCCCGTTCCTCGCGATGCACGGGGCCTGCCTGTTCGCGTTCGCCGTCGGCGTCAGCGCCGCCGCGCTGTGGACCGCCCTCGCGCTCTACGTCGTGCGGATGTTCGCGATCACCGGCTTCTACCACCGGTACTTCAGCCACCGGACCTTCCGCACGTCGCGCGCGGCGCAGTTCGCGTTCGCCGTGCTCGGCGCCACGTCGGTGCAGCGCGGACCGCTCTGGTGGGCGGCGCACCACCGCGTCCATCACCGCCACTCCGACCACGAGGGCGATCCGCACAGCGTGCGGCTGCACGGGTTCGCGTGGAGCCACATGGGCTGGATCACGTCGCGGAAGAACTTCAGGACCGACGTGTCGCAGGTGCCCGACCTCGCGAAGTTCCCGGAGCTCCGCTTCCTCGACCGCTTCGACCTGATCGTCCCCGTGCTCTTCGCGGCCGCGTGCTGGGGCTTCGGGGCGTGGTTGGAGGCCGTCCGTCCGTCCCTCGGGACGAGCGGCCCGCAGATGCTCGTCTGGGGCTTCTTCGTCTCGACGGTCGTCCTCTTCCACGCCACGTGCACGATCAACTCGCTCTCGCACCTCGTCGGGTGGCGCCGGTTCGACACGCCGGACGACAGCCGCAACAACCCGGTGCTCGCGCTGCTGACGCTCGGCGAGGGGTGGCACAACAACCACCACCACTTCCCGGGCTCCGTGCGGCAGGGGTTCCGCTGGTGGGAGCTCGACGTGACGTACGTGCTGCTCCGCGTCCTCGCGCTGCTCGGGATCGTTCGGGACCTGCGCCCGGTTCCTTCGGCGGAGCGCGGCGCGGCGTGAGGATCGCGGTCGTCGGTTCGGGCATCTCCGGCCTCGCCGCCGCGCTGGTGCTCTCGCGCGCCCACGACGTGGTCCTCTTCGAGAGGGACGCGCGTCTCGGCGGGCACTCGCACACCGTGGACGCAGCGCTCCCCGGCGGGACCGTCCCGGTGGACACCGGGTTCATCGTGTTCAACGAGCGCACGTACCCGGGGTTCACGAAGCTCCTCTCGATCCTCGGCGTCGCGTCGCAGGAGAGCGAGATGAGCTTCAGCGTGCGCGAGGAGCGCCCGGGCCGCCCGGAGCTCGAGTTCAACGGCACGTCGCTGAACGCGCTCTTCGCCCAGCGGCGGAATCTGGCGCGTCCGTCGTTCCTCCGCATGGTGCGGGACATCCTGCGCTGGAACCGCGAGGCGCGCGCGCTCCTCGACGACGGGCCGGAGACGACGTTTGGCGAGTTCCTCTCGCGCGGCTCGTGGTCCCGCGAGTTCCGCGAGCACTTCCTCCGCCCCATGTGCGCGGCGATCTGGTCGTCCCCGGAGGGCGGCGTGGACGCGCTCCCCGCGCGCCTCTTCACCAGGTTCTTCGAGAACCATGGGATGCTCTCGGTGGACGACCGCCCCGTCTGGCGGACGGTCACCGGCGGCTCGCGGACCTACGTGAACGCGATCGCGGCGCGCCTCGGGGACCGGCTCCGCACGTCCTCGCGAGTGGTGCGCGTGGCGCGCGCCGACGACCACGTCGAGGTCACCGTCGAGGGCCGCGGAGCGGAGCGGTTCGACCATGCCGTGCTCGCCGCGCACGCCGACCAGTCGCTCGCGCTCCTCGCCGACGCCGACGCGTCCGAGCGCGCCGCGCTCTCGGCCTTCCCCTACCGCGCGAACGACACGGTGCTCCACACCGACGCGCGGATGCTCCCGCGCCGCCCGCTCGCCCGCGCGGCGTGGAACTACCACCTCCTCCCCGGTCCGCCGCCGCGGCCGGCCGTGACGTACGACCTCACGCGGCTCCAGCGGCTGCCCTCCCCCGCCGGGGCGCGGCTCCTCGTGACCCTGAACCGCACAGGGGACCTCGATCCCGCGTCGGTCCTCGGGCGCTGGGAGTACGAGCACCCCGCGTACGCCGTCGGTTCGCCCGCGGCGCAGCGCGAGATCGGCCGGATCAACGGGACGCGCCGCACGTGGTTCTGCGGCGCGTGGTGGCGCTGGGGGTTCCACGAGGACGGCCTCCAGAGCGCGCTCGCCGTGACGCGCGGATTCGGGCTCGAGCTGTGACCGTCGCCCCCCTCCGGAGCTGCATCTACCGGGGCCGCGTGCGCCACGTCCGGACGGGACCGCGCCCGCACGAGTTCTCCTACTCGCTCTTTCTCGTGATGCTCGACCTCGACGAGCTGCCGTTCGTCTTCCGCGGGAAGTGGCTCTGGTCCGCGGGCCGTCCGAACGTGGCGTCGTTCCGCCGCGAGGATCACATGGGCGACCCGGCCGCGGGGCTCGCGACCGCGGTGAAGGACGCGGTCGAGCGCGAGACGGGGCGGCGTCCCGGCGGGCGCGTGTCGATCGTCACGAACCTCCGCTACTGGGGCTTCGTGTTCAATCCGGTGAGCTTCTACTTCTGCCGCG
Organism: Planctomycetota bacterium; assembly: GCA_022072415.1. Classification (GTDB taxonomy): domain Bacteria; phylum Planctomycetota; class JAJSAM01; order JAJSAM01; family JAJVHW01; genus JAJVHW01. The sequence continues at coordinate 5,833 of JAJVHW010000001.1, forward strand.
ACGCCGACGACACGCGCGTCGAGGCGATCGTCGCCGAGGTGAACAACACTCCGTGGGGCGAGCGGCATCCCTACGTGCTCCACGACGGGATCCGCGATCTCGCGGCCCCCGGGCACCGCTACCGCTTCGCGAAGGCGTTCCATGTGTCCCCGTTCCTCCCGATGGAGCTCGACTACGACTGGACGTTCTCGGAGCCGGGCGACACGCTCCGCGTGCGCATGGACGTGAACTCCCGGGGCGCCGGCACGGCCCTCGTCGCCGACCTCGCGATGGAGCGCCGTCCGCTCACGTCGGCGTCGCTGGCCGGCGCGCTCTGCGCGCATCCGTTCATGACCGGCAAGGTCGTCGCGGGCATCTACTGGAACGCGCTCCGGCTCTGGATGAAGCGGACGCCGTTCTTCGCGCATCCGCGGACGTACGCCGCGGAGGGCCGGCCGTGACGGACGCCGGCCGCGCGGAGACGCGGTCCCTCGCCTCGTCGCTCGCGGACCGCCCCGACCTCCGCGCCGCGGGAGCCATCGCGCGGGCGGCCAGGAAGGCGGTCCTCGCGAAGCTCCGCGGGATCCGCGAGGGCGCGCTGGTCGTCGTCGAGGGCGGGGAGTCCCACGCGTTCGGCGACCCCGCGTCGCCGCTCCGGGCCGCGATCCGCGTGCACGACCCCGCGTTCTGGGCCGCGGCGGGGCTGCGCGGCAGCGTCGGGGCCGGCGAGTCGTACACCGACGGTTGGTGGACGGCCGACGATCTCGTCGCCGTGATGCGGATCTTCCTCCGGAACCGCGACGTCCTCGACGGGATGGAGCGCGGGCTCGCGGCGCTCGCCGCGCCGTTCCTGCGCCTCTTCCACGCGCGCCGGGACAACACGAAGTCGGGGAGCCGGCGGAACATCGCCGCGCACTACGACCTCGGAAACGACTTCTTCGGCACGTTCCTCGACGAGACGTGGATGTACTCCTGCGCGTACTTCGAGCGGGAGGGGGCGTCGCTCGCGGAGGCGTCGGCGGCGAAGAACGACCGCATCTGCCGGAAGCTCGCGCTCGGGCCGTCGGATCACGTGGTCGAGATCGGGACGGGCTGGGGCGGCTTCGCGCTGCACGCGGCGTCGCGGTACGGATGCCGCGTCACCACGACGACCATCTCCGGGCGCCAGCACGCGTTCGCGAAGGAGCGGATCGAGCGCGCGGGGCTCGCGGACCGGGTGACGCTCCTCCTCGACGACTACCGGGACCTCCGCGGCGCGTACGACGCGCTGGTGTCGATCGAGATGGTGGAGGCCGTCGGCGCGAGGCACCTGCCGACGTGGACGCGGACCTGCGGGCGGCTGCTCGGGCCCGGCGGCCGCGCGTGCATCCAGTCCATCGTGATCCGCGAGGAGCTCTACGGGTCGGCGCTCCGGAACGTGGACTTCATCCAGAGGCACGTGTTCCCGGGGAGCTTCATCCCGTCGGTCTCCGCGCTCGCGTCGGCGTTCGCGCGGACGAGCGACCTGCTGCTCGTGTCCCTCGAGGACATCGGCCCGCACTACGCGACGACGCTCCGCATGTGGCGCGAGCGCTTCCTCGCCGCGCGGGACCGCGTGGACGCGCTGGGGTACCCCGAGCCGTTCCGCCGGCTCTGGGAGTTCTACCTCGCCTACTGCGAGGGCGGGTTCGCGGAGCGCGCGCTCGGCGACGTGCAGATGGTCCTCCACAAGCCGCGCTGCGCGTCGCCGATCCCCCGCGCGGTGTGACCGGCGTCGCTTCGCACGGACGACGGGGTTGCTATCGTTGGGCGATGAAGCCTCTCCGTTTCGGCGTTCTCGTTCTCGTGCTCGTCCTCGCAGGAGTCGCCTCCGCATGCCGCTCCGACGGCGGGGTCGAGTCGCAGGGAGCGCCGGCCGTCTCGGCGCCGGGATTCCGCGCGCTCGGGCCGAGCCTCGCCGCGTCGGCGCAGCCGGGCGACGCCGATCTCGCCGCCGCCGCGGCGGCCGGTTACCGCACGGTCGTCAACTTCCGCACTCCGGGGGAGCCGGGCTACGTGGACGAACGCGCGGCGGTCGAGTCCCGCGGCATGCGATACGTCGCGATCCCGGTCGCGGGCACGGGCATCCAGCCGTCGCATGCCGACCTGCTCGCGCCGGTGCTCGCGGATCCGTCCGCGGGTCCGGTGCTGATGCACTGCCGGAGCGGCACGCGCGCGAAGCAGGCGTGGACGGTGTGGCTCGCCCGCCACGGCGGCGAGACCCCGGAGTCCGCCGTCCGCCGCGGCGAGGCCGCCGGCCTCTCCGGAGACGCGCTCGAAGCCGCCCGCGCCGCCGCCTCCTCGCCGCGGTAGCATCCGCCCTCCCGCCGGGCGAGTGGCGGAACTGGCAGACGCAGGGGACTTAAAATCCCCCGCCGCGCGAGCGGCAGATGCGGGTTCGACTCCCGCCTCGCCCACGGGATACGCGGCCGTGACGTGCGGCGCGGCGGAGGTCGTGCATCCTGAGCACCGGAGGTCTCGATGTCGCTTGCGCCCCGGTTCGCCCCGTTCGCCCTGTCCGCCCTGTTCACGCTGTTCGCCGCCGCCGCGCGCGGAGGCGCGGCGCACGCCGGAGACGAGGACCCCGCGGCGTGGGTCCGCACCCACGAGGAGTCGATCGGCCCGTGGCGCGCGTGGATGGAGACCTCGACGGACTTCCGCTATCGCCGCCCGAAGGTCTCCGCCCGCGTGTTCCTCGTGCGGACGGACCGACCGGCCGCCGCGGACCCCACACCGGTCATGCAGGGCGGCGGATGGAGCGGCCACGACTTCGGACTCCGCCTCCACCCCGACGGATGGATCGTCGCGACCTTCGGGAACGAGACGCGGACCCTCTCGCCCGGCGGAGTCGCGGGCGAGGCGAGGTACGACATCCGCGTGACTCCGTCGAGCCGGTTCGCTGCCGGAGGATTCCTGACCGTCGCGCCGATCGGCGGCAGCGGGGTCCGCCCCGCGGTCCGCATCGGATGGGCGGCGCTCGGGAAGGACGGGCTCGGGCCGGACGTGGAGCTCGGACGCGTGGAGACGGTCCGCCATCGCCAGGCGGTCACGGAGGGCGCGTATGCGTGCAGCGAGACGAAGGGCGTCGTCCACGTGTCGTGGCTCGTGCCCGACGGCCAGCGGCGGATCGGCGGCGGCGCGGCGCTCGACACCGCCGCGGGAACCCGCGCGGCGCGCCCCGCGCCGGAGACGGTCCGGGCCGCCGCGGTGCAGCTCCCCTCGGTCCTGGGCGATGCGCGGGCGAACCTCGCGACGATCCGCGACGGCGTGGCGCGTGCCGCGCGGGCCGGGGCGAAGTTCGTGGTGCTTCCGGAGACGTGCCTCCAGGGCTACCTCTCCGAGGATCTGTCGACGGTTTGGCAGGTCCCCGGCCGGCCGCGGGACGCGGCGTTCAAGGCCGGCGTCGATCCCTCGCCGCACGCGGTCACTCCGGATCACGAGTTCGTCGGCGCGCTTCGGGCGGCCGCGGAACAGTGGGGCGTCTGGCTGACCATCCCGTTCCTCGAGAAGGGGCGCGAGACGCCGAAGGCGCCCGAGGCCGGGGAGTTCCACAACTCGGTCGTCCTCGCCGGACCCGACGGCCGCATCCACGCGCACTACCGGAAGCTCCGGCCGTGGCCGCATCCCGAGCAGTCGTGGGCGAGCGCCGGAAACCTCGGCACGGTGACGGCGGAGACGCCGTTCGGGCGCGTCGGGCTCGCGATCTGCTTCGACGTCCACGAGGTCTTCCCCATGTACGCGAAGCTCGAGCGGAAGCCGTGGACCATGCTCTACCCGATCGCGTGGGTGTCCGACGGCGACGACGCGGCGTGGTTCGGGAAGGAGCTTCCCCGCCGCGCGGCGGAGCACGGGTTCCACGTGGTCGGCGCGAACTGGAGCACGACCGCGCCGCAGCCGTGGCACGGCGCCGGGTGGAGCAGCGTGATCTCCTCGAAGGGAGAGGTGCTCGGACAGTCGCGCACGAGGACCGGGATCGACGTGGTCGTCGCGGAGCTTCCGCTCGCGGCGCAGGCGCCCCCGAAGTGAAGTGATCAGCCGCCGGCGCGCTTCACCGTGAATCCGCGCTTCTCGAGCTCCGCCTGCACGCGGTCGCGGTGATCGCCCTGGAGCACGATCGTCGCACCGTCCACTCCCCCTCCCGCGGCGCAGAGCTTCTTCAGGTCCGACGCGAGCGCGCGGACCTTCGCGTCGCCGAGGTGCGCGAGGCCGGCGAGCGTGGTGACCTCGCGGCCCGCGCGGGCCTTCGTCTCGCGGCGCATGACGACGGGGATGGCGCTCATGGCGGCGAGTGTCGCGCGCGCGCCGCGGCTGGCGGGTTCTCTTTCCATCGACGGCCGCGCCGACCGACGATGGGGCGATGCCCGACGACGCGCCGACGCCCCCGCCCGAGCTGCCCGAGGCCCTGCGCGCGAGGCTCTCCGCGGACCCGCGGGTGATCGGCGCGGCGTGGACGGACGCGCTCTCGCCGACGCTCCTCGTGGCGACGACGTGGGACGGCCGCGACGCGCTTGCGGCGGAGCTTCCGTCCCTCGGAGCGCATCTCGTCCCCGAGCCGAGGATCGAGCGGACGGAGCCCTTCGCATGGGAGGCGATCGGCGCCGACGGATCACGGTTCGGCGTGCGCGTCGTCCGGATCGCCGACCTCAGGCCCTCGGCCCTCGGCGAGAACGCCGTGCCCGTGATCGACGCACGGGGGCTCATGGAGCAGTGGGTGCGCTGGAGCCGCGGGAGGCCGGAAGCTGTCCGGGCGGCCCCGCCGGCGGACGAGACGCCCGCTCCGGCGGACGGCGCGTTCGCCGCCGATGCGGCGCTCCGGGTCCTCCACGCGGCGCGGTCGAACGCGCAGGCCCCGCGCGAACTCCGGCACCTGCGCCGGTCCGTGCGGGGCGTTCTCGCGAAGCACGCGAAGGACCTCGGCGACGGTCCCGCGGCGGACGCGCTCCGCGCGCGCGTCGCCGCGGCCACGGCGGCGCCGCTCGACTTCCTCCCCGGCGAAGGTGTGCGCA
>JAJVHW010000068.1 GCA_022072415.1 Planctomycetota bacterium
GGACGGCACCGGTGCCGGCGGCGCCTGGGCGGACGGCGCCGCCACCACGACGATCTCGACGGTCCCCGTCGTGTCGTCGTCGTCCTCGGCCGGCGGCCGGGCGGGCGCTGGCGCGGCGGCGAGGGGCGCGGCGTCAAACGGCGCGGCGCACGCGATGCACCGGCCCGCCGTCACGACGTTGACGGTGCCGCACGTCCCGCAGGTCTGGTTGGCAGCCATGGAACGAGTCTCTCTCGGACCTCCGACGGAATCAACCGGAGCGATTTCCGAATCCCGGCGGCGGCGGCAAGGGACACTCCGCGGATGGCTGAGCGCGACGCCGCGGGCCCCTTCCGCGACCTCCGGTCCTTCCTCGACGCGCTCCGCGCGCGCGGGGACCTGGCCGAGGTGACCGTCCCCGTGGATTCCCGCCTCGAGGCGGCCGAGATCCACCGGCGGGTGATCGCGCGGGGCGGGCCCGCGCTCCTCTTCCGGAACGTGACGGGGGCCTCGTTCCCCCTCGTCACGAACCTGTTCGGCACGGCGGAGCGGGTGGATCTGGCGTTCGGCGCGCGGCCGAAGGAGTTCGTCGAGCGCGTCGTCGAGGCGGCGGAGACGCTCCTCCCGCCGTCGCTCGGGAAGCTCTGGGGCTTCCGCGACCTCGCGCTCCCGGCGCTCCGCGTGGGGATGAAGCGCGTGTCGTCGGGGCCCGTCACCGAGGTCGAGGAGGCGCCGCGGCTCGACGCGCTCCCCGCGCTCACGTCGTGGCACTCCGACGGCGGCCCGTTCCTGACCCTGCCCCTCGTCCTCACGCACCACCCGCGCACCGGGAAGCCGAACCTCGGCATGTACCGGTGCCAGATCCACTCCCCGACGGAGACGGGGATGCACTTCCAGATCCACAAGGGCGGCGGATTCCACTTCCACGAGGCGGAGCGCACGGGCGCCGACCTTCCGGCGACGGTCTTCCTCGGCGGGCCCCCCGCGCTGATCCTCTCGGCCATCGCGCCGCTGCCGGAGGACGTGCCCGAACTCCTCCTCGCGAGCCTCCTCCTCGGGGAGAAGCTCCGCCGCGTGGAAGGGCGCTCGCACCACCCCCTCGTGGCGGGATGCGAGTTCGCGCTGACGGGCCGCGTGCTCCGCGGCGTGCGCCGACCCGAAGGGCCCTTCGGCGACCACTACGGCTACAACAGCCTGCGCCACGACTACCCGGTGTTCCGCGTGGAGAAGGTCTTCCGCCGGAAGGACGCGATCTTCCCGGCGACGGTGGTCGGCCGCCCGAAGCAGGAGGACTTCTTCCTCGGGGACTACCTCCAGGACCTCCTCTCGCCGCTCTTCCCGCTCGTGATGCCGAGCGTGCGGTCCATGTGGAGCTACGGCGACACCGGCTACCACTCGCTCTGCGCGGCGATCGTGAAGGACCGCTACCCGCGGGAGGCCGTCGGGTCGGGGTTCCGCATCCTCGGCGAGGGGCAGCTCACGCTGCAGAAGTTCGTCCTCCTCACCGACCGCGACGTGGACCTCCGCGACTTCCGCGCGACGTGGGAGACGATCCTCGCCCGCGCCGACTGGCGTCGGGACCTCATCGTGGTGTCGCAGACGTCGCAGGACACGCTCGACTACACGGGCCCGGCCGTGAACCACGGCAGCAAGGCGATGCTCATGGGACTCGGCGAGGCCGCGCGTCCGCTCCCCGAACGGTGGGACGACGCCGCGCCGCTCCCCGCGGGCGTCCGCCGCGCGAAGCCGTTCTGCCGCGGGTGCCTCGTCGTCGAAGGCGCGTCGTTCGCGGAGTCGAAGGACCTGCCGCAGCGCGTCGCGCGCCACGAGGGCTTCCGCGAGTGGCCGCTCCTCGTGCTCGTGGACGACGCGGCGGAGGCGACCGCGTCGGAGGGCCTCTTCCTCTGGACCACGTTCACGCGCATGGAGCCCGCCGCCGACATCCACGGCCGCGAGGCGCACGTCTCCCGCTTCCACGTCGGCCTCGATCCGCCCGTCGTCTTCGACGCACGGATGAAGCCGTGGTACCCGGAGGTGATGGAGACGGACGCGCCGACGCGCGACCTCGTGGACCGGCGCTGGAAGGAGTACGGGATCCCGTAGCCGCCGCCGCGCGGGGGACCTGTACGCTCGATCCCATGTACCGACGACTCCTCGACCGCGGCTGGGCCGCGATCCTCGTCGCCTTCCTCGCGGCCGCGGCGGCGATGGGGTGGTTCCTCCCCCGCGTCACCGTGGACGCGAGCACGAGCATGCTGCTCGACGAGAAGGACCCGGACCTCGCGTACTACGACGACACGCGGAAGCTCTGGACCAACGACGACGAGTTCGCCATCGTCTGCTGCCGCCGCGCGGACTGGTTCACGCCCCGGTCGATCGAGGTGATGAAGGGGATCGAGGCGGCGCTGGCGAAGGTCCCGCACGTCTCGAAGATCGAGTCGCCGCTCTCGATCCCGCTCATGCGGTGCGGCTCGCGGAGCCTCGCGCAGGAGGGCGTGGACCTCGCGAAGGCGCGGGCGGAACTCGTGTCGCACACGATCGCGGCGGGCACCTTCGTGTCGGCGGACGGGCGCGACGCCACGTTCCTCCCGTACCTCGCCGCGCCGCCGGAGCTCCAGGCCCTCGACGACGCGCGCGCCGCGGCGGAGGCGTCCGGCGACTCCGCGCGGATCGCCGAGGCGGTGGAGCGGCACGAGGCCGCGCGCGCGGAGCTCCGGAAGCGGCGGAGCGAGTTCGTGGACGCGATCCGCCGGGTCGCCGCCGAGTGGCGGCCGGAGCTCGACGAGCCGGCCGCGCTCTCGGGGCTCCCGTTCATCAACCTCTCGCTCATCGAGCACGTCACCCACGACCTCGAGGTGTTCGGGATCGCGAGCCTCGCGCTCTTCACGCTGGCGTTCCTCGCGATCTACCGGAGGCTCCGGTGGACGGCGCTCCCGATCCTCACCTGCCTCCTCCCCGTGGTGCTCGTGCTCGGCGCGATGGCGGCGCTCGGGCTGAAGCTCACCGTCATCACCGCGAACCTGCCCGTGCTGCTGTTCGTCGTGATGCTCCCGTACACCGTCTACTTCGTGGAGCGCTACCGCGAGCGGCGGGCGGTCTTCGCGGGGGAGAGCCACGCAGACACGAACGCCGGCGCCGCGCGGGACATCTGGCTCCCGTGCCTCTACTCGTGCACCACGACGATGGCGGGGTTCGCCTCGCTCATGACGAGCGGCGTGAAGCCCGTCTGGTGGTTCGGATGCATGATGACGATCGGCCTCGCGGCCGGACTCGCGTGCGCGTTCCTCTTCCTCCCCGCGGCGTCGCGGCCGCTCGGGGCGATCGAGGCGGCGGACGTCTCCGCCGACGCGAAGCCGTCGGGCCTGGTGCGCGGGGCGGAGCGCGCCGTGCTCCGCGCGCCGCGGGCGGTGGTCGCGGTCTTCGCGTGCGTGCTCGGAGTGTCGGTGTGGGGGGCCACGAAGCTCGACGTCGAGAACAAGTTCGTCGACTACTTCTGGCCGTCGAGCGAGGTCCACCGCGGGCTCACGTCGATCGACGCGCGGATGGGCGGCACGACGCCGGCCGACATCATCCTGTCGTCCGGGACGCCGGGGTTCTTCCACACGCCCGCGGGACTCGACGCGATCCGCGCCGCGGTGAAGTGCGTCGAGCCGGTGCCAGAGGCGGGGACGGTCTGGTCCTTCGCGTCGCTCGTGGACGAGGTGCGGAAGTTCCTGCCGCCGGCGCCGCCGAAGGCGGTGGCCGGGATCCCGGCGGCGAAGTCGCTCGTGCGGAACTTCGTGAGCGAGGACGCCTCGAAGACGCGGGTGCTCGTGCGCTTCCAGGAGACGGCGCAGACGCTCAAGCGCCGCACCATCCTCGCGGAGCTCGACGCCCGCCTGGCCGCCGCGCCGGAACTGAAGGACCTCTCGCCCCGGGTGACCGGAGTCTTCAAGCTCTACGCGAACATGCTCGACTCGCTCCTCCAGAGCCAGAAGGACACGTTTGCGATGGTGCTCGCCGCGGTGTGGACGATGGTCGCGCTGGCGTTCACGGCCGGGGTGCGGGGCGCCGCGTCGCAGCGTCCGCTCGCGTGGCGCGCGGGCCACGCCGCCGTGCTCGCGGCGATCGTGCTCCTCCCGCAGGCGCTCCCGGCCGTGGTCTGCCTCGGCGTGATGGGATTCGCGGGGATCCCCCTCGACCTGATCACCGTCACCGTGGCCGCGATCGCGATGGGCGTGGGCATCGACGCGGCGATCCAGTACACGGTGCGCTGGCGGACCGAACTCGAGGCGGCCGGCGGCGACCGCGCGGCGGCGGTCACGCGCACGCATGCCACCGTCGGGCGCTCGATCTGGCTCGCGACGTCGATCATGGTGGCGGGGTTCGTGGTGCTGGCGCTGTCCGACTTCGTCCCCACCGTGAGCTTCGGTCTCTTCAACGCGCTGGCGATGGTGGCCGGCCAGGTCGCTGCGCTCACCGTCGTCCCCGCGCTCTTCCTCGTCACCGGCTTCCCGCGGCGCTGAATCCCCTCAGCCGGTCCCCGGTGCGCTGCCGATGAGGGGAGCGCCCATGCAGAGCGAGAACCTCATCCACATGGCCGAGTCGTGCAGCGACGTGCGCCGCGCGATCGGCCGCATGCTGCTCGCGCCGGAAGGCTCCGACGAGCGCGCCGCCGCCGAGGAGCACTACCACGACGCCCTCCGCGGGCTCCTCCGCCGCGTGCGCGAGGAAGAGTGCGGCATCCTCCTCGAAGCCGCCGGCGAACTCGCCTGAGGAGCTACTCCAGCCAGAGCACGGCGGACGCTCCGCCGGGGCCGGGCTGCATGAACGGGAGCGTCTCGAACGCGCCGACCGGGGGCTCGGCGCCTGCGAGGACGCCCTCGAGGTGCTCCGGCATCTTCGGGAACTTCCGCACCGAGTAGACGGCGAGCGACGAGCGGCCTCGCTGCGCGGGGCCGGCGGGGGAGACGTCCACCTCCCAGCCGTCGTCGAGGAGCGCCTGGCGCGCGGCGAGGGCCGCGTCGCGCTGCGCCGGGCCATGGACGACGACCGCGCGGCGGTACGCCGGGAGCGTGCGGACGGAACCGCAGGCCGCGAGCAGGAGCGCCGACGCGAGGAGGAGCCGCATCGCCGCACGCTATCCCGCGCCCGCGCCGGATGAAGCTCGATTCCCGCGGCGCCGCCGGGATCCACTGCCGCGATGCACCCGCTCCACGACATCGAGATCGACGAGTCCTCGGTCGATCGTTCCGTGCTCGCCGTGATCGAGGTCCCGAAGGGCTCGAAGAACAAGTACGAGCTGGACAAGGCCACCGGCCTGCTCCGGCTCGACCGCGTGCTCTACTCCGCCGTCCACTACCCGGCGGACTACGGCTTCATCCCGCGGACGCACTGCGAGGACGGCGACCCGCTCGACATCCTCGTCCTCGGGCAGGAGCCGGTGGTGCCCCTGGCGCTCGTGGAGGCGCGGGTCCTCGGCGTGATGCGGATGCGCGACGAGAAGGGCGCGGACGACAAGCTGATCGGCGTGTCGGCGCGGGATCCCGCGTTCGCGGACTTCTCCGGGCTGGAGGACGTCCCGGCGCACCTCCTCCGCGAGATGCGGCGGTTCTTCATGGACTACAAGGTCCTCGAGCAGAAGGAGGTCGTCGTCGACGCGCCGCTCGGGCGCGGCGAGGCGCTGCGGATCCTCCGTAAGTCGTTCGACGACTACCGCGCGCTCCGCGGGGCGTGACGTGGCGGTCCTCCTCCGTTCGGTCCGCGGCGGGCGCGTCACCGAGGTCCGGTCCGCCGGGCGCGCGCGGCGGCTCTACGTGGACGGCGTGCTGCACACGGCGTGGAACCCCGCGCGTCCGCTGACGGACGCCGTGTGGGACCCGCTGGCGCTCGCGGCGCTCGCCCTCCCGCGCGGGGCGGTCCGTTCGGCACTGATGCTCGGGCTCGGCGGCGGCGCGGCCGTCCACCTGCTCCGGCGGCACGTCGCGCCGCGGCGGATCGTGGCGGTGGAGCGCGAGGCGCATCTCGCGCGGATCGCGGAGCGCTGGTTCGGCGTCGGGGGGCCGGACCTGCGGATCGTCGTCGCCGACGCCGTGGACTTCGTGCGCCGACGCCGCGCCCGGCACGACCTGGTGATCGACGACATCTTCGGCGAACGCTCCGGCGAGCCGCTCCGCGCGGCGGGAGGCGCCGCGTGGTGGAGGACCCTCGCGGACCGGACCGCCCCCGGCGGGATGCTCGTCGTGAACTTCGCCGAGGGCCGCCACGCCGCGCGCTCCGGCCTCCTCGACGACCCCGTCGTGCGCCGCCGCCTCCCGTTCGGCATCCGCTTCACCTTCCGCCGCTACACGAACGTCGTCGTCGCGCTCTCGGGCTCCGCGTGCTCCGCCGCCTCGCTCCGCGCGGCCCTCGCCGCCGCCCCCGGACTCCCCGGGCGGTTCGGATTCACCGTCCGCGACGTCGCGGCCGCGCGCGGCGGCCCGCGGCGGCGCGGCGAACCGCTGTGTCCCCCGCGGCGCGGGGCGTAGCCTTCCGGCTCGGACATGCGGCGGTTCGCGGCGACGGCGGAGGCTTCCTGGACGGCGCTCTGCGCCGCGTTCGGGTTCGTGCCGTTCCTGCCGCGGCTCGTGCGGGCGGCGTTCACGGGGCCGGCGGACCGGCGGGCGATGGCGGAGACGATCCGCGCGGGGCTGGCGGAGCCTCCGTCCGACGCGCCCGCGCAGTCCGCGCCGCCGTCGCCGGGGCGGCCGGTGCGCGTGCTGATGATCGCGGGCGAGCCGTCCGGCGACCTCCACGCGTCGAACCTCGCGCGGGCGATGCTCGCGGAGCGCCCGGGTTCGTCGATCGAGGGGATCGGCGGTCCGCGCATGGCGGCGGCGGGGGTGCGCGTCACGACGGACCTCGTGTCCGAGCCCGTGATGGGGGTCTGGCCGGTCGTCCGGGAGGCGCCGCGGTTCTTCCGGCTCTACCGCGACCTCCTCGTCCGCTTCGACGAGGACCCGCCGGATCTCGTGGTGGGCGTGGACTACCCGGGGCTCAACCTGCGCCTCGCGCGCGCGGCGCGGAAGCGGGGCATCCCGTTCGTGCTGTTCGTCGCGCCGCAGGTGTGGGCCTGGGCGCCGTGGCGGGCGAAGACGCTCGCGCGGGACGTGACCCGGATCGTGGCGATCCTGCCGTTCGAGCGCTCCGTGTTCGGGCGCGCCGGCGCGGACGTCGTCTACGTCGGCCATCCGCTGTTCGAGCACGTCCGGACGCTCCCGCGCGACGATGCGCTGCGCGCGACGCTCCGCGCCCGCGGGTCCCCGGTGATCGCGCTGCTCCCGGGGAGCCGCCGGAGCGAGGTGCGGGGGAACCTCCCCGTGATCCTCGACGCGGCGAAACGCGTGCTCGCGGCGCATCCGGGCGCGTCGTTCGTGATCCCGCTGGCGTCGGAGCGGCTGATGCCGGCCATCGAGGCGGCGCTCGCGCGCGCGGACGGCCCGCGCGACGTGTTCGTGTCCGCGCCGGGGAGGGGTGACGACGCGATGGCGTGCGCGGACGCGGCGATCTCGGTCTCGGGCACGGCCACCCTGCACCTCGCGGCGCACGGAGTCCCGGCGGTCGTCGTCTACCGCGCGTCGGCGGCGGGGCGGGCGCTGTCGAAGCTGCTGCTCGTGTCGCCGTGGTTCGCGCTGCCGAACCTTCTCGCGGGGCGCGAGGCGCTGCCCGAACTGCTCGTGTCGGGGAGCGACGGGACGCGCGTAGCGGAGGCGCTCCTGCCGCTCCTTCCTGGCGGCGCCGGGCGTGAGGCGGCGCTCGAGGCGCTCCGCGGCATCCGGGAGCGGGTCGGCGACGACGGCGCCTCCGCGCGCGCGGCGCGGGCCGTGCTCGCCGTCACTCCTCTTCGGGCTTCGTAGCGTCCTCGCCGCGCTCCGCGGCCAGTCCGCCGAGGATCGACGACATGCGGATCGACCCCTCGATCGACGGGTCGAACTCGAACCGGATCCGCGGCGAGCGGCGTGTGTGGAAGACCTTCGCGACCTCGGCGGTCACCACGGGCACCGCGTCGGCGAGCGCGTGCTCCGCCTTGCTCCGCGCGCCCTTCGTGCCGAAGACGGACCAGAACACCGTCGCCGCGGAGAGGTCCGAGGCGAGCTTGATGCGCGTGAGCGTGACCATCGTGAGCCGCGGGTCGGAGAGCTCGAAGGCCACGACCTCGCTTGCGCGCTGGAGCGCCACGCGCTCGAGACGCCGGAGGCGCACGCTCCCGGCCTCGCCGTCGCCGCCGCCCGGACGCCCGCCATGACTCGCACGACCGCCATGACCCGCACGACCGCCGCCTCGCGCCATCAGAACACCTCGATCTGCGAGTCGACGACGGACCATTCGCGTCCGCCGGCGCCGCGTCCCGCTTCCAGCGCGTTCAGCACCTTCCGCATGTGCGACTCCGCGTGCCGCGCGTCGTTGCTCACGAACGCGGCGCCGATCGTCGCGCGGGTCCACACGTCGAGGTCCGCGACCTCGGCGGCGGCGACCGCATGCTCGTTGCGCAGGTGCGCGACGAGGCTCTTCACCACGTGGCGCTTGTCCTTGAGGGAGTGCGCGCCCGGGATGGAGAGCTCGGCCTGGAGGACCGCGACGAACACGGCTCCGGGTCAGGCCAGCTTCCGCTGGATCTCCTTGATCTCGTAGAACTCGAGCACGTCGTTCGGCTTGACGTCCTGGTACTGCGAGATGCGGATGCCGCACTCGAAGCCCTCGCGGACCTCGCGGGCGTCGTCCTTGAACCGCTTGAGCGAGTCCACGCCGATCTGCTTGTCCTGCCCGTAGATGAGGCGCCCGCCGCGGTAGATGCGGACGTAGTCGGTGCGGTGGATCGTGCCGTCGAGCACGAAGCAGCCGGCGATGGCGCCGACCTTGCTCGACGCGAAGACGGCGCGGACCTCGGCGTGGCCGGTGGTCTGCTCGCGCTTCTCGGGAGCGAGCTTCTTCTCGAGCGCCGCGCGGATCTCGTCGATCATCTCGTAGATGACCATGTAGTGGCGGACCTCGACGCCGGTGCGCTCGGCCTCCTTGCGCGCCGCGGGCTCCGTGAGCACGTGGAAGCCGAGGACGATCGCGCCGCCGGCCACCGCGTTGTCCACGTCGCTCTTCGTGACCGCGCCGAGCCCCGCGTAGAGGAGCTTCAGGTTCACTTCCGGGTGCTTCAGCTTCTCGAGCTCGTTCTTGATCGGCTCGAGCGAGCCGCGCACGTCGCACTTGAGGATGACCGGCAGCTCCTTCGGTCCCGTGGGGGGCTGCTTCTTCCCGTCGGCGGGCATCTCCTGGTTGCCGGCGGCCGCCATCTTGAAGAGGTTCTCGAGGCTCGGCATCTCGCGGTTGACGACGGTCGCGCTGCGGAACTTCAGGCGGCGCTCCTCGACGGCCTCGCGGCCGACGCGCTCGTCGGCGACCGTGAAGAACGGGTCGCCCGCCTCCGGCACGTCGTCGAGGCCGAACACCTCGACGGGCGTCGAAGGCGGAGCCTCCTTCACCTGCGCGCCGCGGTCGTCCTGCATCGTGCGGACGCGGCCCATGGCCATGCCCGCCACCACCGTGTCGCCGCGGCGGAGCGTGCCCTCCTCGACGATCAGGGTGGCGATGACGCCCTTGAACGGGTCCTTCCGCGCCTCGATGACGCGGCCCTTCGGCGGCGACTCGGGGTTGGCGCGGAGCGGGGGCTCCATCGTCTCCGCGACGAGGAGGATCGACTCGAGGAGCTCGGGGATGCCGTCTCCGCGGAGCGCCGACACCTTGCACATGAGCGTCTCGCCGCCCCACTCCTCGGCCGTGAGGCCGTGGGCGGAGAGCTGCTGCATCACGCGCGTGGGGTTCGACGTGGGCTTGTCGATCTTGTTCATCGCGACGACGATCGGGCATCCGGCCGCCTGCGCGTGCTGGATCGCCTCCTCGGTCTGCGGCATCACGCCGTCGGTGGCGTCCACGACGAGCACGACGATGTCCGCCGCGTTCGCGCCGCGGGCGCGCATGGCGGTGAACGCCGCGTGGCCCGGCGTGTCGAGGAACGTGATCGCCTGCCCGGACTCGGTCGCGACCTGGAACGCGCCGATGTGCTGCGTGATCCCGCCGTGCTCGCCGGCCGCCACGTTGCTGTTCCGGATCTTGTCGAGGAGCGAGGTCTTGCCGTGGTCCACGTGGCCGAGGATCGTGACGACGGGCGGACGGAGCATCTGCTCGCCGCCGGCCTCCATCTCCTCCTCGAGCGTGTGCTCGTCGAGGAGGTCCTCCGCCGACTTCTCCTGGTTCACCACGACGTCGCGCTTGAAGTGCGCGGAGAGGGACTTGACCTTCTCCTCGTCGAGCAGGCTGTTCATGTTCCAGGTGATCTGGCCCGTCTCCTGGATCAGGCGGCGGAGCATCTCGGGGACGCTCACGCCCACGATCTGGGAGAACTCCTTCAGCGAGATCGGCGTCTGGACGTTCAGCGTCTGGTTGACCTGCGCGGCGATCTTCGGGCCGCGGGACTTCCGGCGCTGGAGGGTGCGGACCTGGCGGCCGCCGACGTTCACGACCGCGCGGCGGCGGGCCTGCGGCTGCGGCGGCGCCTCGGGCGCGTCCTCGACGGCGGAGAGGTCCACCGTGCGGAGGAGCTGGCCCGGCTCGAACGCCGGCGTGGAGCCGACGGGGGGCGGGAGCGGGGGGCCGACGCCCTCCACCACCGCCATGTCCACCATCTCGATCTCCTCGCGCACCATCTCGCGCTCGAAGTCCTCGAGCGCGACCTCGCGGTCGCGGCCCGGCTTCTTCGTGCCGGGGGCGGTCTTCGGCTTCTTCGACGCGGCGGCGGCCGCCGCGCCCGGCCTGGCTGCGGGGCGGGCGGTCGCGGGGGC
>JAJVHW010000152.1 GCA_022072415.1 Planctomycetota bacterium
TGCGGATGCTCGAGCAGGCCCGCCGTTCCGGCGACCCAGCGGCGGCCGCGCTCCTCTCGCGGACGATCCCCGACGGCCCGTTCGCGGCGGAGGCCGCGCTCGCAGCCGCGGGGATGGAGAGCGCCGCCGGCCGCCCCCGCGCCGCCGCCGCGGTGCTCGAGGCGCTGCTCGTCGCGTCGCCGCTCCACGGCGACGTCCTCGCCCGCGCGCTCCAGTCCCTTGCCGCGTCGTACCGCGCGCTCGACGAGGTGCCCCGCGAGCGGAGCGTGCTCCGCCGCATGACCACCGACTGCGCCGGCGCGAAACTCCCGGACGGAACCCCCGCCGCCGAGTTCGCGGCGCGTGAGCTCGCGTCGCCGCGCTTCCAGGACGCCCCCGCCGCGACCCCCGATCCCCGCCCTCCGTTCCGCGTGGTCCACGAGACCATGGAGGCGGCCGCGCCCCGCCCCGTGCCCGTCCTCGGACGCGCGCCCCGCGGCGCCGAGGACGCGGTCCTCCTCGCCGGCGAGGGCATCGCGACGCTCATGTCGCCGGACGGCCAGTTCCGCTGGCGCTCGCTCCTCGACGTGGAGCCGCGCGTCGTGTCCGGCACCCGCGAACAGTTCGTCTTCTCCGGCGACGACGCGGCGTCCGGCCGCGGCGCGCGCATCGCGGCGATCCAGGCCGCCGACGGCGCGCGGCTCTGGTCGCGGCGGATCCCGGGGCAGTGGCACGCGTCGCACACGGCGATGGGCATCGCGTACGTGCTCGTCGAGGACATCGACGAGCGCGGCGACAAGGTGACGCGCCTCTCCGCGTGGTCCGCGGAGACGGGCGACCCGCTCGGCGAACGGGTGCTCCCGGCGACGATGTCCCCGGTGGTCGCGGCGGCGGGCGACGCGCTCGTCGTCTACGAGCAGATCCGCGGGAGTTCGGGGACCGCGCCGCGGCGCCGCGCGATCGTGCTCGACGCGGCGTCGCTCTCCCCGCGCGGCGTCGTCGATCTCGAGCAGTGGGACTCGAGCTTCCACGTGGCCGTGCCGGGCCGGTCGTGCCTCGTCACGACCGCGCAGCTCCAGTCGGTCACGGCGATCGACACCGCGGGCGGCGTCCGCGCCTGGGGCCCCGTCACGTTCCCCGGCGCGCAGGTGAAGTCCGTCCTCGCCGCGCCGGACGGCGTCTTCGTGGCCGACACGAAGCACCGGATCCACCTCCTCTCCGGCGCCGACGGGTCGATCGTGTGGACCCGCGACCTCGCGCCGCTCGGGCAGCTCGGGATCTACGGCGAGGCGGCGGAGGGCGACGTCTACGCCGCGACGGTGCTCGGACCCGCGCAGAGCGACCAGGCGACGGCGGTGACCCTCGACGCCGCGACCGGCGACATCCGCTGGCAGCAGAAGCTCCCGCTCGAGGGCCGCGTGAGCCGCGTGATCCCCGTCCCGCGCGCGCTCCGGAACGTCGTCGCGTGGGAGCTCCCCGAGCGCCCTGCGGAGGCGCTCCGGAACCGGATCGTGCTCTTCGACCGCGCGACCGGACGCGTCGCCGCGACGATCGACCATTCCCGCCTCTCGAAGTCGCGGTTCATGGCCGTCTACACGGGCCGGTGCATCACGCTCTCCGACCCGGCCGGCGGCACCGTCGTCTACGCCGGCGAGCCGCCGCAGCCGCAAGGCCGATGAGCGCCTCCGCGAGCGCCCGGATCCCGGGCATGCGGCGGCCCGCTCGCGCGTCAAAGGAGGGCGCCGGGCCGCGTTCGTCTATGCTCCCCGCGCACGAGACGCGCCACTCTTCGCAAGCCTTGCGTCGCACGACGACGTGAACCGATGAACCTCCCCCGCCGCCGCCTGCCCGCGCTCTTCGCCGCCGCCGTCGTCGCGGCCGGGGCGGCGCCGTTCCTCGCCGGAGGCGACGCGGCGTCGCAGGAGGGTCCCCCTCCCGAGCCGGTGTCGCTGGTCACGGAGGCCTCCCGCCGCGCCGCCACGAAGGCGGTGCAGTGGCTCGTCCGGAACCAGCAGACCGACGCCGAGACCGGCCAGGGCTGGTGGACGGCGATGGTCGGCAGCAAGCTGAACGACGGGTACCAGCTCGAGTTCGACGACGAGCGCCCCCACGTGGGCGTCACCGCCCTCGCGGGGACGGCGCTGCTCACGAGCGGCAGCACCCCGGGCCGCGGCCCCCACGCGAAGCAGGTCGAGCGCGCGATCGAGTTCCTCCTCGCGAACCAGGACGGCGAGGGCTTCATCTCCGCGCACCGGAGCCGCATGTACAGCCATGCGTTCGCGACGATGTTCCTCGCGGAGGTCTACGGGATGACCCGGGACCGGCGCGTCCGCGCGGCGCTCCAGGAGGCCGTGGCGTTCACGTGCAAGGCGCAGAACCGCGAGGGCGGCTGGCGCTACGTGCCGAACGCCGAGGACTCCGACATGTCCATCACCGTCTGCCAGGTGATGGCCCTCCGCGCCGCGAAGAACAAGGGCATCGCCGTCCCGAAGGAACACGTGGACGCGGCGGTCGAGTACGTGATGCGGTCTGCGGTCACCCGCGACGCCGGCGAGTTCGAGCGCGGCGCGTTCCTCTACCAGTACCGGTCGAAGAACCTCCAGGCGGCGGCGAACACCCGCACGAGCTTCGCCCTCACGGCCGCGGGGCTCACCACGCTCTACGGGGCGGGCATCTACAACGACCGGGACATCGCCGACTTCGTCCGGAACCGGAAGCTCGACCTCGGGGCGCTCCCCGAGTTCAAGCCGATGCTCCTCCACGTCTACCGCCACTACGAGGACGTGGACAGCTCCCGGCACCGGAACCACTACTACTTCTGGTACGGGAACTACTACGCCGTCCAGGCCATGTACATCGCGGGCGGGAGCTACTGGAAGAGCTACTTCGAGCGGGTGCGCGACGAGCTCGTCCGCAGCCAGCGGGCCGACGGCTCGTGGCGCGACGACCTCGTCGGCAGCGCCTTCGCGACCGCGGTCGGGGCGATCATCCTCCAGGTCCCCCACGACTACCTGCCCATCTTCCAGAGGTAGCCGCGCACCGTGCCGCGTGCGGCACATGCCGCCTTTGAGAATCGTTTTCTCATTCTGGAAAAGTTCCCGCGGGGGACGGCCATAGACTGGTGCGGGAACACCGTGCCGAAGTCTGCACAGTGTCTGTCCGCTTGGGCTTCAGGGCAGTTCCGGAGGAGGAACGAGAGATGAGGACGAAGACGATCCGCCGCACGGGTGCGGCGGCGCTGCTCGCCGGCGCGGTGCTGCTGGCGGACCACGGCCGCGAGGCCACGGCCTACGACTACGGGTTCACCCTGGGTGCGCCCGTGCAGGTCTGGCCGGCGGGCCCCGCGGGTTCGACGCGCTACATGATCCCCCTCGACTTCGACGGCGACGACCGCCTCGACGTCGTCAACGTCACGGCCACGACGGCGCAGGTGCTCCGGAACACGGGCACGGTCGCCAACGTGCCGACGTTCAGCCTCGTCCAGGAGCTGCCCCTGACGTTCTCCTCCTGCGGCAACGCGCTGGACTGGGACGGGGACCACGACCTCGACCTGATCCTCGGCGACGCCGACCGCGTGCTCCTCGCCTCGAACGACGGCACGGGCTTCTTCACGCTCTCGACCCTGCTCACGCACAACTCGGGCACGGCGGTGAGCGCGTTCGGCTTCATCGACGGCGACGGCATCCCGCCGGCGCCGTTCGTCCCCGACGTCACCCACCGCTACATCGTGTGGGCGCAGGACACCGCGAACGGCACGGGCCAGATCGTCCTCGCCGACGGCGCCCCGCTCCCGCTCTTCGCCCTGCCGCCGGGTCACGCGGACTGGATCGACGTCGAGCACCGCCCGGGCGAGATCGCGCGCGTCCTGATCGCGAACCGCCAGTCGAACTCGGTGAACCCCGTCGATGCGTACGACGTGCTCCCGTTCGGCTCCCCGATCGTGCTCCCGGTCGCTCCGCCGATCGGGAACCCCTCGTCGTTCGGCTTCGGCTACAACGTGGACGCGGCCGGCGGCCGCGTCGGCTGGGGCTCGTGGGCTGCGGGCGTCATCGTCGGGAACCCCGGCGAGGACCCGATCGCCCCGATCGGCCCGGCCTTCCCGAACGGAGAGGTCAGCGGCTTCAACTTCGCCGACATGGACGGCGACATGGACACCGACGAGGTGGTCATGGTCGGCCGCGACACCGGCGTCGTGGTGGCGAACTTCTCCACCGACGCCGACGACCCGCTCCACCGCTTCGTGAGCGCCGACATCCCGGGCTTCACGTACCACCTGGAGACGGGCGACTTCAACGGCGGCATGTCCGCGACGACCGACGTGCTCGTCGGCGGCACCGAGGGCCTCTGGTTCCTCTCGAACGACACCGGCCCCGACGGCCCCCCGCCGCATGACGCCCACATGAAGCTCATGTGCGCGATCGACGGGCTGCTCGACCTCCTCGAGGAGACGCGCATCCCGGACGTGGACGAGGGCTTCGGCCGCCAGGAGCTGGCGAACGCGCTCGCCGTCCTCTACGGCACCGATCCGGACTTCCTCCGCGACGGCCTGCTGGACGGCCCGATCCCGGTGGGACAGGCCATCGACATCAGCATCCGGATCCTCGATGCGACGGCCCGGATCATCCTCGCGAGCCTCGACCTGGAGATCGCCCTGGAGCCTGACAACCTCGACGACACGGTCGCGGTCCTCGCATGCCTGGGCGACGCTCACCTGGACATCCTCGAGCAGATCGCAGAGCTCTCGATGCCGCCGATCCCGCCGGCCAAGCCGACGGGCGGCACGCGCCGGGCCGCGCGCCTGCGCGAGCGGTTCCTCGACTCGTTCGAGATCGCGCGCCAGCGCGATGCCGAGGCCGACTTCGCCACGGGGAGCGATGCGCTCCTCGCGCGCGAGGAAGCGGCCGACGCACTCTCCCGCGCGTCCCGCCGGGGCATCCAGGCCCTGCGCGCGTCCAGGAAGATCCGCCGGTAGCACGGCGGGTTCTCCCGACCTGACGTACGGCGCCCGGCGGGTCCCCCCGCCGGGCGCCTCGATTCGCGAATCCGCCTCCCCCCGGGTTTCGCCGTCCTCGAAGTCGGCGCGGGCCGTCAGAATTCCCCGAACCCCCGCGTCCGGTGACCGGTTCACCGGACGTGGACTCCCGACTCGTCGGACCGGCCCCCGCGTGTCCTGCCTCCCCGGCAGGCGGCCGAGGGGAGCCTGCGGCGGACCCCCGGGACCGAGGAGACGCCGAAGCCCCCGATGCCCGCCGAGCCCGAGAAGGTCGCGTCCGCACGCGTTCCCCCCGCCGACGACCCCTCGGTGGCGGCGATGGCACGCCTCGGACGGGGCGACGAGACGGCGCTCGCCGAGCTCTACGAACGCTGGTCCGGACCGCTGCTGCACTTCATCGAGCGGATGTGCGGCGATCGGGCGACGGCCGAGGACGTGCTCCAGGACGTCTTCCTCCGGGTCTGGCGCGCCGCCCCCGCCTATCAGCCGACCGCCCGGTTCTCGACCTGGCTCTTCCAGATCGCGCGGAACGCGTGGCTGAACGAGCTCGAGAAGAAGCGCCGCCGGCCGAGGTCCCTGGACGACTCCCCCTCGGACGACGGCGGGTCCGGCGGCTCCGGCTCCGCGGAGATCGCGGACCCCCGCGCGCCGCGTCCCGAGCGCGGAGCGATGGACTCCGAACTCGCCGAGCGCATCCGGACTGCGGTCGGCCGGCTTCCGCCGAAGCTGCGCGAGGTGTGGGTGCTCGGCGCCGCGCAGGAGACCCCGTACCCGGAGATCGCGGAGATCCTGGGCATCCCCGTCGGCACCGTGAAGTCGCGGATGTTCCAGGCCGTAAGGCTCCTTCGCTCCGAACTCGAGAGGCACGTGGGATGACCCCGTGGAGGACTCCGTCGTGAACGCCCGCCAGCCCGAACCGCGCGTCCCCGGCGGGAGCCGTCGCGCTCCCGGCGAGCACGACGACCCGGCCGCGGAGGCCGCGATCGAGCGCGCCGTGGGTTCCGCCCGCTCGTGCGGCGCGATGCGCGACCGGATCGCCGAGCGCGCGCTCTCGAAGGGCGCCGGCACGGACGACGACGCCGAGTTCGCCGCCCACGCCGCGTCGTGCGCGGCCTGCGCCGACGAAGTGCGCTTCGCCGCGTCGCTCGTGGCCGCGGAACGTTCGCTCCCGCGCCCCGCCGTCCCCGCCGAAGGGCTCGCGCGCATCCTCGAAGCGGTCCGCGCGGAGGGTGCCGCGGCGTCGACGATGGCGCCATCGACGACGGCGGCATCGACGACCGGGGCCGCGGAAGCGCCGAAGCCCGCCGGACGGATCGCGCGTCCCCGCTGGTGGGCCGTCGCGTTCCCCCTCGCCGCCGCGGCGGCGGTGCTCGTCGCGATCCTCGCGTCGCGGCCGCGCGACGCGGTCGAAGCGCGGCTCTGCGCGAAGTCGCCGATGCGGCTCGTTCCCGCTTCGGGCGGCGGCGCCCGGTCGGTCGAGCCCGCCGCTCCCGACTTCGCGTTCCGCGAGGGCGACGTGGTGGAGGCCGGCGCCGAACTCTGCGCGATCAAGCTCGCGCACGACGGCGCGCCGTCGGAGGGGCTGCTGGCCGGGTTGGGCGAGCTGCACCTCAAGCTCGCGCCGGGCGCGTCCGTGGCGCGCACGGGCCCCTTCGGCGTCCGGCTGATCCGCGGCTTCGCGTGGATCTCCTCGCCCGGCGGGATCGACGGGTTCACGCTCGAACGGGCGCCGGCGGCGGGCCTCGCGTCCGCCGTGTTCCGGATCCGCGGCGACGGGCGCGTGGAGGCCGAGGCCGAGGTGATCGGCGACCGGCTCCTCGTCATGAATGTCACGGGCAAGAGCACGCTCTCGTTCCACCGCTCCGGCGACGCCACGGAGTCGCGCGACCTCGAGCTGTCCGACGGCCTCTGCGCCATCGCAGGCCCGCACGGCGGCCTCGCCGTGCCCCGGATCACGCCCCGCACGGCCGACACGCTGCTCCTCCCGGAGATCGCCGTCGCGGCGGTCGAGGACGCGTCGGGCCCCTGCGTGGAGGTCCGCATCGCGCCCGGGGCCGCCGGTCCCGTGACGGTGCCCGGGTTCGACGACTCGCACCAGAGGTTCGCGGTGACCGTGACGCCGCAGGCCGAGGGCGCCGCGCGGTGGACCGCCGGGATGAAGGTGCTCCGCTCGATGTGCGTCGCGGACCCCGGATCGTCGCCCACCGTGCGCCTCGCGGCCGACCGCCCGTGGACGTTCCGCATCCGCGTGCCCTCCGCGGAGGAGCTCCGGATCGCCCCGGGCCCGGCGGAGGTGACCGTGGAGTTCGCCGCCTACGCGGGGAATGAATGGCACGGGGACGTGGCGTCGACCGTCGAATCGAGTTCCGGCGCCGAGTGGCGCGGGACCGTGCGAAGTCTGCCGGTCGTGATCGACATCCCGCCGAGGTGATCCTTGCCCCCGCACCCCTCCTCCGACGCGCGCCCCGTCCGCGGCCTCCTCGCCGCGGTGGCGCGGCACGCGCGGCGGCAGCGGTTCGTGCGCGGGCTCGGATGGCTCGCTGCCGCGGCGTGCGCGGCGGTCGTGGTGTCCTTCGCCTTCGACTACGCGCTCGACATGCCGGTCGTGGTCCGCGGCGTGCACCTCGCGCTCGTGCTCGCGGCGCTCGCGTCGGCCGCCGCGGTCCTCGTCGTCGCCCCGCTCCGCCGGCGGGAGTCGGACGCGGAGGTCGCGGCGCACGTGGAGCGCGAGGTCCCAGGCTTCGAGGACCGCCTGGTCTCCGCGCTCGACTTCGAGGCGCGCGCGGCCGACCCGGACGAGCCGGAGTCCCGCGAGATGATGTCGCGGACGATCGCCGACGCGTCGCGCATCGCCGCGACGATCGACCCCGGCCTCCTCGTGGACCGCAGGCCCGCGCGGCGCGCCGTCGGGGCCGCGCTCGGCGGCCTCGCGCTCGTGGCCGCGGCGCAGGCCGCCGCGCCGGACGCGTTCGCGGTCTGGATCCGCCGCGGGCTCCTCCTCGAGGACGCCGACTGGCCGCGCCGCACGACGATCCGCGTGCTCGGCTTCCCCGCCGACGGGCCGCTCGTCGTGACGCGCGGCGACGACCTCCGCATTCTCGCCGAGGCCGACGGCGCGCGGCCGGCCGACCTCGACATGCACTACGTCGAGATCCGCGAGGAAGGCGCCGCGGGCGAGCCGTTCCGCGACGTGCGGAAGATGTTCCCCGTTCCCGAGCAGCCGGGGCGGTACGCGTTCGACTTCCGCGCGGTGCCGTCGTCCTTCTCGTTCCACGTGACGGGCGGCGACGACACCGATGCGCGGCCCCGCTACGAGGTCCGCGCCCTCGCGCGGCCCGGCATCGCGTCGTTCACGGCCCGCGTCACGTCGCCCGCGTACACGGGCATCCCGCCGGCCGACGTGCGCGATCCGAGCATCGACGTCCTCGCGGGGACGAAGCTCGACCTCTCCTTCACCGCGAGCGTCCCCCTCCGCGGCGCGCGGTTCGTTCCGTCCGACGGCGCGCCGTCCGACGCCGCGCTCGACGCGGACCGGAAGACGTTCCGGATGTCGCTCGAACCCTCGAAGTCGTTCGAGATGCACGTCGAGCTGACCGGCGCCGAGGGTCAGACGAACCGCCGCGAGGACGACGTCTACCGCATCCAGGTCGTGCCCGACCACGCGCCGACCGTGCGCGTGCTCCACCCGTACGAGCGCCTCGTCCGCACGTCGCACGCGCTGATCCCCGTGAAGGTGCTGGTCGAGGACGACCTCGGCGTCGCGGAGGTGCGGCTCGAGTTCCAGCACGGGAAGGCCCCGCGCGTGTCCTCCGCGATCTGGACGGCGCCCGTCCCCGCGGCGGGCGCGCCCGCGGCGGCCCCCGAGAAGCGCGTCCACGTCCACCGTCCGCTCGACCTCGACGCGCGGCAGGGCGAGGGCGGCGCGCCGGTCGCGCCGGGCGACGTGCTCACGCTCGCGGTCTCGGCGCTGGACACGGGGAAGGGCGAGGCGCGGTCGCCCGACCTGCAGGTGGACATCGTCACGAACGAAGAGCTCCACAACCGGCTCACCGGCGAGATGACGCGCCTGCACGAGGACCTCGGAGTCCTCCGCCGCACGCAGCGGAAGACCGTGCTCTCGATCCGGGAGCTCCGCACCGCCGCCGCCGGCGTGCCGGACGCCGCGGCGCTCCGCCGGGGGCGGGACCTGCAGGTGGACCAGAGCCGCGTCATGGCGGACCTCCAGCGCTTCGAGACCGGCATCCTCCGCGTCTTCGACGCCTACGTGCTGAACCGCATGGGCGCCGCGCCCACGCTCGAAAAGCTGATCCCCGTCTACATCGAGGCGCTCGACCGGGCGCCGGACGAGACCGGCGAGACGTTCCCGCGGCAGCTCTACGACCGGATCGTCGCGGAGAAGCGCGCAAAGGCCCTCTTCGACCCCGACGTGCTCGGCACGATCCTCGACGTGATGGACCTGACGGACCACGTCCGCGCCGCCCTCGGCCCGGCCGCGGCCGACACGATGGACCGCTGGATCGCGGGGACGCCGCCCGCCGCCGGCGATCTCGAAGCCGCCGAGCGCGCGGCGCAGGCCGTCCTCTCCGCCCTCGACGCGATCGAGAACCGGATGCAGAGCTACCAGGACATGAGCGCCGTGATCGCGGAGCTCCAGCGGCTCCGCGACGCGCAGGACGTGCTCGCGCGGCCGCCGACGCCACGCGAGTCCCCGAAGTGAGGAGCCGGAACCCATGCCGATGACGCCCGCCGCACGCCGACCCCGTCTCCGCGGCATCGCCCTGACGATGACCATGGCCGCATCGCTGCTCGCCGCGGCGTTCCCGCGGGCCGCGTTCGCGCAGGACCGGGCCGTCGAGGAGCACCGCGAGCAGGACCAGGCGTTCGTCGAGGAGCAGTTCCGCGCCCTCGCCGAGCGCATGGGCGAGTACGCGAAGCGGCTCCGCGAGGCCGGGCACGCCGACAAGGCCGACCTGGTGGACCAGGCCCTCCGCGAGGCGGAGGCCGGGCGCATCACCGCGCTCATGGCCGAGGCGCGCGAGGCGTTCAAGGAGGGCAACGACCTCGGCGGCGCGGAGAACGCGGCGAAGGCGCGGCAGATCCTCGACAAGATGATCGAGGTGCTCGAGCAGCGGCGGTCGTCGCGGGACATCGAGCAGAAGCGGGAGGAGATCGCGGCCGCGCGGAAGGAGATCGGCGCGCTCCGCGACGCCGAGCGGAAGGTCCGCGAGGAGGCCGAAGGCATCCGCGACCGCGACGCGGCCGACCCGCGCATGAAGGATCTCGCGAAGGAGCTCGAGGAGATCCGGCGGAAGCAGGACGCGCTGGACGCGGAGGCCGACCGCACGGCGGCCGACTCCCGCCGCTCGGCCGAGGAGAACGCGGCGCGGCTCGCCGACATGGCCGACAAGGAGAAGAAGCTCGCCGAACGCGCGAAGGAGAGCGCGGGGTCGGTGGACCACACCCTCGCCGGACTCGCGAAGCGCGCGCGGGAGCTCGCCGCGTCGCAGCGCGACACCGCGAAGGCCGCCGCCGGTCTGCGCGACCTCGAGGAGGCGTGGCGCCGCCTCGCCGACCTCGAGCGGAAGCAGGACGGGGTGCGGCGCGCCCTCTCCGAGGTGGACGCCGAGTCGGTCGAGCGCGCGGCGGCGGCCGCATCCGCGCTGCGCGACGCGGCGAAGGGCCTCCAGCGCGCCGGCACGACCGCGTCGCAGGCGCGGGAGCAGGCGGAAGCGCTCGAGAAGCAGGCCCAGAGCCTCGGCGACCAGGCCGACGCGTCGGCCCGCGC
>JAJVHW010000020.1 GCA_022072415.1 Planctomycetota bacterium
CGCTCGCCGCGGCCGCCGCCGCGCGGTTCGCGGGGCCCGGCCTCCCCTGGCTGCTCGTCTGGTGCGGCGCGGCGCTCGCGGCCGTCCTCGCCGGATGGTTCGCCATGCAGGCGAAGGCGGCCCGCCTCGGGATCGCGGTCACGCGCGGCCCCGGGCGGCGGTTCCTCCTCTGCCTCGGGCCGGCCCTCGTCGCGGGAGCCGTGCTGACCGCCGCTCTCGTCCGCGCGGGGCGGCCCGACCTCCTCCCCGCGACGTGGCTCCTCTGCTACGGGGCGGGCGTCACCTCGGCGGGGGCGTTCTCCGTGGCCGTGATCCCGCTCACCGGCGCGGCGTTCCTCGCCCTCGGCGCCGCGTGCGCGTTCGCGCCTCCCGCGTGGGGCGACCTCTTCCTGGCCGCCGGGTTCGGCGTCGTGCACGCCGTCTCCGGCCTCCTCGTCGCGAAGCGACACGGGGGATAGACGACATGGGCGCCGCCCGACCGCAGAAGAAGCCGCAGGCCGCGAACCCGAGCCCTGCGTCGGCGTTCGCAGGGCCGGTGGACCCCCTCGTCCACGAGCAGGCGCGGCTGGGAATCCTGTCCGTGCTCGCGGCGTCGTCCGACCCGGTCACGTTCGGCGAACTCCGTGACGCGCTCGGGCTCACCGACGGGAACCTGTCGGTGCACGCGCGGAAGCTCGAGGACGCCGGGTACGTCACGTGCACGAAGGGCTTCGAGGGACGGATCCCGCGCACGGAGTACCGCCTCGCCGCGGCCGGCCGGAAGGCGCTCTCGAAGTACCTCGACCACATGGAAGCGCTGATCCGCGCGGCCCGGCGGGGCGAGTAGCACGGTCCGTTCCCTCCCGAAGGAGTGATCCCATGACCACGAACTTTGCAACACAGGTGACTTTGCCGAAGTCGAGCCGCGCGCCGGGGCTCCACGTGGCGCTCATCCCCGACGGGAACGGCCGCTGGGCGACGTCCCGCGGCCTCGCGCGGGCCGTGGGGCACCGCCGCGGCGTGCGCCCGGTCCGCGAGGCGGCCGAGGCGGCGCCGTCGCTCGGCATCTCGACGCTCTCCGTGTACGGCTTCTCGTCGGACAACTGGAAGCGCCCGGAACCCGAGGTCCGCGAGATCCTCGGCTGCATCCGCGAGTTCGTCGCGTCGGAGCGCGCGCGCTGCGTCCGCGACGGCGTGCGCCTCACGGTGATCGGACGCCGCGACCGGCTGCCCCGGGATCTCGTGGCCGCGATCGAGGAGACGGAGCGCGCGACCGCGCGGTGCGCGGCGCTCCACCTGCGGCTCGCCGTGGACTACTCTGCGCGCGGCGAGATCGTCGCGGCGGCCCGCCGCTCCGCGGCCCCTCCCGACGCGCGCGCGTTCGACGGGCTCCTCGGAGCCGACCTCGGCGGCCGCTCGCCCGACGTGGACCTCCTCGTCCGGACCGGCGGCGAGCAGCGGCTCAGCGACTTCATGCTCTGGGAGTGCGCGTACGCCGAACTGGTGTTCCTGGACGTGCCGTGGCCCGACTTCCGGCGCGCGCACCTCGGCGCCGCGGTGGACGACTTCCGCCTGCGCGAGCGCCGGTTCGGCGGGCTGCCGCGCGGCGCGGCATCGCCCGCGACTTGACGCGGACGCGCCGGGCGCGGAAGCTCCGCCCCGTGCTCCCATGCGCGACTCGTTCTGACCGGACCCGCCGCCCAGCGTCGAGTCCGCTGCCCCCGCAGCGGAACTCGGTTGATTCCACGTCCGGTCGCGGGCCGCCGCGCCGCGTGGCGGCGCGCGCCGGCACTCGCCTCCGCGTGACGTCCGCCCTGCGCGGCCCCGCCTCGTCCTTCGAGGCGTCCCATGGGTTCCGAGATTCCGCCGTTCCGTTCCCGATTCGTCCGATTCGCGATCAATGTCGAGTGCATTCCTGCGCGCTGCCTCATCGGCTTCTTCCAGGCGACCACGCACTACGACGGCAGGCTCCGCCGCCGCCGCATCCGCGAGCGTCTGCGCGAGCACGACGCGTGGTTCGAGGACTTCCTCCCGGTGCCGCCGGTCGTGAAGCGGCGGAAGGATGCGATCTGCTGGTTCCGCCGGCCGAACCCGGCGATCCGCGGCGGACTCGCGGCCGAGGCGGTCCGCCGCGCGTTCCTCCGCGCCGCGCTGCTCCGCAGCCGCGGGCTGGTCGTCGTGACCCTCGAGACCGAGCGGCCCGGGGACATCCTCTACTCCGACGAGATGCAGGTCGTCGCCGTGCCGGGTCCGGACACGTTCACGCGTGCGACGCGACGCTGAGGCGTCGTCACCTCGATTCCAGCACCCACGCGCGGTGGGCCTCCTCCAGTTCGTCGGGAGTCCCGCCCACCGACGTGCGGAGCGCGTCGGCGACGTCGCCGCGCGCGGACGTGATGAACTCGCTCGCGCCGCCGGGGTCGCGCTCGATCAGGTACTCGAGCACGCTCCACGTCTTCGACACCTCGGCGGACGTGAGGGCGGAAAGCGGCCGGCCCGGGAGGGCCGCGATCGGCGGATCGGTGTCGGTCTCGGCGAGACGCTGCACCTGGTCCAGCCACTGCTCGCGGCCGCCGGCGCCCATCTCCCGCGCGCCGGACGTGGCGCCCCTCGCGCCGTAGAACCGCGTCGCGCGGCCGGCCGTGCGGAGCTTCGCGAGCATGAGGAGGCCCTCGCTCAGCCACTCCGAGTCGTCGTTCGTCACGCGCGAGACGATGCGGTCGGCCGCGTAGAGCACGGCAGACTCCTCCGACGCCGACGGGTCCGAGCCGCGCATCAGGATCGTGCCGGGTGCGATCCCCGTGGAGACGTACTTCCGCACGTCCGCGATCGCCTCGTCGAGACTCGGCGCCGGGAGCGTCCGCACGACCCACTCCGCCGCGTCCGCGTCGCCCACCTGCCAGAAGCGGAGCGCGCCGGACCTCTCGGGAGGCCGCGGGGTGCCCGTCACGTGCTCCATGAGACGGATCGCGGCGGCCGCCGACGAGACCATGCGGCGCGCCGCGGCCTCGCCGTCGGTGGTGCACGCCTCGAGCTGGTCGGCCCCGACCGCCGCGTACGTCCGCCCGAGGGACCGCCCGAGTTCCGCGAGGACCGGGGGCACCGCGACGGGGGCGATGCGGAGCGGCTCCGAGACGACCTTCCGGTACCACTCCTCCCGCGCCTTCCGGTTCCCGACGACGGCGGCGACGGCCCTCGAGTACGAGCGCCCCTCCACCGTCACCGCGCCGAGCGCGTCGCGCGCCTGGCGGTTCATCGGCTCGAGCGCGAACGCCGCGCGCCACGCGTCGAGCTCCGCGGCCGCGTACGCGGGGCGGTCCGCCTCGGCGACGAGGGCCTGCGAATCGCGGCACTCCTTCGCCAGCGCGGCGAAGCGTCCGACGGCCGAGCGGACGAACTGGAGCGTCCGCTTCCGCGCGGGGGCGATCGTCAGGTCGTCCTCGTCCAGGACGAGCGCCGCAAGGTCCTCCCGGATCGCGGGATTGCGCGCCCATCCGCCCGCCGGCTGCGCCATGTACCCGAGCAGTTCCCGCGCGGCGGCGTGTTCGGGATCGAGCTGGAGCGCCCAGCGCGCGAGGAGGCAGGCGCCCCACGTGCTGCCCGCGAGCTTCGGCTTCCCGAGCGACTGCTTGTGCTGCGCGCGGAGCGTCCCCGCGAGCGCCGCCGCCTCGCGGGCGACGGCCGCGCGGTCCGTTCGCACCCGCGCCGCGAGCGTCTTCGCGGACGCGACGGCCTGCTGCGCGTGCGACGGAAGCGTCGCCCCCGAAGGCGCCGCGAGCAGAGCGGCGAGGGCGGTCGCGGCGACGGAGACTCGTGCGAGGGGCCCGGCTGGCATGCGGCGCATGGTACGGGAGCGGGGGGCGCCGCCGACAGGGCGCGGAGGTTCGACCCGCACGGGACCGGGGGCGGGTCTCCGGCTCCGCGAAACGACGCGCCGCCCGCGGTGACCCGCGGGCGGCGGTCGAGCCGGCGCTACTTCCCGCCGCGTTCGGCGAGTTCGCGCTTCAGCTTCTCGATGACCTCGTCGCGTTCGCGGACCTTCCGCTCCATCTCCTCCATGCGCTGCTGCATGTGACGCTTCATCTCTTCGATGGCGGCGCGCATCTTCGCGGCCTCGCCGCCGTCGCCGCCCTTTCCGCCCTTGTCGTCCTTGCCGCGCTCGCCGCCGGGTTCGCCTTCGGCGCGCCGGCCGGGACCGCCGGGTCCACCGGGGCCTCCCGGACCGCCGGGGCCTCCGAAGGGCGGACGATCCGGGCCCATGCCGGGACCGCGGGGGCCGCCGCCGTCGGGTCCGCGTCCTTCGGGACCACGGCCGTCGGGTCCACGGCCGTCGGGTCCACGACCTTCCGGACCACGGTCGTCGCGACCGCGGCCGCCGGGGCCGCGACCTTCGGGACCACGTCCTTCGGGTCCACGTCCTTCGGGTCCACGACCCTCGGGACCGCGTCCCTCGGCGCTTCGAGGACCGCGATCGGGTCCTCCGCGCCGCTCGAAGTGGTCGCGCATCCGGTCTTCGGCCATGCGACGGCGGTCCTCGGGGACCCCGTGGCGTTCGAGGGCGGCCTTGAGTTCGCGGACGGCCATCTCGAGGCGGGCGATGCGTTCCTCGGGCGACGCCTCGGGGCGGGGCGGGCGCGGACCGCGACCTTCGGGACCGCGACCCTCGGCGCCGCGGCGGTCGGGACCGCGTCCCTCGGAGCGGGGACCGGCGCGGTGGTGATCGTCGCGGCGCTCGTCGCGGGGGCCTTCGCTGGGGGGCGGGAGGGGCGGGCCGTCCTGCGCGTGGGCGCTCACGCAGGCGGAGGCGCCGGCGCCGGCGAGACCGGCGAGGAGGAGGGGGAGGGCGATTCGTCGGGCTGCGAAGCGGGTCATGTGGACCTCGGGGGCGGACCTTGCGTGCGGACGTCCGCGGAGTGCGGGCGGCCACTGCGATCCACTCTACGGTTCGGCGGGGGCGACCCTGTGAGAGACCTGCGAGATGGGTGGACGCGCCGGGCGGGGGGCGGGCAGGATCCCGTGATGAACGTCACCGAGATGATGAAGACGCTCGAGTCGATGGGGACCGAGCAGAACCGGAAGACCTGGGCTCGGCACGGGGCGCGGCCGCCGTACTTCGGCGTGTCCTTCGCGAACATGGGCGCGCTGGTGAAGAAGATCAAGGTGGACCACGCGCTGGCGGCGGGACTCTGGGAGACCGGGAACATCGACGCGATGCAGCTCGCGACGATGATCGCGGACCCGGCGGCGATGTCGGTGAAGGACCTCGACCGGTGGGCGAAGGCGGCGGAGTACTACGGCACGGCGATGGCGTTCGCGGAGCTCGCCGCGGCCACGGAGCATGCGCGGAGGTGCGCCGACACGTGGCGCGCGTCGCCGAAGGAGATGCTCGGGTACATCGGCTGGCTGATCGTCGGCCGGCTGTGCCTGAAGGACGCCGCCGCCGACGAGGCGTGGTGCCGCGGGTGCGTGGACGAGATCGTCTCGGGCATCCACGCCGCGCCGAACCGGAAGAAGGAGGCGATGAACGGCGCGCTCATCGCGCTCGGCGGTCGGAGCGAGGCGCTGCGGAAGGCGTGCGTCGCCGCCGCGAAGAAGATCGGCAAGGTCGAAGTCGACCACGGCGACACGAACTGCAAGACGCCCGACGCCGTCCCGTACATCGAGAAGATGTGGGCCCACGCGAAGTCGAAGGGCTTCGCGAGCCCCGCCGCGCAGGAGCAGGCCCGCCGCCGTCCGCCGGGGTCGTGCCGTCGCTGACGCCGCAGCTCGGCGAGCCGGCCCTGCTGTGGCGGCGCGTGGACACGCGAACCTACGGCACACCGGGCCCCAAGGGGCGCGACTGGAGGCACGTGCGCGGGACGAAGCGGGAGCGCGCGTCCGATGCCACGCGGGGATCGATGCACGGGAAGACGCTCCGGGGGCTCGACGACGCGCCGCTCTTCCGGTTCCGGCTCGCAAGCGTCGGCCGGCTGTGGAACGACGTCCACTCCGAGGCCGTGCGCCGTCTCGACCGCGCGGAACCGATCGGGTGGAGGGTCGCCCGCGGCGAGCTCGAACGCCGCGAGATCGTGCGCTGCGGCGAGTCGTCGCACTGGAGCGGGCTCCACGTGGACGACACCGGCATCCTGCGCATCGCGAATCTCTCCCTCGGCCCCGGCCGATCTCGAGCCGAGGTGCCCGTGCTGCACCCACACGTTCAACGGCAAGCGGATCGCGCAGCGGAGATCGAGGCCGTCGCGCAGCGCGTGATGCGGCGGCGAGACTCGGTCCGCCCGGCACGGGGATCGACCGATGTGCTATCCTCCACCCATGCCGTACACGCGAATCACCGTCGATCCCCGCTGCATGGGCGGCGTCCCGTGCATTCGGGGCCTGCGGATGCCCGTCGCCACGATCATCGCTCTCGTGTCCGAGGGTCTCACCGAGCGTGAGATCGTCGAGATGCACCCCGCCCTCGACGTCGCAGACGTCCGCGAGGCGCTGAGGTACGCCGCCGAGGCGGTCCAGGAACGCGCCATCCCGCTCCCGAGCGGATCTTGAAGTTCCTGAACGACAATCCGCTGGATCCGAAGCTCGCCCGGCTCCTCGCCGCGGACGGGCATGATGCCGTCCACGTCGCCGAGCTCGGACTTGCGCACGCAGCCGACGACGACGTGTTCGCCCGTGCGGCTGCCGAGGACCGCGTGCTCGTGTCGGCGGACACCGACTTCGGGACTCTGCTCGCGCTCACGCGCTCCACGCGGCCGTCGGTCCTCCTCTTCCGCCGCGGCACGCCCCGAAGCGGCGCCGCTGCCGCATCGCTGCTGCGGCGAGTCCTCCCCGAGGTGGCACCGGCGTTCGCGTCCGGCGCGATCGTCGTCATCGACCAGGGCCGAACCCGGGTGCGCCGCCTGCCGATCGGCGGGTGAGCCCGGCCGCCCCCTCACGTGAACCGGTAGCCCACTCCGTGGTCGGTCAGCAGGATCTTCGGGTCCTCCGGGTCGGCCTCGAGCTTGCGGCGGATGTTCTTCACGTGGAAGTCGATGGTGCGGTCGGTGACGGCGGCGTAGCGGCCCCAGACGGCGTCGAGGATCTGGGCGCGCGTGGTGGACCGGCCGCGGCGGGCGGCGAGGGCGCGGACGATGCCGGCCTCGAGGGCCGAGAGCTTCTCGACGCGGTCGCCGCGCGTGACGGTGTGGCCCTCGAGGTCGATGACGGCGCCGCCGGTCTCGATGCGCGCGGGGGGCGACGTGCGCCGCATCACGGCGCGGAGCCGGGCGACGAGCTCGTCGGGGGAGAAGGGCTTCGTGACGTAGTCGTCGGCGCCCTCGACGAGATGGCTCACTCGGTCCTTCTCGGACACCTTCGCGGTGAGGCAGACGATCGGCACGGCCGAGCCTTCGGCGCGGAGCTGGCGCAGCACGTCGGTGCCCGTGCGCTTCGGGAGCATGAGGTCGAGGACCACCATGTCCACGCCGCCCTCCTGCGCGGCGCGGAGTCCGGCGTCGCCGTCGGCGGCGTGCGTCACCCGGAACCCCTCGCGGCGGAGCCGGTCCGTGAGGGCCAGCGCGAGCGCGGGCTCGTCCTCGACGAGGACGACGTGCTTTCCGGACTGCGGTTCGGTCATGCGGTTCCTCCCGCGAGGGGGATGCGCACGGTCACCGCCGTGCCGCGCCCCTCGCCGCCCTCGGCGCTCCGGACGGAGATCGCCCCGCCGTGCGCCCGCACGATCTCGCGGCACAGCGCGAGTCCGATGCCGACGCCCTTCGTCTCGTGCGTCGCCTCGTCGCGCCGGTGGAACCGGTCGAAGAGTCGTTCGCGCACCTCCACAGGCATCCCGCGTCCGCGGTCGGTCACGGTGACCACTCCGTGGGCGCCTTCGCGCGACACGCGGACCTCGATCGGCGCATCGCCGCCGCCGTGCCGCCCCGCGTTGTCCACGAGATTGCGGACCACGCGCGAGAGCGCGGCGGCGTCGGCCGCGACGACGACCGGCTCGTCCGGCGCGACGAGGCGCGTCGCGGGCGGCGATCCGCCGGCGGGCGCGGCGACCGCGTCGATCCCCGCGCGCGCCACGCCGCGGAGGTCGGCGGGCGCGCGTTCGTACACGAGCCGCCCCGCGTCGAGCCGCGAGAGGTCGAGCGTGTCCTCGACGAGCCGCGCGAGGCGGCGCGCCTCGGCGTGCATGTGCTGCGCGTAGAGCGCCTGCCGGTCCGGGGCGACGTGGCCCGAGGCGAGTTCCTCGCCGAGCGCGAGGAGCGAGGCGGCCGGAGTCCGCACCTCGTGCGCGACGTGGTCGAGGAAGCTCTGGCGCTCGCGCGCCTCGCGGGCGTGCGCGAGCGCGGAGCGGCGGAGGGCGAACACGCCCCACAGGAGGGCGGCGCCCGCGACCACGGCGGCGATGCCGACGAGCATCGCGACGTCGCGGCCCGCGGGCCGCACGCGCGTCGTCGCCTCGACCGACCACCCTGCGGGGAGCTGCGAGAGCGGCACCGTCACCGACATCGCGCCGATCTCGACGCCCGTGGCGGTCGTCGCCGCGTTCGCCCGCGCGAGGGCCTGCGCGCCGCCGGGACCGGTCACGCGCACGGAATCCGCCGCGCCCTCGGCGACGATCGCGTCGGCCTCGGCCTCGATGCGGTCGCGGATCGCCGTGTCCGGGATCTCGCCCGCGACGACGATCTCCGCGCCCCCGGCGACGACCGGCACGCAGACGCCGAGCACGGGGCGCTCGCGCGCGTCGATCATCCAGGCGCGGCGGGAGTTCTCGGAGATCGCGAGGGCGGCCTCCGCGCGGGACGCGTCGGCCAGGCGGCGGCGGTGGCGCGCGGGCTGCGGCAGCGCGGCGCCGAGGTCGTCCTCCACGCGGTCGAGGACCCGCCGGCGGAGATCGTCGTCGAAGCCCGCGCGCCCCGTCACGATCGTCATCCACGGCTCGAGCACGTCCGCCGGACCCGCGGCGTCGCGGATCCGGGCGGTCGCCGCTTCCGCGAGGAGACGGAGCGCAAGAGCCGACGCTTCGTCGTCGGCCGCGCTCGCGGCGCCGGCGAACAGCGCCGCGGCGGCCTCCTCTCCGGCCGGTCCCTCGCGCACGCGATCCGCGGCGTCGAGCATCGCGGCGACGAACGCGCCCGACTGCGCCGTGCGCGGCCAGCGCGCGACGTGTTCGGGTTCGACGCTCCGGAGCTCCGCGTCGAACGCGGCGCGGGGGAAGAGGTGCGGAGCCGCGGCGAGAGCCTCCGCGACGTCGGCATGCTCGGTGCCGGGGACGGGGAGGCCCTCCACGTACTCCGTGACCATCGTGTCGAACGCGCGGGCGAGCCGCTGCGCCGCGTTCCGCGCCGAATCGCGCGCGGCGTCGTCGGCCGCGGACCGTTCGCGCTGCGACGCGCGGAGCGCGAGCAGCACGAGCACGAGGAGCGGAACGGCGACGATCCACGGCGAAGGCAGGCGCGGAGCCCGGTCGGGCGCGGCGGAGCGGTTCACGGGGCGATTGTGACGTAACGGGGCGGGGGGACGCCTTGAGGAACCGGTGAGACGGGCGGCGCAACGCAGGCGCGGCCCTCGACGGGAGAAGAGAGTCATGGTGATCCGCAGGATCTCGGGCGGCGCGGCCGCCCTGGTGTCGCTGGCCGCGGCGGGCGCGGCCTTCTGGTGCGCAGACGACGCCGCGGCGGCCCCCGAAGGGCGCCCGTCGCGGATGCTCGACGACCGCACGCACGCCCGCCCGATCGACGGCGAGCGCGGCCCGTTCTTCGCGCTCCGCTGCCACTCGATGGACGTGCGCGGCACGTCGGAGAACGCCGGCTGCTTCGAGTACGCGTGCCGCGACCTCGTCACGGGCGAGTGGGAGACGTACGACCTGGTCCGAACGCTCACCAGGGGCGCGGCCGCGCCCACGGACTGCGACGAGGTGCTCTCGCTGCTGCCGGTCGGCGCTCCGATCGTCGCCGCGATGGGCCAGACGCGGTGGATGCGCCGGCACGGCCCGGCCGACACGCCGTTCGGGGGGTTCCTCGGCGACCTCGTCCTCGCGCACGATGTGGGCGGCGACCTGCGAAAGCACGTCTTCCTCTCGTTCAAGATCGCGGGGACGACGGGCCTCCGGCCGATGCGCGGCAACGCCGAGGACGCGACGCTCCTCGACGAGGACCGCTGCCGCGCGCCGAAGCACGACGAGGGCTGGTACGTCGGCAACTGGAACCGCGACGTTCTCCGCGCCATCGCACGCCGCGCCGCGGAGTCCGACGCCGAGGGCTCCGAGCGCCTCCTCCGGATCCTCCGCACGCTCGACCGGTCGGTGGTCATGGGCACCTTCGAGGGGCGGCTGGCGATCGAGCCCGACGAGGAATCGCGCCTCGACTACTGCAACGCCACCGGCGGCGCATGGTGGTTCGACGGCGTGATGGGCTACGAGTGCCCGGACGCGCGGCGGCCCGTCGATCCGGCCGACCCGCTCCCGACCGACGAAGTTCCCGAGAGCGCGCGCTGAAGATGACGTCCGTCTCCGTGACGGATCGCACGGCGGCCGGGGCGCTCGCTCCGGCCGCCCGCGCGACCTCGGCGGTCCATCGGATCGCCGCGGGCGCAGCGCTCGTCGCCGCAGGAGGCGCGTGGCTCGCCGTGTCGTCGTACGTCCGCCGCACCGTCGCCCGCGTCGAGTCGTTCGCGGTGGCGCCGGGGAGCGACCCGTCGGCCGCGCCGACGCCGGGCGACGCCGACCCGCCGGCGCCGTTCGCGTTCGGAACCGTCGCTTCGGTCCGGGGCGACATGGCGCGC
>JAJVHW010000113.1 GCA_022072415.1 Planctomycetota bacterium
CGCTCCTGCCGGCGGAGGGCGGACTCCTCGCCGCCCGCGTGCCCGGCGGGGCGCGGCCGGTGATCGTCCGCCTGCTCGGCGGGGGGGACGGAGGCCCCGCGGCCGAACTGGCGTCGGCCGGAACGGACGAGCCGGCGCCGCCCGAGTGGTCCGGCGCGTCCCCGGTTCCCGAGGAGCATCTCCGCACCGTCGCGGCCGCGGCCCGCGTGCGGGAGGACGCCCGGACGGACCTCCGACCCTGGTTCGCCGGTGCGGCGGCGGCGCTCCTGGCGGCGGCGGCATGGGCCGCATCCCGCGCAGCGCCGGAGCGTTCGGGGGTCAAGTGATCCGCCGCGGCGCCCGATGAACGAGGGTGGAGGATCCATGCACCCCGCCCGCCCGAACCGCTTCGCCGCACTCGTTCTCTCCGCAGTCGTGCTCGCCGCATCCGGATGCACGAGCACGTCGGACGCCCCCGGCGTCCCTCTCGCCTCGGGGAACGCCACGACGGCCCGCCACCTCCGGGAGCGGATCGAGGAGATGCGCTACATGCACGGCCAGGAACTCCTCGCGCGGATGGACGAGTTCGTCCGCCTGCGCGACGACGCGGTGCCCGCGCTCCGCGAGGCCGCGGGTTCCGACGACTGGCTCGTGCGGTCGAGCGTGATGTGGATCCTCGGCGCGATGGCGGACCGGCGGAACATCGACGCCATCCACGGGGCGCTCGGCGATCCGGTCCCGGCCGTCCGCTACCAGTCGGCGTCGTCGCTCGTGAAGCTCGGCGACCCGCGCGGCTTTCCGGTGCTGGTGACCGGGCTCTCGGATCCGCAGATCGACGTGCGCTACAAGTGCTTCCAGTCCCTGAAGGCGGTCACCGGGCAGGACTTCGGCTACCGCCACGACGCCGACCCCGTCGAGCGCCGCGACGCCGTCGCGCGCTGGCTCGACTGGCTCGACACGGTCAAGACGAGCGCGCTCTGACCACGGAGCCGCCGCGCCGCCGCCGGATCCGCGCGGCGCTCGCCGTCCTCGGAGTCCTCGCCGCCGCG
The DNA here is from genome assembly GCA_022072415.1 of Planctomycetota bacterium. Lineage (GTDB taxonomy): Bacteria > Planctomycetota > JAJSAM01 > JAJSAM01 > JAJVHW01 > JAJVHW01. The sequence goes on from JAJVHW010000113.1 coordinate 1,029, forward strand.
GCCGCCCTGTTCCCGCGCGTCGAGTCGGTCGGCGACCCGGACGCCCCCGCGCCCGAGGGCGTGGATCTTCGCACGTGCGCGGCGGTCCGGACCGGCGGACGGACGCTCCTCTGGGACCCGGGACGGGGATGGACTGCGGCGAAGATCGCGGAGCTCTTCCCGTCGATCGCGCGGCGGCTCGTCCCCAGCGACTACGTGATCGAGGACGGCCGCCTCCGCGCGGCGCGCGCCGAGCTCTCGGGCCTCTGGTGGCGATGACGGGTCCGGTGCCGCCGGGTACGATCGCGGCGTGAGCCTCCGCCGGTCGCTCCCGATCCTCCTCCTCGCCGCGCTGACGGGCGCGGCGGCGGCCGGCGTCGCCGCCGTCCTGCGCGGGAGCGATGATGATCCGCAGGGCCCGGCGGACGGCGAGTCGTCGTCCGGATACGGGTCCGAGCCGGACTCCGGCGACGGCCGCGACGCGGACGACCCACGCGGCAGCGCGCACGACGCGTCCGCGGATGCGGCACGGCCCCGTCCGCTGCGCGCCGGACGCGACGCGCCGGCGCACGCCGGATCCCGCGTGCAGCTCCCGCCCGGGACGGCCGCGCGACTCTCCGACGCGGACCCCGACGTGCGTCACCGCGAGGCGCTGGCGCTCCTCCGCCTCGGCGCGCCGGCGCTCGACGCGATCCACCGCCTCCGTCCGACGACGCAGGAGGGCGTGGACCTCACGTCCCGGCTCGAGCGTGCCATCGACACGCTCCGGCTGATCGCGAGGGGCGAAGACTGGGGCGCGCTTCCGAAGCACGTCCAGGACGAGGAACGGCTCCGCTGGTGGGCCACCGTGGTGCCCGCCGCGCTGCTCGCGGACGACCGCCGCGCGTTCCTCGCGGAGCGCGTCGCCGCCAACCCGGACCGGGTCGCGGCGGGCGGCGTGGCCGCGGAGGAGGCGATGCTCGACGAGATGGAGCTCGCGCGGCTCCGCCACGCGGCGGGCGAGATCGGCGAGGACGAGATGCGGGGCGTCCTCGCGTCGCGCGAACGGGACGTGCGCGCGTGGATCTCGAAGGTCCGCGAGTCGAAGGCCCGGCGGGGACCCGATCTCGACGCGCTCGCGGCGCGGCTCCGTTCGGCGCTTGGCGACTGACGGCGTTCGGCGACTGACGGCGTTCGGCTACCGCGGCCGCGGTCAGCGCCTCAGATCGTCCAGTCCTGGAACATCTTCCGGCGGAACGCGGCGAGCTCGCTGCCGGCGTGCTGCTGGACGAGCGTGTCGCTCATGCGGCGGTTCATGGCCTCGAGCCGCGACGCGAGGAGCTTCGCGACGGCGAGCATGATGATCTGCGCGTAGCTCTTCCCGTCGCGGTAGTCCACCCAGAGCTTCTCGCCGGGGACGCGGAGGACCGTGACCTTGCCTTCGGCGTAGGACGACGCGGTGCGCTCGGTGCCCGCGAGCAGCGCGACTTCTCCGAAGATCGAGCCGGGGCCGAAGGTGGCGACGTCCATCGTCGCGCCGTTGGTCAGCTGGCGGCGGATCTGCACGGTGCCCGAGAGCAGGAAGTAGAAGGCCCGGGCGGGCATGCCCTCGTGGAAGATGGCCGCCGACGACTCGAAGTGCCGGACCTCGCCGTGGTCGAGCAGCACGTTCAGGTCCGCATCCGAGAGGGTCTCGAACGCGGCCACCGTGGCGCGGAGCGTCGCGGGCGTCACCTTGCCGCCGTCGTCCCTGTTCGCGTCTTTGCTCATCTCTTTCTGTCTCCTCGGAAGCTCTCCGGTCCCCGGCGGGGGCGGCCTACGTGAGGCCGCGCGTCGCGGCGGCCTTGCCCACGCGGGACAGGGCCAGGACGAACGCGGCGGCGCGCATGGGGACGTTTCGGCTCTTGCAGATCTTCATGAGGTCGCGGTACGAGGCCGTCATCTTCGCTTCGAGCTTGTTGTGGACCTCGCGGGCCGTCCACTGCATGCGCTGGAGGTTCTGCACCCACTCGAAGTAGCTCACCGTCACGCCGCCGGCGTTCGCGAAGATGTCGGGGACCACGAAGATCCCGCGCTCGCGGAAGATGTCGTCCGCATCCGCGTCGGTCGGCGAGTTCGCCGCCTCGACGATGAACTTCGTCTGCACGGCGCGGGCGTTGTCCTTCGTGAGCACGCCGCCGAGCGCGGCGGGGATGAGGACGTCGCACGGGACGAGCAGGAGGTCCTTGTTCGAGATCGGGTCCGCGCCGGCGAAGCCGCCCACGCGGCCGGTCTGCCTCACGTGATCGAGAAGGGCGGGGATGTCGATCCCCTCCTTGTTGATCACGCCGCCGGACACGTCGGACACGGCGAGCACCTTCCCGCCCTGCTCGTGGAGGATCCGCGCCGTGTGGCTGCCCACGTTTCCGAAGCCCTGCACGACGAACGTGCTGCGGGAGACGGCCATGTCGTGGTCCTGGAGGACCTCGCGCGCGGCGATCACCGTGCCGAGGCCCGTCGCCTCCTCGCGGCCGAGCGACCCGTGCATGTCCACGGGCTTCCCGGTCACGACCGCCGGCTGGAACCCGTGGTACTTCGCGTACTGGTCCATGATCCAGGCCATCGCCTGGGCGTTGCTGCCCATGTCGGGGGCCGGGATGTCGGTGTAGGGGCCGATCACCTCGTGGATGTGGTCCACGAGGCGCCGCGTCAGGCGTTCGGTCTCGCGCTGCGAGAACTTCGTCGGATCGCAGGCGATCCCGCCCTTGGCGCCGCCGAACGGCAGGTTCAGCACCGCGGTCTTCCACGTCATCAGCGACGCGAGGGACCGGACCTCGGCGGGGTCCACCTCCGGGTGGTACCGGAGCCCGCCCTTCATCGGTCCGCGGGAGTCGTCGTGCTGCACGCGGAAGCCCATGAAGGACTCCACGCGGCCGTCGTCCATCTCGATGGTGAGCTGGACCCGAACCTCGCGCCGGGGCGTGGTCAGGATGCGCTCCATCTTGGCGCCGATGTCCATCAGCACCGCCGCCTCGTGGACGAAGCGATTGGTCGCTTCGATGCTCATCCGGATTTCCTCCGCGGGAAGGTCGAGAAGCCGCGGATGTTAGCCCCGGCGCGGGGCGGGCCACGGTTTTCCGCGCGGTGCGCGGTTTCCGGGCGCGCTCACGGAAGGAGCGCGTGGACGACGCCCTTCTTCGTGACGACGATCACGAGGCCGCGGACGAACGCAGGAGGAGCCATGACGTCCTCCTTCGCGTCGTAGCGCCACAGGATGTCGCCCGCGGCGTCGAACCGGACGACGGACCCCTTCTCGGTGACGACGACGAATCCCGCTCCGTCGGGGAGTCCGACCGGAGGGCGGCGCACGGGACCGCCCGCGGTCGCGCGGCGGCGCACGTCGCCCGTGGCGGCGTCGAAGACGAGGATCGAGCCGTTCGTCGCGCAGACCGCGACCGACCCGCCGGACACGGCCGGCCGCACCGCGACCGACGCGCCCGCGGTCGCGGTCCACGCGACGCTCCGCGCGTCGAGATCCACGCAGCACACGGCGCCGCCGTCTCCGGTGGCCCACGCGCGGCCGCCTTCGCAGACCGCGGAGGACCAGCGCGACTCGCCGGGGAGCCGCACGTGTCCGCGCGCGGCGCCCGCGCCGTCCACGAGCACGAGCTCCCCGTCGGAGTTGACGACCGCGCAGCCGTCCGCCCAGGGTGCGGGCTCCGAGGAGCTCCGGCCCGTCTGCGCCGTCCACTCCACCCTGCCCGAGGCGTTCACCAGGCGGAGCGCGCCCGAGTCGTCGAGGCAGAGGACGCCCCGCGCGCCGGCGATCAGCGCGCCGCGGGACGGGCCCGAGAGCTCGACGCGCGCCTTCTCGGCGAGGTCCGTCGCGTCGAGGAGCAGGAGCGAGCCGTCGAGCGTCGCGACGAAGAGCCGCCCGCCGAACTCCACGGGGGAGCCGGCGATGCCGTCGCGGAGACCGAGCGAGCGCTTCGCGCCGTCGGCGCCGTCGGCGCCGAGCACGCGCACGCTGCCGTCGCGTGCCGCCACCGCGTACGCGTCGGTTCCGACGGGGGCCGGCGCGGCCTGCACCGCGGCGCCGGGTCCGGACACGAACCGGGCGATCTTCGTGAGCTCGGCGCGCACCACGGGGCTCTCGTCCTCGTACACGCCGCGCCGCTCGATCGTCCTCGGCTGGAACCCGTCGGCGCGGAGGGTGAAGCGCGTGACGCCCTCGAGGTCGTATTCGACGCACGCGATCGGCGTCCTGCCGATCACGCGGCCGGCCTCGTCGCCCGGGGCGGCGAGGAGCACCTCGGCGCCCGGTGGCTGGGATTCGATGCGGACCGGGAGCCGGAAGCGGCTGCGGAAGTCGATGCGCGCGTGCTCGCGGACCAGGTCCTTCCGGATGCGGAATGCCTCGGCGACGCGGCCCGCCGCGAGCTCGGCGGCGGCAGTCTCCTCCCCGGTCCGCACGCGCTCGGTCTGGTCCCAGAGGTCGCGCACCTTCTTCGACACGTCGTTCACGTCGAGATACTGGTGGACGATGGGCTCGTAGAGCTCCTTCGGCTCCGCGCGGCGGAACTCGTCGCAGAGGTCGAGGAGCGCCCGGCACTCGCGGCCGGCGTCCTCGACGCGGCCCTCGAGCAGGAGCGACTGCGCGGCGCGCTGCGTCTCGAGGACGCGGTCGAGCATCCGCCGCTTCCGGAGGATCGAGAGCGCGCGGTCCCCGCTCGTCCGGATCTGCGCGAAGGACACGGCCATCGTGGCGATCGCGTCGGACGCCTTCACGTCCGACCCGTCCTTCGGCTTCCGGATGCGCGCGCGGATCTTCCCGAGCCGCTCGCCGACCGCGGGCCAGTCCTCCGCGAGTTCGATCTGCGACGACTGGCCCGCGAACGCGACGAGCTCCGCGAGGACGTTCACGTCCTCGCGGCGGAAGGCCTCCGTGGTGAAGCGGTCGCGGAACCCGACGAGCTTCGCGGCGTCCTCCATCGTCCGGGACGCCAGCGCGGAGAGCGTGAGCTCGATGTCCGACGCGGCGTCCGCGCGCAGCGTCGCGACGAGCGTCGCGTCGTCCTGCTGGGCGCCCCGCGTCTCCGGGGCGTCGAGCATGTCGAGGATGACGAGAGCGCATCCCAGAGCGTCGGCCCAGCGCCGCGCCGTGACGCTCGACGACATCCGTTCCGAGGGCTCCGCGAGGCGCGAGCGGAGGCGCTCGGCGCGGTTCGGTCCGCCGGTGCCCGGGAGCTTCGCGGCGAGGGCGGCGCGCGCCTCGCGGACCTGCGCGAGATCCTCGTCCGGCATCTCCTCGGAGAGCATGAGATCGAGCTGCCCGATGGCGTGATGGAGCCCCTCGGTGTCCACCGAGGCCACGGCCGCGGCGATGCGGGAGTCCAGGGAGGGGCGCTTCAGCAGCGGGACGGCGGCGAGCGCGACGAGCGTGACGGCCGCCGCGGCCGCGAGGCGCTGCGCGAGCCGCTTCCGGCGGATCTTCTCGCGCTCCTGGATCTCCTGGATGCGCCGCGCGCAGTCCGCGCGCTGCGGGTCGAGCTGGAGGATCCGCCGGTAGACGTCGAGCAGGCGGCGCTCGTCGTCGCCCGAGGTCTCGAGGAGCGACGCCGCGTCGTCGAGGAGGAGCAGGCCGTCCGCCGGCTGGCCCGCGGCGATCCGCACGTTCGCGAGCATCACGCGGAGGACCACGTCGTCGGGCGACTCGCGGATCGCGGCGTCGGCGAGCGCCTCCGCCCGCGAGACGTTCCCCGACTCGAGCCAGAGCGGGATCGCCTGGCGCGCCGCATCGCAGCCGGCGCGGGCGTCGCCGGCGGCGAAGAGGGCGCGCGCGAGCCCGTCCTGCGCGGAGAGGTTCACGGGGTCCAGGCGCGCCGCGGACCGGAAGTGCTCGAGCGCGGCCGAATGGTCGGCGGACTCGATCGCGCGTTCGCCGAGCCGGACGTGCTCCGCGGCGGCTCCGCGCTTGTCCTCGGACGCGACCAGGGCCGCGATGAGCGAACGGGAGGCGTCGACGTTCTCCGGGTCGAGCTGGACCGCGCGCCGGAGCACGGTCGCCGCGCGGGCGTGTTTCTTCGCGGCGATCAGATCCTCGGCCGTGCGGGCGAGCTCCTCCGACGACGCGGGGCGCAGCATCCCCTTCTCGCAGAGGTCGGCGAGGAGCTTCCACGTGTCGAAGCGTCCCAGGTGGAACTCGATCTGCAGGTCGAGCACGGTGCGGGCGCCGTCCACCGCGGCGTAGAGCCGGACGCCGTCCTCGCCTCCCGCCTCGGCGGCGGCGGGGGCCGGGGCCGACTCGTTGAACTTCCGGAGGACCACCTCCGGCGGGGCCGTGCGCTGCAGGCGCCCGACCTCGTCCATGCGCCGGGCGGCCTCCATCGCGAGGGACATCACGTCGAACCAGCAGTCCCCGTAGGACGCAGGCGGGTCGCCGCCCTCCGAGGAGACGAACTCGAACGTGCCCTCGCGCCAGAGGAAGAGGTCGTAGATCTCCTCGGCGGCGACGTAGTGGCGCGCCGACTTCACGTCCTCCGGCGTCGTGGCTCCCTGCTCGAGGAGGACGTCCTCGACGGCGCCGTCCTTGCGCCGGCGGAACTGGCGGAGCGCCTGCTCGTAGGCGTCCGGCGCGACCTTGCCGCGTCCGAGCAGGTACTGGCCGACCACCTCGCGGAGGAGATGGCGGACGGTGAGGAGGCCCACGCCGCGGGCGCCGACGACGAGCCTTCGCTCCTCGGCGGGTCCGCGGACGACGAACGTGCCCATCTGGCGGGACATCGCCAGCGTCTGGAGCACGTCGCCGAGCGCGAGGTGACGGAGATCGCCTTCGAATGCCATGGTGGAAGCCGCCTGCGCGGCATCCACTCATCGGACGGGGCGCCCCTCGAAGTGAAACGACGTGTCAGAAGGAGAACGGCGCGCGGTGGACGCCGCGTTCCGTCACGATCGAAGAGATCAGCCCCGCGGGCGTGACGTCGAACGCGGGGTTCCACGCCGGGAAGCCGGGGGGCGCGGAGGGGCTCCCGCCGAATCCGAGGACCTCGGCGGCGGGGCGCTCCTCGATCTCGATGTGCGATCCGTCGGGGCAGGCGCGGTCGATCGTGGACGTGGGGGCCACGACGTGGAACGGCACCCCGTGCCGCCGGGCGAGCACGGCGATCTGGTACGTGCCGATCTTGTTCGCGGAGTCGCCGTTCCGTGCGATCCGGTCCGCGCCGACGAGCACGCCGTCGATCCCGCCGCGGGCGAGGAGCGCGCCGACCGCGGTGTCCGGCACGAGCGTGCCCGGGATGCCGCGCTCCGCGAGCTCGAACGCGGTGAGCCGCGCGCCCTGGAGGAGCGGCCGCACCTCGCCGACGTAGACCCGCGCGACCCGCCCCGCCGCGTGCGCGGTGGCGAGGACGCCGAACGCGGTGCCGATCCCCGCCGTGGCGAGGCGTCCCGTGTTGCAGTGCGTGAGGAACGTCCCGCCCGCGGGGAGGAGCGCCGCGCCGTGGCGTCCCATCGCGAGGCACGCGGCCTCGTCCTCCGCGTGGATCGTCCGCGCCTCCGCGAGCAGCCGACGGACGAGCGCGCGCCGGTCGTCGATGCCCGCGCACGCGGCGAGGCACCGCGACACCGCCCACGCGAGATTCACCGCGGTCGGCCGCGCGGAGACGAGCCGGTTCGCCGCGTGCGCGAGCGCCGGCGCGACGCCGTCGTCGTCGGTCACGCCCTGCACGCCGAGGACGAGCCCGTATGCGGCCGCCACGCCGATCGCCGGCGCGCCGCGCACCGCGAGCCGCCGGATCGCGTCGCGGAGCGTCTCGACGTCGGCGCACGCGAGTTCCACCGACGCGTGCGGCAGCCGCGTCTGGTCGAGGAGGTGCACCGCGCCGGGGAGCCCGTCCGGGGACGCGGAACGCCACGCCACCGTGGGAACCGCGCCTTGCGGCGTCGTCTCGGGCACGGGGGCGGGCGCGGTCAGTCGATCACGCCCGGTCCGAGCCCGAGCTCCGACCGCATCTTCCGGTTCTTCTCCACGACCTTCACCTTCGTGGACTCGCGGTCCTTCCGGATGCGGTCGCGGAGCGCCGGGTCGGCGATGGAGACGATCTGCGCGGCGAGGAGGCCCGCGTTGTGCGCGCCGTAGTCGCCCGCGGCGACCGTCGCCACGGGCATCCCCGGCGGCATCTGCACCGTCGAGAAGAGGGCGTCGAGCCCGTCGAAGGGCGGGACGGCCATCGGCACGCCGATCACGGGGAGCGTCGTCTGCGCCGCGACCGCGCCCGCGAGGTGCGCCGCGCCGCCGGCCGCTGCGACGAAGCAGAGGCAGCCCTGCCGCTCCATGTCGCCGACGTACTTCACCACGCGCTCCGGCGTGCGGTGGGCCGACGCGACGACGCAGTCCCACCGGACCTGCAGACGGTCGAGCTGCTCGAGGCACTTCTTCATGACGGGGAGGTCGCTGTCGCTCCCCATCAGCACGCAGACGCGTACGGGGCCTTCGCTCGCGGCCGGGCTCATCGGCGCTCCTCCGTGAGGCGACGTTCGATCTCGCGGTATCGGTCCGTCGTCTCGCGGACGACGTCGGCGGGGAGGTCCGGCGCGGGCGGCGTCTTGTCCCAGCCGGAGCCCTCGAGCCAGTCGCGGACGGGCTGCTTGTCGAAGCTCGGCTGCGAACGGCCGGGCACGTAGAGCTTCGCGTCCCAGTAGCGGGAGCTGTCGGGCGTGAGGGCCTCGTCGATCAGGGTGATCTTCCCGTCGTGCAGGCCGAACTCGAACTTCGTGTCGCAGAGGATCACGCCGCGGCTCTCCGCGACGCGGGACGCGGTGGTGAAGATCCGCATCGTCAGGTCGCGGAGCGTCTCCGCGGTCCCGCGTCCGAGGATCTCGGCGAACCGTCCGAAGTCGATGTTCTCGTCGTGCCCGCTCTCCGCCTTCGTGGCGGGGGTGAAGATCGGCTCGGGCAGCCGGTCGGACTCGCGGAGTCCGGGCGGGAGCGCGATGCCGCACACGGCGCCCGTCTTCCGGTAGTCCTTCAGTCCGGACCCGGCGAGGTACCCGCGCACGACGCACTCGACGGGGAACGGCTTGCAGGCCTTCACGTACATCGTGCGGCCGCCGAGCACGTCCGCGTGGCGGCGGACCGGCTCGGGCATCCGCGTCACGTCGGCGGTGACGAGGTGGTTCGGCACGATGTCGCGGAGGACGTCGAACCAGAACGTCGAGACCGACGTGAGGACCCGCCCCTTGTCGGGGATCGGGTTCGGGAGCACCACGTCGAACGCGGAGATGCGGTCGGTGGTGACGATGACCAGGTGCCCCGGATCTCCCGGCACGCGCCAGATGTCGCGGACCTTGCCGCGGCCCACGAACTCGAGTCCCGGGAGGTCGGTGCGATGGACGGTGCGTGGCGTCATGGGGGTAGGGTAACGGAGTGGGCGACATCCTCCGGGCCCCCCCTCCGTTCCGCGGCGGATTCGCCGCGCCTCCGTCGAAGAGCCACGCGATCCGGCTCCTCGTCGCGGCTGCGCTGGCCGACGGGCGTTCGACGCTCCGCGGCGTCGCGCCGTCGGCGGGGGAGGACGTCGCCGGGGCGTGGCGCGGGCTGGCTTCGCTGGGCGTGACGCTGCGCGCGGCCGGAAGCAGGGCCGAGGTCGTCGGGTCCGCGGGCGGACGTTCGTTCGCGCAGACGGCCGCGCTCGACGTGGGCGGTTCCGGGACGGCGCTCCGGCTCCTCGCCGCGGTCGCGTCGCTCGCCCGCGGGCCGGTCA
>JAJVHW010000032.1 GCA_022072415.1 Planctomycetota bacterium
CGGCTTCGGGGCCGACGGCGCGCCCGGAGGCTTCGGCGGGGTCGGGGCGCCCGGAAGTCTCGGCGCGGAAGGCGCGCCCGGGAGCTTCGGGGCTCCCGGAGCGACCGGCGCTCCGGCGGCGGGCTTCGCCGCGGGGGCGGCGGCCGACGGCTTCTTCAGCGGGACCGACGTGGACGCGAACGCGGCGTCGCGGCGGGCCTTCCGCTCCTTCCCGCGCTGCGCGGCGAGCTTCCCGAGCTCCTCGGCGTGGCGGCGCTTCGCCGCGGCCACCGAGGCGAACGTGGCGCGGAGCTCCGGGTCCTCGACCGGAACGCGCGCGAGCGCCTTCTCGGCCCGGGCCGACTCGGCCTTCGCGATCTCGGCGGCGCGGACGACGAGGAAGTCGAGCCCGAGGAAGTTGAGGTCGTGCTTCCACCACCGGAACGCGCGGATCGTCGGGCCGGCGCGGTAACGCGCGAGCTGGACGAGCAGCGCCTTGGTGCTGACGTTCTCCTCGTCGCGGATCCGCTCGAGGACCTCCATGTCCTTGTCCGTGCCCGGCGGGAGATACGGGTTCGAGATGAGGATGTGCCCCACGAACGAGTGGTACTCGGCCGAGACCGCCTCGTTGAGGAGGTCGAGCACGCTGCGGCGGAGGTCCGGCGTGAGCGCGGCGGGCGTGTCGGCGGAGTCGATCACGGGTTCCTCCCGGCGGCGACGGCCGTCTGCGCGAACTCGAGGATCGAGTCCCACCAGAGGAGGCCGAGCACGAGGAGCGGCGCGGAGAGCACGGCGAGGATCGTGCGGTCGGTGCCGTTCGGCGCGGGGGTCCTCTCCGGCGGGCCCTCGGAGGCGAGGTACATGAGCCCGATCGGCTTCGCGTAGAAGTAGAGCGACACGGCGCCGTTGAGCAGGCCGATCGCCGCGAGGACGAAGTGCCCCTCGCCGACCACGGGCTGGAAGAGCTGGAGCTTCGCGATGAACCCGGCGGTCGGCGGGAGCCCGGTCAGGGAGAAGAGCACGAGCGCGAAGCACGCGGCGAAGAGCGGGTGCTTCGCCGCGAAGCCGCGGAGCGCGCCGACCTCGGCGGTCCCGGCGTCGCGCCGCATCACCGTCACCACGTAGAACGCCGCGGCCGACATGACGAGGTAGATCACGAAGGAGAAGAGCATCGCGGACACGGCGTCGCGCCCGCTCTGCGCGCCCGGGACGACCACCGCCGCCGTCATCAGCAGGTAGCCCGCGTGGGCGATCGAGCTGTAGGCGAGCATGCGCTGGAGGTTCGTCTGGCGGAGCGCGGCGAAGTTGCCCCAGCACATGGTGGCGGCGGACGCGAAGATCAGGATCGTCTGCGTCACGGTGGCGCCGTGCGGGAGGAGCTGCGTCAGCGTCGGCGCCGTGTCGGTCACGGGGCCGAGCATCAGCACGCGGATCGCGGCGGAGAACACCGCGGCCTTCGACGCGACGGCCAGGAACATGGCGACCGGGGCCGGCGCGCCCTCGTAGACGTCGGGGCACCAGAACTGCATCGGGAACGCCGCCGCCTTGAAGGCGAAGCCGGCGAACACGAACACCGAGGCGACGAGGAGCGCGGGAGACGCGTCCTGCGACGCGAGGGCCTTCGCGATGTCGGCGAACTGCATGCTCCCCGTCGCGCCGTAGACGAGCGACAGCCCGAAGAGCATCACGGCGGAGGAGACCGCGCCGAACATCACGAACTTCCCGCCCGCCTCGGCGCTCTTCGGGTCGTCCACCCGGTAGCCCGCGAGGAGGAAGCCCGTGTAGGACACCATCTCGAACGCGAGGTAGAAGCCGATCAGCTCGGACGCGCCGGCGAGGTAGCACGCCCCGGCGAGCGCGCCGAACAGGATCACGTGGAGCTCGGGCTCGCGGGCGTACGCGTCGGCGGAGCGGCGCATGAAGAGCACCGTGAGGAAGCCCGTCGCGAGGAAGATCAGCTTGAAGAAGCGCGAGATCGCGTCCGGTGTGAGCGCGCCGACGCCGCCGGAGCCGACCCCGTAGCCGACTGCGTCGTTCCCCGGAGCCGTGAACACCGCCAGCGCGAAGGCGATCGCGCAGCCCACGAGCGAGAGCGTCGTGAAGTGCTTCCACGATCCCTTCCCGCGGACGAGGTCGACCACGAGGATCACGACGGCCCACAGGCAGAGGAAGAGCTCCGGCGCGATGCGCCCGGGCGAGGGCATGCGGTCCCAGGAGAGCTTTCCGGCTTCCTGGGCGAGCAGCGGGAGGAGCGGTGTCACCGGGGGCTCCCTACTTCACGTGGCTCGCGAAGAGGGCGGTGAACGCCCGGACCGAGGGGTCGATGATGTCCACCGCGACGCGCGGCCAGACGCCGATCACGAGCGAGAGCACGCCGAGCGGCGCGAGCATCAGCCACTCGCGCACGCTCGGCTCGTGCAGCTCGTGCTCGTGCTTCTCCTTCGGCTTCCCGAGGAAGATCTTCTGGATCATCACGAGGATGTAGACGGCGCCCATCACGACGCCGATGGTCCCGATGATCGTGTAGAGCTTCGCGTCGGGGAGCTTCGAGCCGAAGGCGCCGAAGAAGACCATCATCTCGGAGACGAAGCCCGAGAGGCCCGGGAGCCCGAGCGACCCGAAGAAGCCGACCATGGCGATGAACGTGTACTTCGGGAGCTTCGAGGCGAGCCCGCCGAAGCGCGCCATCTCGCGGTGGTGCACCTGGTCGTACATGACGCCGACGAGGAGGAACATCATTCCGCTCAGCAGACCGTGGCTGAACATCTGGAGCACGGCGCCGGTCACGCCCTCGTTGGTGAGGGCCGAGAGCCCGAGGATCACGTAGCCCATGTGGCTCACCGACGAGTAGGCCACGAGCTTCTTCCAGTCGGTCTGCGCCATGGCGACGAACGCGCCGTAGATGATCGACACGACGGCGAGAGTGGCGAGCCACGGCCACGCGGTCACGACCGCGTCCGGGAACCACGGGTAGGCCATGCGCATGAGGCCGTACCCGCCCATCTTCAGCAGCACGCCGGCCAGGATCACGGAGATCGGCGTCGGCGCCTCGACGTGGGCGAGCGGCAGCCACGTGTGGAACGGGAAGAGCGGGACCTTGATCGCGAAGCCGATGAAGAGCGCCGCGAACAGCGTGAGCCGGGTCGCGGGCTCGCCCTTGTAGATGTCGGCCTGGCGGACCAGGATCTCCGAGATGTCGAACGTGCCGAGCTTGAAGTAGATCGCGAGGAACGCGCCGAGCATCAGCACGGAGCCGGCCAGCGTGTAGAGGAAGAACTTGATGGCCGCGAACTCGCGCTTCGGGCCGCCCCAGATCCCGATCAGGAAGTACATCGGGAGGAGCATGACCTCCCAGAACACGTAGAAGAGGAAGAGGTCCTCGGCCACGAACGTGCCATACATGCCCGAGAGGAGCAGCAGGTAGAGGGCGTAGAAGCCGCGCGGGTTCCGCTCGATGCCGAACCCGGCCGCGGCCGCGATGGGCGCGAGGATGCCGGTCAGCAGCACCATGAAGACGGAGATGCCGTCCACGTCCATCGCGAAGTTCACCTTGAACTTCCCGGCCTCGATCCACGGGACGGAGATCGCGAGCGGCGAGCTCCCGAAGACCGCGCCGTGGCCCTGCGGACCCGCGGCGAACTGGTTCCACGCCATGAAGGCGAGGACGGTGGTGGCCGCGGAGAACCCGAGGCCGATCCAGCGCGCCGTCTGCGCCTGGCGTCCCGCGAAGAGCAGGAGCGCGGCGCCGACGAGCGGCAGGAAGGTGATCAGGACGAGCAGGTTCATCGTCTCAGCCTCGCCTCATGTAGAGCACGATCACGGCGAAGAGCCCGATCGCGCCGACTGCGCCGAAGAGGTAGTTGCGCATGCGCCCGGTCTGGGCGCGGTTGAAGAGACGGCCGCCGCCGGACGGAATGCCCGCCGCGGCGTGCACGGCGCCGTCCACGACCTTGTCGTCGGCCACGGCGGACACCGTGCCGGTGATCCGCGCGGCCGCGCCGACGCCGTCCACGATGCCGTCCACGCCCTTCGCGTCGGCCTGGTAGAGCAGCTCGCCGAGGAACTTCGTCGGCTGGATCACCACCGCCTCGGCGATGTCGTCCATGAAGAACTTCCGCTTCGCCGCGTCGTAGAGCGGCTGGATCTGCGCGCGCGCGGCCTTCCGGACCCGCTCCCCCGCCGAGGTCAGGTAGGCGAAGGCGGAGAGCCCGATGCCGCCGAAACAGGCGATCATGGAGAAGACCACCGCGGTCGAGTGCGCGTGGTGGACCTGGTCGCCCTCGTGGCCCCAGGTCTTCGCGAACCGGGCGAGCGCGTGGTCGCCGTGGTTCGGGAGGAAGGCGGTCTGCCAGCCCTGCCCGTCCGACAGCGCGTTCGTCACGCCGTCCACGAGGGCGAGCCCGGCGAGCACCACCAGCGCCAGCGTCATGCTGATCGGCGACTCGTGCGCGTGGTCGTGGACGTGGTGGTCGCGCGGCTTGGTGAAGAACGTCAGCCAGAAGCTCCGGAACATGTAGAAGGCCGTCATCGTCGCCGTGAGGGCGAGGACGTAGAAGAGCATGCGATAGACGCCGTCGTAGGGGCCGCCGTTCCCGAGCAGCATCCCCATCAGGATCTGGTCCTTGCTCCAGAACCCGGACGTGATGAACGGGAGGCCCGCGATGGCGAGGCAGGCGAAGCCGTACGTCGCCCCCGTGACGGGGATCTTCTTCCAGAGCCCGCCCATCCGCGTCATGTCCTGCTCGTGGTGGCAGGCGTGGATCACGGAGCCCGAGCCGAGGAAGAGGCAGGCCTTGAAGAAGGCGTGGGTGACGAGGTGGAAGAGCCCCGCCTGCCACGCGATGTCGGACCCGACGCCGAGCGCCGTGAACATGAATCCGAGCTGGCTGATCGTCGAGTAGGCGAGGACCTTCTTGATGTCGGTCGCGGTGAACGCGATCGCCGCCGCGAAGATCGCGGTGAACCCGCCGACGCACGAGATGACCACGAGCGCCTCGGGCGACATCGCGATCAGCGTCATCATGCGGCCGATCAGGTAGACGCCGGCGGCCACCATCGTGGCCGCGTGGATCAGCGCGGAGACCGGGGTCGGGCCTTCCATCGCGTCCGGGAGCCAGATGTGCAGCGGGAACTGCGCGGACTTGCCGGCGGCGCCCATGAACAGGCCGAGCGAGATCCAGAGGATCGCGGCCGCGGGGATCGCGCCGGCGGCGGCCTTGGCGAACACGTCGTCGAACTGGAGCGAGCCGGTGAAGAAGAAGAGCGCGAGGAGCGCGAGGAACATGCCCGCGTCGCCCACGCGGGTCGTCATGAACGCCTTCTTGCAGGCGAGGTACGCCGACTCCTTCTGGAAGTAGTGGCCGATCAGCTTGTAGGAGCTGAGGCCCATCGTCTCCCAGAACACGAACAGCGTGAGCAGGTTGTCGGAGACCACCAGCCCGAGCATGGAGAAGGTGAAGAAGCCGAGCCAGCGGAAGAAGTCGCTGTAGCGGTCGTCGCCCTTCATGTAGCCCGAGCTGAAGAGGTGGACGAGGGTCGAGACGACCGTCACCACGATCAGCATCGCGCGGGTGAGCCCGTCGATCTCGATGCCGAGGCGCCAGGAGACGCCGCCCAGGTTCATCCACTCGAAGTCCCACTTCGTGACCTCGTGCGGGTGGAGCGCGAGTACCACGGCGCACGCGAGCGACACCAGCATCAGCGGCACGCCGACGAAGTGCGCCTTGTGCAGCAGCGTCTTCCGCGTCACGGCGAGGATGCACGCCGAGAGCAGCGGCATCGCGCAGATGACGACGGCCAGCAGCGCTTCGGTCGGCATCAGCCCTTCATCTCCGTGTAGTCGTCGGTGCTGATCGACGCCGCGTGGTGGAACACGTGGAGCACGATCGACAGCGCGACCGCGGCCTCCGCGGCCGCGAGCATGATGACGAACACGGCGAAGACCGCGCCGTCCACGTTCCCGTGCCAGCGGTGGAAGGCGACGAGGTTCACGTTCGCCGCGTTCAGCATGAGCTCGACGCCGATGAGGAGCCCGATCGCGTTCCGCCGGAGCGTGACGCAGAGGACCCCCGTGGCGAACAGCAGCGCCGCGAGGACGAGGAAGTGGTTGAGCCCGAGTCCGCTCATCGCGTGCCTCCGCGGGCCATGCGGGCCGCGCCGACCAGCACCACGAGGAGCAGGATCGACGCGAACTCGAAGGGGATGAGGTAGCTCGTCATGAACGACCGGCCGATCTCCTCCACCGTGGACTCGGCGGCGGCGGGAGCCGCGGCGACCGGCCACTTCGTGGCCTGGAGCGCTCCGAGGAGCGCCACGGCGGAGAGCCCGGCCGCCACGGCCGCGGGGAGCCAGCGGCGGGGCTGCGCGACCTTGTACTCGTCCGGCACGCGGTCCGTCAGCAGCACGCCGAAGCAGATGAGGATCAGGATGCCGCCCACGTAGACGAGCACCTGCGTCACCGCGAGGAAGTCGCTCCCGAGGATGGCGTAGATCCCGGCCACGCCGAAGAAGGTCGCCATCAGCGCGAACGCCGAATGGACGATCTTCCGCGCGCAGGCGGCGGCGAGCGCCGAGCCCAGCGTCACGATGGCGAAGATCCAGAATGCGATCTGTGCTCCCACGTCGTCCTTCCGTGTCCTTCCTTCGGTTCCTTCGTCGCGCCCGGGGGTGCCGCGGCGCCTACTCCGCCGGTCGGAGCGTCGGGATCCCGCGATCCGCCCGCTCCTTCCGCTTCTTCTCGTACAGGTTCTCGGTGCGGAACTCCGCGATCATCGACTTCGCGTGCTCCGTCTTCTCCTGGATCGGGTACCCGCCCTCGTGGAAGTGGACCACCATGTCGTCGCGGGTGTGCCCGGGCAGGCTGTAGCGCTCGCCGAGCTGGATGCACTCGCTCGGGCAGGGCGGCACGCAGAGCCCGCAGAAGAGGCACTTGCTGTAGTCGATGTCGAACCGCGTCATGATCGCGGCCTTGCCCTTGCTGGGCTTGCCCTTCTCGTCCGGCGCGGACTCGATGTAGATGCAGTCCACGGGGCAGGCCTTCGCGCAGTTCTCGCAGGAGATGCAGCGGTCCACGTCGTACTCGTGGATCCCGCGGTGCGTCACCTTGTCGATCGGGAGGGTCTCCTCCGGGTACTGGATCGTGTAGACGCCCTTCTTGGTCAGGTACCCGCCGGTGAGGCGGAGGCCCTGCGCCGTGGTGCGGATGCCGTCCCAGAGCTCCTTGAAGTAGCTCATCGCATCAGCTCCCCGCTCCGCCGGACGCGAGCAGCGCCGCGGCCCCCGACGCGAGCATGCAGAGCATCGCGGCGGGGATGAGGTACTTGTAGCAGAGGCTCATGACCTGATCGAGGCGGAGGCGCGGAAGCGTCCAGCGGATCTGGATCATGAGCAGGAACAGGATCGTGGTCTTCACGACGAACGCGAGCGTCCCGAAGAAGACGCCGCCGGGGATCGGGCCCACGTCCACGCCGGCGAGGAAGCCGTGGAGCGGCCCCGTCCATCCGCCGAGCCAGAGCACGGTGGCGATGCCCGACATCGCCCACATCGCCGCGTACTCGCCGAGGAAGAAGAGCGACCAGCGCATGCCCGAGTACTCGGTGAGGAAGCCCGCCACGAGTTCCGACTCGCACTCCGGGAGGTCGAAGGGCGCGCGCTTCAACGCGGCGAGGGCGCAGATGTAGAAGACGACGAACGCGATGATGTTGAACGGGAAGGCCGCGAAGAGGTTCCAGCCGAGCGCCGTCGCCTCGGGCGCCGCGATGTGGAGCCCCCAGAGGTCGAGCCCGTTCGTCTGGTCGGCGACGATCGAGGACATCTTCATGGACCCCGCGAGCAGCACGGGGCAGAGCGCCGCGATGGCCATGGGGATCTCGTAGGAGATCACCTGCGCGACCTCGCGCATGGCGCCGAGCAGCGACCACTTGTTGTTCGACGACCACCCGGCCATCAGCACGCCGAGCACCTCGAGCGCGCCCACCGAGAGCAGGTAGAAGATGCCGAGGTTCGGGTCGGCCGCCCAGAGCGCCGGGCCGAAGGGCAGCGCCGCGAAGAGCGCGAGCGCGCCGGCGAAGACCACGAGCGGGGCGCAGAGGAACATGAGCCCGAGCCCGCCCGGCGGGATGAAGTCCTCCTTGCCGAGGAGCTTCACGCCGTCGGCCACCGACTGGCCGAGCCCGAAGAGGCGCGACTTGATCGGGCCGAGCGAGATGCCCACGCGGTCGGGGCCCACGCGGTCCTGGATCTTCCCCGCGATGCGGCGCTCGCCCCAGATGCCGACGAGTCCGACGGGCGTCACGACGCCGAGCACGATGATCACCGCGGGGATCAGCCCGAAGAGCACGGGCAGCGCGATGTCCTGGAGCCACTGCGGCAGCCCCGAGAGCAGGTTGGTCAGCCCTTCCCTCACCGGTCCACCTCGCCGAGGACGATGTCGATCGACCCGATGATCGCCACGAGGTCGGAGAGCAGGTATCCGCGCGTGACCTCGGGGAGCAGGGCGATGTTGCAGAACGACGGGCCGCGCACCTTCACGCGGTACGGCGACTTCCCGCCGTCCGACACCATGTAGAAGGCGAGTTCGCCGCGCGGGTTCTCGCTGCGGACGTAGACCTCGGCCCCCTTCGGCGCCTGGAGGCTCCGCGGGACGCCCTTCGCGAGGAACGGCTTGTGCGGGCTCTCGGGCGGCGGGAGCTCGTCCGGGTTCGCCTTCGGCATCTTGTCGATGGCCTGGCGGACGATCGAGATCGACTGCTTCATCTCCAGCGCCCGGATGTAGTGGCGGTTCCAGCAGTCGCCGAGGGTGCCGTGCTTCCCGTCGGCGACGGGCACCTCCCACTTGAAGCGGTCGTAGATGCCGTACGGGTCGTCGCGGCGGCAGTCCCAGTCGATCCCCGACGCGCGGAGCGCGGGGCCGGTGATGCCGAACGCGAGCGCCTTCTCGCGAGAGAGCACGCCGATGTTCATCGTGCGCTCCTGGAACAGCTTGTTCCAGGTCATCAGCGTGTTGTACTCGTCCATCTTCTCCTCGACCTGGTCGAGGAACTGGAGGAGCCGCTGGATCCACGCGTCGTCGGGGTCCCGCGCCACGCCGCCGATCCGCATGTAGTGGTAGAGCATGCGGCCGCCGCTGATCTTCTCGAAGAGGTGGTTCGCCTCCTCGCGCTCGCGGAAGCAGTAGAGGAAGGGCGTGATCGCGCCCACGTCGAGCCCGTACGTGCCGATCGACATGAGGTGCGAGCTGATGCGCCCGGCCTCGGCGAAGATCACGCGGAGGTACTCGATGCGCTCCGGGAGCTTCAGCCCGAGGAGTTTCTCCGCCGCGCGGGCGTAGCACTCCTCGTTGTTCATCGCGGCGAGGTAGTCCAGCCGGTCCGTGTACGGCATGAACTGCACGTACGTGACGTTCTCGGCGATCTTCTCCTTGCAGCGGTGGATGTTCCCCACCATCGGCTCGCAGTCGAGGACGACCTCTCCGTCGGTCTTCACCGCCACGCGGAGCACGCCGTGCGTCGCAGGGTGCTGCGGCCCCATGTTGAGGACGAGTTCCTCCGACGCGACGTCGCGCGTGGGGACGATGTAGCCGCCGCTGCCCGGGTGCGTCGCGCTCACGGCTTCACCCCCGGCGTGACGCCGTCCGTCGGATGCGACCCGACCGCGGGGTGCGGCCCGGGGTGCCCGCCGGCGCGCTGCTTCTTCTTCGCGAGTTCCTCCTCGCGGAGGCGCTCCTCGGCGCCGCGGATCGCGGCGATGCCGGGGATCCCGTGGTACTCGAGCGGGTTCCCCTCGTCCTTCCGGAGCGGGTGGCCCTCCCAGTCCTCGGGGAGGAGGATCCGGCGGAGGTCCGGGTGGCCGGTGAAGCGGACGCCCATGAGGTCCCACGTCTCGCGCTCGTGCCAGTCGGCCGCCGGCCAGACGCCGGTCAGCGAGGGGCAGGTCGCGTCGTCGCGGGACGGGGTCTTCGTCTTCAGGGCCACCTTGTGCTTCTTCGCGAGGCTGTAGAGGTGGACGACCACGTCGAAGTGCTCGATCCAGTCCACGGCGGTCACGTCGTGGCACATCTCCATGCGCGTGCGCGGGTCGTCGCGCAGGAACGTGGCGACGGCGACCCACGCATCCGCCGCGACGCGGACGTGCCCGTGGCGCTCGTCGTCCACGACCTCGAGGATCTTCTCCCCGAAGCGCTCCTTCAGCAGGGCTCCGATCTCGGTGACGGTCACGACGACCTCTTGTGGAGCGGAACGTAGGGGACCGGCGGGCCGTGGGGCTTCTCGGCGGTGGACTTGACCGACGCCGGCTTCGGGCCGGTCGGCTTCATC
Source organism: Planctomycetota bacterium (assembly GCA_022072415.1). Taxonomy (GTDB): domain Bacteria; phylum Planctomycetota; class JAJSAM01; order JAJSAM01; family JAJVHW01; genus JAJVHW01. The sequence goes on from JAJVHW010000032.1 coordinate 10,293, forward strand.
GCCGACGGCGGGAAGGCGGCGGTCGTGTCCTCGGAGGACGCCGACGAGCGGGCGGCGGGCGCCGGTGCGGCCGGAGAGGCGGCCGCCACGGCGGTCGTGGTCGCCTCGCTCGGCGCGGCGGGCTTCACGTAGGGCTTCGGCGGTCCCGGCGGCACCTTGATGGGGCCGGGCGGCATCGGGGGCTTGGCCGCGCCGGACGCGGCGGGCTTCGGCGCGCCCGGGAGGGCCGGGGCCTTCGGCGCGGAGGGGGCGCC
>JAJVHW010000044.1 GCA_022072415.1 Planctomycetota bacterium
TCCGCCGCGCCGCGGTCGCCGCGGCCGTCGTCGCCGCGGTCGGGGCCGGAGTGATCGCGTGGTCGCCCGGCTCCGGCGGCGACGCGGGCGGGCCGGGCCCCCGCGAGGTCGCCCGGTCCGTCGTCGTCCGCCCCTCGCTCCACGGAGACAGGTGAACCATGCTCGCCGAGAAGTCCCTGCTGTCGATGACGCTCGCCGCCGCCTTCGCCGCCGGCGGCGTGACCGGGTTCGCCGTCCGCGACACGCGCGCCGAGCGCCCGTACCGCCCCGACCGCGCCGAGGACGTGTTCGCCGCCCGGCTCGCGGAGTTCCGGGCCGCCGGGTTCGACGCGTCGGAGATGTCCGAGGCGCTTCGGATGCACCAGGCCTACCTCGACGGGTACTCGCGCTGGTGGCGGGACTTCCTCGAGGCGCACAAGACGGTGCTCGAGCGCGAGGACGACCGTTTCGAGGCGGAGGTCCGGGCCCTCGAGGCCCGCGTGGCCGCCCGCACGGGCCGCGCGTCGCCCACGGATGCGCCTCGGGAACGCCCGGGGCGCTGAGACGTGCGGAGAACCCGGCCGATGTGGTGTACTCGGGGTTTCGGCGCCCGCCTTCCGCTTGAACTCGGGGCGGCGCGCGGCGAGGAGGCGGTCTCTTGACGCGCGCGATCGGCATCGACATCGGCAGCCGGGCCTGCAAGGTCGCGGTGGTGGACGGGGGACCGAAGGGCGCCCGCCTCCTCCGTTTCGCGGAGGTGGAGTACCCGCTCGCCACCTCCGGCGCCGCGGCGCCCGAGTCGGTCCTCGAGGGGATCCGGAAGGCCCTCCACGACGCCCGCGGCCCGAAGCACTCCGCGGGGTTCGCGATGCCCGCCGAGCAGCTCATCGTGCGCGAGCTCACGGTGCCGTTCGCCGACGAGGACCGCGTCCGCGCGACGCTCCGCTTCGAGTTCGAGCCGCACCTCCACAACTGCGCGATCGAGGACGTGGTGATCGACGCGATCACGACGGGAACCGTCACGCTCGGGCCCGGCAAGCAGGGCACGCGCCTGCTCGTGCTCGCGGCGATGAAGGACACGCTCCGGGCGCGGCTCGACCAACTGAAGCAGGTCGGCATCGATCCGCTGCACGTGGACGTGGACGTCGCGTCGCTGTTCAACGTGGCCGCGCAGTCCGGGGCGCTCGCGAAGCACCCCAACTGCCTCGTGATCGACATCGGCGCGAAGACCACGAAGGCGCTCGCCATCCGAGACGGGAAGCTCCGCGTCGCGCGGTCGATCCGCCTCGGATCGAAGGGCGCGCAGAACGCGCTGGAGCGGCAGTTCCAGGGCGACTCCGCCGCGGCGAAGCGCGCGCTCGAGGACGCCTCCGGCGCCGGCTCGCTCTCGCAGATGCCCGCCGACGGGCCCGCGACCGTGGAGATCGTGAGCAGCGTCCGCGAGATCGAGGCCGCGGTCGCGCGCGCCGTGTCCGACGACTTCCTCGGCCGCGTGCTCCGCGAGACGTCGCGCACCCTCCCTTCCTCCGGGAGCGGCGACGGCATCACGTGCGTCTTCCTGACCGGGGGCGGGGCCCGCCACGCGCACGCCCGCGAGCGGATCGCGGATCACTTCGGCGTCCCCGTCGAGGACCTCGACGTCCTCGGCGCGGTCGCGCATGCGCTCTCGCCGAGCGAGGCCGAGCAGGCGGCGTCGATGGGCGCGGTCGCGATCGGCGCCGCCCTGAAGGTCGTCGGCGTCGACCACGCCGGCGTGGACCTCCGGAAGGAGGAGTTCCGGTTCTCGCGCACGTTCGACCGCGTGAAGGTGGCGGTCGCCGCCGCCGCGACGCTCCTCTTCTTCGGGGTCTTCCTCTACGGGCTCAAGAGCTGGCTCGAGTGGAAGCAGGTCCAGCGCGAGGGCAAGGCCGTGCTCGCGGCGATGGACGACGCGATCGGCCCCGTCGCGGAGAAGTACACGACGAAGGTCCCCGGCGCGCACCGCCAGCCGGAGTCGGCGGCCGACGTCAAGACGGCCTTCACGCAGCGGCGCGACTACCTGAAGAAGGCGCGCTCGCACCTCCAGGACGAGCTCGGGCTCGCCACGTCGGTGCCGCCCATCCGTTCGAGCCTCGAACCGTGGAACGCCGTCGCGGCCGCGCTGAAGGAGCTCCGCGGGAAGATCGAGTACATCCTCGTGAAGAGCGAGAAGTACGACCAGCGGCAGGGCGACGTGGTCGTGTGGCTGAACGACCAGGCCGAGGGCGACAAGATCCTGGCCGAGCTCGTGAAGCGGAAGCCCGACCTCTTCCGCGACGTGCAGATGCGCGCCCCGAAGCTCGCGGAGGACAAGGTCCACTACGAGCTGACGTTCCACATGGAGATGCAGGAGATCGAGCGCGAGTCCGGCGAGGACGACGCGCCGAAGGAGCCCGCCAAGTGAGCCCGCGCGAAGCCTCCGCGCCGTCGGCCGACGACGGCGACGTGATGAAGGTCTACGTCTACGGGATGCTCGCGCTCGCCGCGATCGGCGGCGGCCTGATCTGGTGGGGCCGCGGGCAGATCGATGCCGCGCGCCGCACCGTGTCCGTGGCGAAGGAGAAGCTCCCCGAGATGGCGCAGCACAAGCGCGACATCGAGGCGATGCTCGCCGTCTTCGAGCGCAACAAGGAAGACGAGGCGAAGACCGCGCCGATCACGTGGTTCACGTCGATCTGGCAGCGGAAGGGCGTGCAGAAGGACCAGATCCTCCCCGGCGAGTGGAAGGAGGCCGACGGCCCCGACGGCTCGTGCAAGGAGGACCGCTTCACCCTGAAGTTCTCCGACAAGGCGCCGCTCACCCGCGCGCAGATCGGCAACTTCCTCCACGAGGTCGAGCGCAGCAGCACCCGCATGCGCGTGCTCGAGATGTCCATCCAGCGCTCCGGCAAGAAGGAGAACATCGAGCAGGACACGTGGCAGGGCAACTGCATGGTCGGCTACCGCCGGCCGCGGTTGAAGGAGTAGGGGCCGGCGACGACGGAGCCTCCGGACGGCGTCATGAGTCGCGCACTCATGCAGGCCGTTCGCCATCATGCGGCCGGGGCTCATCGTCGCCCGCTTGCGCCTTCTCCCGTTCGTCCGGTCGTCCGCCGGGCAGCGCGAGCCCCTGGACGATCGCGAATCGAAGAAGCGTGCGCCCCGACGTCCACGCGACGCCCGCGCGTCCGTCCGCCGCGGGGATCACCACTCCCCACGGAGTCCTGCAGGTGAAGAGCCGGTTCCCTCCGAGGTCGAGTTGCGCCAGGGTGCGGCGATGCCGCACTTCTCCGAACGCAGTGCTTCGGACGCGCTGCTCCGATGACGACCTGACGACCGACGCCACATGGACGTCCACCGACCTCGCGAGGGGATGCAGCAGCCACAGAATGGAGCCCGTCACTCCGAGACCGCTCGCGGTGACGAAGAAGGTCTCCCATCCGTCGAGCCGCTCCCAGCGGATCGGCCACATCCCCCAGATCACGAAGCCCCCGAGACCTCCCACCCACGCCGCCGCGCGCAGCCGCTCGAAGATCATCGGCCAGCGGGACGCGTTCTCCCCGAGCAGGCGCGCGACCTCGGCCTGGACGTCATCCACGCCGGCCGACGCGCGCGGCGACGCGCCGTCGCTCGCGCCGCCGCACCGCGCGTCCCTCACTCCGCGATCTTCACCGGCTTCGGCTGCGTGGTCTTCCACGCGAACGACACGTCGCCCGGCGCGGTGAAGCGCAGCGTGTAGGTTCCGGTTCCGCCGCCGAGGGCGGAGGCGGAGACGGTGACCTTGGAGCCCTTCACCTTCGTCGCGACGGACAGGGGGCCGGCGGGGCCCTCGAGGGTGATGGAGCCCGCCTCGATGCCCGCGCCGTTCAGGGTCGCCGTGATGACGGAGCCTTCCGCGGCGGGGAACGTGAACTCGCCGGTGCCGGTGGAACCGCTGCCCGCATGGGCCGAGGCCGCGGGCTTCACGGTCACCTTCATCGAGTAGGAGCCCGTCGGCGAACCCGCGCCGTCGGCGCGGCGGACGACGATCAGGTACCGGCCAGTGACGGGCGCGACGAAGCCGGTGATCCCGAGGGGCGCCGGCGGAGTGCCGTTGATCAGCGTGACGGCATCCGGACCGACGAGGTCCACGGCCAGCGCGAAGGCCTGCTTCTTCTCGGCGGACTTGCCCTTGATCTTCACGGTGAGGGCGTCGCCCGCGACGAGGTTCACGGCGACCTCGTCGATGTCGCCGAACCCGTCCATCGCCCCCGTGCCCTTTCCGCCCGATCCGATGGACGGCGCCGACGGATCGAGGAAGTAGAGGGCGACCGGAGTCGAGGGGTCGGAGGTGTTCCCCGCCGCGTCCCGGACCTGGAAGCGAGCCGACGCCGCACCGGACAGCGCGGGGCGCTCGGGCGTGAACGGATTCCCGGGCGTGAAGGATGCCCACGGAGTCCACGTGGAGCCGCCGTCCCACGACGTGCGGATGGAGTCCACGCCCGTGCCGGCGCCGTCGTCGATCGCGACGTCGAACACCAGCACCGCCGCGGGCGGGTGGTAGAGCCGCGGCGAGGAGAGGACCGCCGACTGGATCACCGGCGGCGAGCCGTCGAGGACCACGGTGTCGGACATCACGGCGGACTCGTTCCCCGCGACGTCGCGCGACTGCATCTGCACCGTCTGCTCGCCGTCGGCCGGATCGAGGGTCCATGCGAGGGACGCGGCGAACGACCGCCAGTTCCCCCACACGCCGGTCGTCCCGTTGCGCAGCCGGATCTCGGCGACGCCGCTGCCGCCCGGGTCCGCGGCGCCGAGCTGGATCTGCACGGAGCGGTCCGTGACGACGGCGGTGCCCTGCGCGATCAGCACGCTGCAGGTCGGGACGACCGAGTCCACGCCGATCTGGTCGGAGAAGATCGCGGACTCGTTCAGCACGGCGTCGCGGTACTGCACCTCGACGGTGCGCTGACCCTCGCCCGAGCCGAGCGTCCAGGCCGTCTGCGACGCGATCGACGTCCACGCGCCGAACGTGCCGGTGAGGTTCCGGATGCGGTACTGCGTCACGCCGGAACCGGATCCGTCGGCGGACGAGAGCGTCACTGTGACGTTGGACGACTGCGCCCACTGCGCGCCGGACGCGATCGAGCACGAACCCGTCGGCGCCGTCGTGTCGAGGAGGATCGAGTCCGCGAGCGCGGGCGACTCGAGCGAGTTGCCGTCGCGGAACTGGGCCTGCACGGTCTTCGCGCCGTCGCCGGCCGGAAGCGTCCACGGGTGTGTGGCCGCGGCCGCGACCCAGCCGCCCCACGACACGTCGGCGCTGTTCTTGAAGCGCATCTCGGTCACGGCGGCGTCGCCGTCGGTCCACGAGAGGTTCAGCGTGACGCTCTGCGTGGCCGTCGCCGCCGCGCCGCCGGCGACCGACACGGAGCCGTTCGGCCCGGTCACGGGAGCGCCGCCCGCGACGACCTCGAGGCTCCCCGCGTCGGTGCCGCCCGTGTCCACGCCCGGGGAGCCGACCACGAGGTCGGGGATCGAGTCGCCGTCGGCGTCGGGGATGAACGCCACGGACGCGCCGCGCTTGTCGCCTGCGGCGGCCCCGTGGTACTTCCCGATCTCGGAGCCGTCCTTCCCGGAGAGGATCAGGACCGCGCCCGTGTCGTTGTTGCTCTTGTCGAGCATGCCCGGCGCGCCGACGACCACGTCGAGGAGCTTGTCCCCGTCGGCGTCCTCCCCCGAGTCCAGGGCCGCGCCGAGCTTGTCGCCCGACGACGCGCCATAGACGCTCCAGATCGTGGTGCCGCCCGAGCCGTCCACCGCGCGCACGAGTCCCGTGGCGTTGCCGTTCGAGTCCGCCGCCGCGACGGCGCCCACGAGCACGTCCTCGACTCCGTCGCCGTCGAGGTCCCCGGCCGCGACCACCGACGTGCCGAACTCGTCGGACGCGGCGTCGCCGTAGACCTTCTGGATCTCCTTGCCCCCGTTCGCGCTCATGAAGCTGACGTAGCCGGTGACGGTCGAGGACGCGTTCGCGCCCTTCGGCGCGCCGATCACGACGTCGTCGTAGCCGTCGCCGTCGATGTCGGGAACGCGGCACGCCGAAGCGCCCCACACGTCGCCGGACCTCGCGCCGTAGGCCGTCCAGATCGCCTTGCCGCTGTTCCCGAGGAAGCACTTCGCGCTGCCCGGAAGCGACTTCTTCTGGTTCGGGTTGAGGCCGTTCTTCGCGCAGCCGACGACGTCGTCGAGCCCGTCGCCGTCCTGGTCGCCCACGCACGCGATCGCGGAGCCGAACTCGTCTCCGGAGTAGTCGCCGTAGCACGACGCGATCGTGGAGCCGTCCTTCCCCGAGAACACGTGGACCGCGCCGTTGGACGAGTCGGCTGTGGCGCCGACCGCGATGTCGGCGAGCCCGTCTCCGTCCACGTCGCCGGCTGCGGCCACGCACGCGCCGAACTTCGACGAGCCGGTCCCGGTGAGCTTGTGCAGCGTCGAGCCGTCGGAGCCGGAGAAGACGAGGACGAGGTCCTGCGCCGGCAGCCCGACCGCGAGGTCGTCGAGGCCGTCGCCGTCCACGTCGCCGACGCGCGACATCACCGAGCCGAGCTCGTCGCCGGCGGACCCGTCCACCGTCAGGAGCACGTCTCCCCCTGCGCCGAGCGCGCCCGCCGCGAGCGCGAACCCGCCGGTGAACGTGGACATGCGGACAACGAGTCTCCGGGACATCATGCGTGGCCTCCCAAACCTCCATTCTGCACGCCCGGGGCCCGTGTCAAGGGGGAGACGGGAAGTCCCGGCCACGGTCTCACTGCCCCGGGACGCGGGGGACCGGGCTCGGCGAGGAAGATGCGGCCCGCCCTGCGGGGGCGAGTCCCGCACCGCCCGGACCGCCGGACGCGGCCGGAGGGGGGAGCGAGGCAGCGAGGCGGCCCCTACTTCGCGGTCGCGAAGTAGTCCTGGAGGGCCTTCACCTCGAAGCCGCGGGCGCGCATGCGCTGGATGGCCTTGATGGCGGCGGCGGCGCCGGAGAGGGTGGTGATCGAGGGGACGCCGTGCTGGACCGCGGCGGCGCGGATGCGGCCCTCGTCGGTGCGCGGGCCGCGGCCGGAGGGGGTGTTCACGATCAGGTCGATGCGCTTGTCGGTGAGGAGGTCGAGCACGTTCGGGCGGCCGGCGCTGATCTTGTGGACGAGCTCCGCGTCCACGCCGCCGGCGAGCATCGCCTTCCGCGTGCCGTGCGTGGCGACGATCCGGTAGCCGAGCCGCGCGAGCTCGCGTCCGAGGTGCACCGCGGCCTGCTTGTCGGCCTCGCGCACGGAGATGAACACCGTGCCGCCGTCGTACGGCACCTTCACGCCCGCGGCCATCATGGACTTCGCGAACGCGATCCCGAGGTCGTCGTCGATCCCCATGACCTCGCCCGTGGACTGCATCTCGGGGCCGAGCACCGTGTCCACGCCGCGGAACTTGTTGAACGGGAAGACGGGGCCCTTCACGGAGTTCTGCGCGGGGACGTGCGCCTCCGTGAACCCGATCTCCTCGAGCGTCGCGCCGGCCATGACCCGCGACGCGAGCTTCGCGATCGGCGCGCCGATGGCCTTGCTCACGTACGGCACGGTGCGCGACGCGCGGGGGTTCACCTCGAGCACGTAGAGCGTGCCCTTCTGGATCGCGAACTGCACGTTCATGAGCCCGCGCACGTCGAGCGCGAGCGCCAGGTCCACGGTGGCCTTCCGGATCTCGGCCTGCATGGCGGGGGAGAGCGTCGAGGGCGGGATCGTGCACTGGCTGTCGCCCGAGTGGACGCCCGCCTCCTCGATGTGCTCCATCACCGCGGCGACGACCACGCGCTTCCCGTCGCAGAGCGCGTCCACGTCCACCTCGATCGCGTCCTCGAGGAAGCGGTCCACGAGCACCGGGCGGTCCTCGCTGATCTCCACGCCGCTCGTGACGTACTGCGCGATCGACGTGTCGTCGTAGCAGATGCGCATGCCGCGGCCGCCGAGCACGTAGCTCGGGCGGACGAGCACGGGGTAGCCGACGCGCTTCGTGACCGCGAGCGCCTGCTCCAGGTTCGACGCCATGCCGTTCGGCGACTGGCGGAGCCCCACCTTGTCGAGGATCTTCGCGAACTCCTCGCGGTCCTCGGCGAGGTCGATCGAGTGGGGCGACGTGCCGATGATGCGCACGCCCGCCTTCTCCAGGCCTTCGGCCAGCTTGAGCGGCGTCTGCCCGCCGAACTGCACGATCACGCCCCACGGCTTCAGCCGGTCGTGGATGTTGAGGACGTCCTCCAGCGTGAGCGGCTCGAAGAAGAGGAGGTCCGACGTGTCGTAGTCGGTCGAGACGGTCTCGGGGTTCGAGTTGACCATGATCGTCTCGAAGCCCGCCGCGCGGAGCGCGAGCGACGCGTGGACGCAGCAGTAGTCGAACTCGACGCCCTGCCCGATGCGGTTCGGGCCGGAGCCGAGGATCATCACCTTCCTCTTCGGCGAGACGCGCGCCTCGCACTCGTCCTCCCACGTGGAGTAGTAGTAGGGCGTCTCCGCCTCGAACTCGGCGGCGCAGGTGTCCACGAGCTTGTAGGTCGGGAGGATGCCGCGGCGGATGCGCTCGTTCCGCGCCTCGACGAGCGGCATGCCGAAGAGGAACGCGATCTGCGCGTCGGCGAAGCCCTCGCGCTTCGCGCGGCGGAGGAGGTCGTCGCCCACGTTCGAGAGGGAGCCCGCGGCGCGGAGCTCGTCCTCGGTGGCGATGAGGTCCTGCATCTGCGCGAGGAACCACGGGTCGATCGCGGTGTGCCGCTGCACGTCCTCGGCCGACATGCCGCTCTTCAGCGCGTAGCGGAGGTACTGGATGCGCTCCGCGTTCGGCTTCGCGAGCTTCGCGACGAGCTCGTCGCGGGTGATCGCGTCGCCGCGGGAGATGCGGTCCTTCCGGTCGAGCCCGAAGCCGTTCCGGCCCTCTTCGGTGGAGCGGAGCGCCTTCTGGAACGCCTCCTTGAACGTGCGGCCGATGGCCATCGCCTCGCCCACGGACTTCATCTGCGAGCCGAGCGTCGGGTCGGCGTCGGGGAACTTCTCGAATGCGAAGCGCGGGACCTTCACCACGACGTAGTCGATCGACGGCTCGAAGCACGCCGGCGTCTTCCTCGTGATGTCGTTCCGGATCTCGTCGAGCGTGTACCCCACGGCGAGCTTCGCCGCGAACTTGGCGATCGGGAAGCCCGTGGCCTTCGACGCGAGCGCGGAGCTCCGCGACACGCGGGGGTTCATCTCGATCACGATCATGCGGCCGTCGGCGGGGTTGACGGCGAACTGGATGTTCGACCCGCCGGTCTCGACGCCGATCTTCCGGATGCACGCGAACGCCGCGTCGCGCATGCGCTGGTACTCGCGGTCGGTCAGCGTGAGCGCCGGGGCGACCGTGACGGAGTCGCCGGTGTGGACGCCCATCGGATCGAGGTTCTCGATCGAGCAGATGACGACGCAGTTGTCCTTCGCGTCGCGCATCAGCTCGAGCTCGTACTCCTTCCAGCCGAGGACGCTCTCCTCGACCAGGGTCTCGCCGATCGGCGAGAGCTCGAGCCCGAGTTCCGCGACCTCGCGGAACTCGTCGCGGTTGTAGACGACGCCGCCGCCGGCCCCGCCCATGGTGAACGACGGGCGGAGGATGCAGGGGAGGCCGATCTCCTCGAGCGCGGCCATGGCCTGCTCCATCGAGCGGACCACGCGCGACTTCGGCAGGTCGAGCCCGATCTCGAGCATCGCCTCCTTGAAGAGCTGGCGGTCCTCCGCGCGGCGGATCACGTCCACCTGCGCGCCGAGGAGCTTCACGCCGTACTTCTCGAGGACCCCGTTCTTGTGCAGGTCCATCGCGGTGTTGAGGCCGGTCTGGCCGCCGAGGGTCGGGAGCACCGCGTCGGGCCGCTCCTTCGCGATGATCTTCTCCACGGCCTGCCACGTGATCGGCTCGATGTAGGTCCGGTCGGCCGTCTCCGGGTCGGTCATGATCGTGGCCGGATTGCTGTTCACGAGGATGACGCGGTAGCCCTCCTCGCGGAGCGCCTTGCAGGCCTGCGTGCCCGAGTAGTCGAACTCGCACGCCTGGCCGATCACGATGGGACCGGAGCCGATGATGAGGATCGAGTGGATGTCGTTGCGACGGGGCACGCGCGTCCTCCGGGGATTCCGATCAATGTAGTCGGAGGGGCGACAGCGCCGGGCGCGAACTCGCGGCGGACGGGGTCAGGCGCCGGGAGGCGGAGGAGCGGGCGGAGGTCCGCCCCCGTCGCGGGGGCCGGGCCCGCCGGGTCCCCCGTGCCGTCCGCGCTGCCGGTCGCGGTCATGCCGCCCCCGACGACCGTGGTGCGGACCTCCGTGCGGACGCGGACCGCGATGCGGCGCGCCGTCGGCCGGCGCCCCGGCGGCGCGCGCGTCGCCTTGCGCGCCGTCTCG
>JAJVHW010000040.1 GCA_022072415.1 Planctomycetota bacterium
GACGACGCGCCCGCCGCACCCGCGGCGGCCGCCGCTGCGCCGTCCCCGACCCCGCCGAAGCCGAAGAAGCTCGGCACGCGCGACGCGAAGGAACTCGAAGAACTCCCGTCACGCATCGAAGCCGCCGAGGCGCGGCAGGCGACGCTCACCGAGCGGATCGGCGACCCGTCGATCTACACCCCCGCCCGCGCCGCGGAACGCGCGCAGGTCGAGGCCGACCTCCGCGCGACGACCGACGAGGTGGCCCGCCTGTACGCGCGGTGGGAGGAACTCGAGGCGAAGAAGGGCTGACGGCGCGTCCCTCCGCGCCGGGGGCGGCCCGCCGCGCCAGAATGGGGACTCGCCCCGAAGGAGGTCCGAGGATGCGCGACATGCTGAAACCGGCGCTGACGTTCGTGTGCCTCGCGCTCGCCGCGTGCGGGCCGGGGGCGACGCCGGAGGTCGCCGACGAGATCGGCGCGGCCGCAACGGACACGGCGCTGCTCCCCTTCGCGCAGGTGCAGGCGCCGGATCTCGACGAGGGATCGGGGCTCGTCAAGGTCGGGGCGTCGTGGTTCGCGATCGAGGACTCGGGCGCCCCGCCGATGCTCTGGCGCGGCGCGACGCCGGCGTTCGAGCAGCCGGAGATCCTCCGCGTGCCGTCGGCGGTCAACGTGGACTGGGAGGAGGTCACGTCGATCGACGGGGACCTGCTCGTCTGCGACGTCGGCGACAACTCGCGCCGGCGCACGGACTGCACCCTCTACCGCGTGCGCTTCGTGCCCGGGGCGATGGGTGCCGCGTCGCGGCTCGACCTCGTCGCGACGTATCCCGTCGCCTGGCCCGACGGGCCGCACGACTGCGAGGCGCTCTTCGTGCTCGGCGGGAAGGTCCACGCGATCACGAAGGACCGCGGCGACGGGACGCGCGTCTACCGGTTCGACACGCTGCGGGATGCGGCGGATCTCGGGACCGCGCGCAACACGGCCGTGGAGATCGGGCGCCTCGCGCTCGGCGGACCCGACGACCGGGAGATGGCGACCGGGGCGTGCGTCGCGCCGGCGGGCGGCGGATCCGGCGAAGAGGTGATCGTCCTCACCTACACGCAGATCGCGGCGTACCCCGCGTCGCGGCTCGACGGCGCGCCCGCGCGTTCGATCACGATCGGCGCGCGGCAGGCCGAGGCGGTCGCAGCCGAGGAGCGGAACGGCGACGTGGACCTCGTCTTCACGAACGAGCAGCGGGACGTGTTCCGGATCGAACGCTTCCGGAGCGCGAAGGCGGCGCGCATGCTGCCTCCGCGCGGCGCAGCCGGGCTCGTGGCGGAGACGGCGACGGCGATCGCGCTGCAGGGCGCGGCGCCCGGCGAATCGGCGCACTGGGTGCGGGAGCGCGACGCGCTGCACGTGACGGTGCGAATGCTGACGAAGCTCCCCGACGGACTCGTCCCCGCCGACCCCGAGAAGAACCGCCCAGGCACCGGCGTGCTGCTCTGCTTCGGTCGCGAGCCGCGGCGGCACACGACGGAGGCCGAGGTCATCCTCGCGCTGGCGACGGGGAAGGACGGCGCGGGCCGCGCGGACCGCATCGTGTGGACGGACCGGCAGCGCGTCGTGCCGGCGGAAGGCGCGACGGTCACCGTGCGGAAGGACGGCGACTTCGTCCTGTTCGAAGCGCGCATCCCGTTCGCGCTCGCGTTCGGCTCGTCGGCGGCGCCGGAGCGCTTCCTCTTCAACGTGATGCCCTACCAGACCGGCCGCGACGAGTACTTCATGCACAGCGGACCCGTGGACCTCTTCACGCTGATCCGCCCGTACCTCTGGGGCGACGCGACGTCGCGGTAGCGGCGGGCGGGGCGCTCCATCACGCTCCCAGAAGCCGCAGCAGTTCAGGCACCGACACGATGCCGCGGCCGGCCCGGTACGCGCTCCGCTCGACGGGAGCGACGATGACGCGGCGGTCGGCGCGGATCAGGTCGGCCGCCCGATCGAGCTTCGCGAGGTCCTCGTCCGAGGGCGCCGTCGTGAGCTTGCACTCGACCGCCCACGTCTCCCCGGCGTGTTCGAAGACGAAGTCGATCTCCGAGCTGCCGTCGGACGTGCGGAACCAGTGGATCTGCGGTGCGCGACCCAGCGCGGCGAGCGTCGCGGCGATCTGCTGGAGTACGAAGCCCTCCCAGCTTGCGCCGACCCACGGGCGTGTGAGGAGCTCGTCGCGGCTCGCGACCCCCAGCAGCGCGTGGAGGATGCCCGAGTCGCGCCAGTAGACGCGCGGCGAGCGGACGAGGCGCTTGCGCAGGTTCGGAAGCCACGGCGGCACGCGGCGCACGAGGAACGCACCCTCGAGCCAGTCGAGGTACGTGTTGACGGTGTGGTAGCTGAGGCCGAGACCCTGGCCGATCCGGCTGGCGTTCCACTCGTGCCCGTGGCTCGCGGCGAGCATCGCCATCAGCCGCGTCGTCATCTGCGGCCGCGACGGCAGCCCCCAGGCCGGGAGGTCCCTTTCGGCGAGCAGCGAAAGGTAGTCCCGCTGCCACGCGGGAAAGGCCCCGCGGCGGAGGATGCCGCCGTCCGGATAGCCGCCGCAGAGCCAGAGCTCGCGCAGCGAATCGCCGGGAACCTCTCCTGCCGCGAACGGCGCGAGCTCGACCACTGCGAGCCGCCCGGCGAGGGACTCCGAAACCTCGCGCATGAGGGCCGGGGACACCGAGCCGAGCAGCAGGAAGCGCCCGCAGCGGCGGCGGTCGGCGTCGATGGCGCCGCGGATCCGCGGGAAGACCGACGGCATCGACTGCGCCTCGTCGAGCACGACGAGCTTCCGCCCGCGGACGAGATCCGGCCACTCCACGTCGAGGCGCGCGCGGTCCTCCGGCTGCTCGAGGTCGAAGCACGCGCGGGAGAAGGACCGTGCGAGGACGGTCTTGCCGCACTGGCGCGGACCGACGAGGACCACCGCCGGCCCGGCGGCCAGCCGGTCCGCCACGAGCTTCCGGGCGATGCGGCGACGCATGTGCAGATTAGAAATCCATTTCTAATCTGCACGCACGGAAATCGGCCGGCGCGGCCCCGTTCACCGCCCCCGGAGCGCGTCGCGGAGCGCGGCGAGCGACTTCGACGCGGGCTGGGCGAGACGCACGTGGAGGACCCGGCGGCCGCGGGCGGTGAGCGTGCGGAGGTCGCCCTCGGCCTGCGCGGTGAAGAGCGCGCCGAGCGTGAACGGGCGGCCGGGGACGACGGCGTCGCGGGCGGGGTCGCCGTCGCACGTGACGACGACGAAGAGCCCGTTCGGCGCGCCGCCCTTGTGGAGTTGGCCGGTGGAGTGGAGGTAGCGCGGACCGTACCCGAGCGTCGCGGCGCAGCGGGAGCGGCGGCTGGCGTCGGCGCGGATCTGCTGGAGCGCCGCGTGGCGTCCCGGCGTGCGGGCCACGTACGCGAGGATCGCGACGTAGTCCCCCGGCGCCGCCGACACGAGGAACGACGCGAGCGCGTCGGAGGGGGCGATGGCCAGAGCGGGAGTCCCCGGCGCGGACACGGTGAAGCCTCCCGGGGGCACGGAGACCGGCGCGGCGGCGGGGCGCGCGATGCCGGACGCCCGCTCCTTCAGCACGAGGTCCGTCGCGGCCTTCGCGGCCGCCACGTCCGGCTGGTCGAACGGGTTCACGCCCAGGGCGACGCAGCACATCGCGGTGGCGATCTCGAAGCGCATGAAGAGCCCGCCGAGCCCCTCGGGGGATTCGACGTACACGGTGTCGTGCGGCGCGGGCCCGATCCTCGACGCGGCCGGCCCGTCGCCGCGAAGGAGGACATCCACCCACACGCGGTCGCACCCGGCGAACGAGCCGCCCGGCTCGTCCACGACGGGCAGCACGCCCCGCCCGTCCTTCCCCGTGCTCTCGGCGATCAACTGCTCCGCCCAGGCGCCGAACGTGGAGAGGCGCGGCGACGCGCGGATCACGAGCTTGTCGCATCCCGACTGCGCGGCGGCGGCCCAGAGCGCGCCGAGGCGGGCGCCGGGGGCCGACTCCGGCGGGATCTCCGCGCCGTTCGCGGCGGCCTCGCGGGCGGCCGACGCGAGGATGCCCTCGAGGTTCGCGCCGAGCAGAGCCGCCGGGACGAGCCCGAAGAGGCTGAGCGCCGAGTAGCGCCCGCCGATGTCGGCCGGGTTCTCGAAGATCGCGCGGAAGGAGAGCTCCTCCGCGCGGCGGACGAGCGGCGAGCCCGGGTCGGTGATCGCGACGAAGCGGTGGCCGGGCTGCGGGATCCCCGCCTGCTCGACCGCGCCGCGGAAGTGGCGCTCGAGGACGTCGGTCTCGATCGTCCCGCCGCTCTTGCTCGCCATGAGGAACACCGTGCGCGCGAGGTCCACCTGCTCGGTGACGGCCGCCACGGCCTCCGGGTCCGTCGAGTCGAGGACGTGGAGGCGCGGAGTGCGCGGGTCGGCGGACCCGACGACCTCGGCGTACACCTCGGCGCAGAGCGACGAACCGCCCATCCCGAGCAGCACCACGTCGGTGACGCCCTCCGCGCGGACTTCTTCGGCGAAGGCGGCGATCTCCGGGATCCGCGGGCGCATCGTGCGGTGCGCGAAGAGCCACCCGAGGCGGTTCGCCGCCTCCGCGCGCGACGCGGCGCCGGACGCGAAGAGCGTCCCGTCGAGGCCCCACATCCTCCGGACCGCGCCCCGGCGCGCGAGACCCGCGAGGACGGCCGCGGTCACCTCCGCGGCGCGGCTCCCCCGAAAGGGCCGCCGGGGGCTGCCGGTACCTCCTTCCGGCGGCTCTCGACCGCGCCGAGGAGGTCGTCGAAGGACTGCGCGAACGAGGCGACGCCGGCCCGGAGCAGGTCGTCGCAGACGCGGGACATCGAGATGCCCGCGGCCTCGAGCGCGCCGAGGTGCCCGCGCGCCTCGTCGGCGCCGTCGCGGATCGTGACCGCGACCTGGCCGTGGTCGTTCAGCGCCGTGAGCGTGGCCGGCGGCACGGTGTTGACCGTGTGCTCGCCGATCAGCGTGTCCACGTAGATCGTGTCCTTGTAGGACGGGTTCTTGGTGGACGTGCTCGCCCAGAGCGGGCGCTGCACCTGCGCGCCCTTCGCCGCCAGCGGCTTCCACCGCGCGGAGGAGAACTCGCGCTCGAAGAGCTGGTACGCGGCCTTCGCGTTCGCGATGGCGGCCTTCCCGCGCATGGCGAGCCACGCCGCGGCGTTCCCCGGGTCCGCCTTCGCGCGCGACTCGAGGGCGGCGTCCACCGTGGAGTCCACGCGCGACACGAAGAACGACGCGACCGACGCGATGCCCGTGACGGGCTCGCCGCGGGACGCGCGGTCCTCGATGCCGGACACGAACGCGCCGATCACGTCGGCGTAGGCGGCGAGGGAGAAGATGAGCGTGACGTTCACGTTCATCCCCGCCGCGATGAGCGAGCGGATCGCGGGGACGCCCTCCGGCGTGGCCGGGACCTTGATCATCAGGTTCGGGCGGCCGACGGACTGCCAGAGGCGCTTCGCCTCGGCCACCGTGCCCGCGGTGTCGTGCGCGAGCTTCGGCGACACCTCGAGCGAGATGAACCCGTCGCGCCCGCCGCTCCGGTCGAAGACGCCGCGGAGGAGGTCGGCGCCGCGGCGGATGTCGTCCACCGCCATCGCCTCGTAGATCTCCGGCGTCGCGAGCCCGCGGGCCGCGAGGTCGGCGAACTGGGCCTCGTAGGCCTTCGACGACGACATGGCCTTCTGGAAGATCGTCGGGTTCGACGTGACTCCGCGGACGCCCTCGCGGTCGATCAGGCGCGCGAGCTCGCCGGAGTCGAGGAGGTCGCGGCTGATGTTGTCGTACCAGATGCTCTGGCCGAGGCGTGCGAGCTGGGCGGCGCGGGCTTCCATCGAGGGGTCCTCCGGAGGGGTCCGTATCCTACCCAGGTGATCGAGCTTCCCGTCGTGTCACTCCTGGTCCTGGCGCTTCTCGTGCTCGCGGCGCGGAAGGGGCACCGCCACCTCCTCCGCCCCGGGCTCCCGCTCGGCGTGGCGGCGGGGGGCGCCCTCTGCGGGTACCTCCTCGAGTCCCTCCCGTTCACGGAGTTCCGCGCGGAGCCTTCGCCGCAGACGATCCTCGGCGTCCTCGTCGGCGCGCTCGCGGCGAGGATCGCGGCGCGCGGGATCGCGGGCTGGGCCCGCGGCGTGGAGCGCGACGTGGCGAAGGGCGCGCCGGACGACCCGGGCGTGCGCCTCATCCACCCCGCGATCGCGGCGGGGCTCTTCGTCGCCACGGTTCCGCTCGTCTACGGGATGGTCGCGGCGCGGCACGAGACGCTGGAGGTGCGAGCGCGGCGGCGGGACCCGGCGACGGCGGTGCTCCGCGGCGCGGAGCCGGTGCGCCTCGCGGCGGCGCCGGGCGCGGCGAACGGAAGAGGCGTCCTCCTCCTCCACGGATGGCTCGGGAGCCCCGCCGACTTCGGCGACCTGCCGAAGGATCTCGCGGCGGCCGGGTTCGAGGTCTCCGCGCCTCTCCTTCCGGGGCACGGGACGGTGCCGTCGGCGCTCGAAACGGCGACGCAGGAGGACATCGCGGCGGCGGTGCGCGCGGCGCGGGCGTCGCTCGCGGCCGGCGGGAGGCGCGTGTCGATCGTCGGCATGTCGTACGGCGGCTCGCTCGCGCTGCTCGAGAGCGCGGCGGAGACGCCGGAGGCGCTCGTCCTCGTGAACCCGCTCCTCGGGACGCTCGCGACGCCGTCGTTCGTGCCCGTGTCGTCGGACACGCTCCTCGACGTCGCGGCGCGGATGTTCCGGCTGTCCTTCCGCCCGGTCGGATTCACGCGCTGCAACGATCCGGAGGGCCGGAAGCGGCAGGTCGCCTACGCGACGTTCCCGCTCGCGCCGTGCGTGGCGGCGCGCGACACGTCGCGGAGGGCGGCGGCCGTCCCGTCGGTGGCGTCTCCGGCCCTGCTCCTGCTCTCCGATATGGACCGGACGACCCCGGCGGACGCATCGGAGGCGTGGTTCGGCGGAGTCGCGGCCCCTTCGAAGGAGGTGCGGCGCCATCCGCGGAGCGACCACCTGCTGCTCCTCGACCACGACGCGCCCGCGGCGAGCGATGCGATCCTGCGGTTCCTCACCACGAAGCGGTGACGAACGCGGGCGGCGCCCCGGGGAGCGCCTCGTCGATCCGGCGGAGGTGCGCGCGGACGTCCGGGAGCAGCGGAAGCGCGGGGTCCGCGAGTTCGGCGCGCGTGAACCAGCGCAGGCGGCCCTCCGCGGTGTCCCGCACGCCTCCCTGCGGCAGAGCCGCAGAAAACACGAAGAGCAGAACCCTCGGCGACGCCTCCACGTGCACGACCGCCGCGAGCCGGAGCGACGACGGCCGGAGCCCGCACTCCTCCTCGCACTCCCGCGCCGCGGCCGACGCGGCGTCCTCGCCCGGCTCGACGTGGCCGCCGAGCCCGTTCAGGCGCCCCGCGAACCACTTCGACGGTCCGCCCTCGATCAGGAGCACGCGTCCGTCGCGTTCGCCGAAGACGAGCACGCGCGGCGTGACCTCGTTCCTCGCACGGCCCTGATCGCGCATTCCCGTCACGGCGCGCCGCGGAGCTGGTAGACGGCCCACGGCGGGAGACCCTTCTCGCCGTCCCTCGGCTTCCACTCGTCGCGGATCCGGCGCTTCGCCTCACGCAGCGCGTCCACCGCGGAGAGCCCCTTCGCGCGGCCCTCGTTGGTCCAGCGGACGACCACGTCGTCCCACGACGGGTCGCAGAGTCCGGCCTTCACGATCGCGTGGCGCTCGGCGAGCGGCGCGTCGTGGTGCGGGAGGAGGCGGAGCGTCGGCGGCGCGTCGCGCGTCGAGCAGACGCGCAGTTCCTCGTGCGTGCGGGCCCACACGAACTGCGTCGCGTCGGGGACGAGGAGCGTCTGCTGCGTCGATGCGAGGTCGATCGGGAGCGGCGTGCGGTCGGCCGCGCCGACGAGGACGACGGCCGTCGCGTCGCCGTACGGAGGAACCGGCGACGGACGCGTGCGCTCGACGGTGACCTGGTTCGCGAGGAACGTCTGCATCGCGCGCCCCGCGGCGGCCGTGTCCTGATCCACGAACGCAGCCTGCGCCGCGGACTCGATGTCGTCGAGTCCCCGACGGGTGTCGTCGAGGACGACGACGGGCGCGTCCGTCCGCGGCTCCGCGGCCCCGCGTTCAGGCCATCCAGCGCCGTTCCGGAGGTCGGCAAGCGCATCCGACGGCATCCCGGACTCGGGCGTCGCGATCCACCGGGCGATCTCGACGTCGTGCTCGTGGATGCACCCGAGAGCGCCCTGCGCCGCGGCCTGCCACGCGGACTGCCTGCCCGGGAGTTCGCGTCCGGCGACGGTCGGCGGGTCGCGCCGGTCGAGGATCGCCAGCGCGACGCCGCGGACGAACGGGTCCGAGATCCGCTCGGCGGCTTCGCGTGCCGCCGGGACCCGCACGGCGTCGTCCGGTCCGCGCGCCGCGCCGAGCCGGGTCGCGAACCAGTCCATCTCCGCGTCGAGCTTCCGCTCCGCGCTCCCGGGGGGCCCCGCGTCCACGCGGAGCTTCGCCACCGCCGCCGCCTCGCCGAACCGCAGGCGCCCGCGAAGCGCGCGGACGAGCACTTCGCGCGCCTGGTCGAGCTCCATCGGCGGCGGCGACGGGAAGGCGGTGAGATGGAAGATCGCGCGGTCGGCGGCGGCCGCGGCCTCGGCGAACTCCCGGTGCCGCTCCTCCATCTTCGCCCGCTCCAGCGCGACCCTGTGCGCCTGCGGGCCGCCCGGCTTCGACGGCTCGGGCGCGAACCTCCGCTCGGCGCGGTCGAACGCGGCCCGCGCGCCGGCGAGGTCGCCTTCGGCGGCGAGGAGGCGCGCCTCCTCCTCGTGCATCGCCTCGCGCATGTCGGGGTCGGCGTCGGCCCGCGCCCGCTCGAAGTGCTGCCGAGCGGCGACGAGTTCGCCCGCGTCGCGCAGGACCGCGGCGCCGAGCGCGCGGAGCGCCGGTGGAGGAGCCGTGCGCGAGAACTCGTCCTTCACCGCCGCGGCCGCGCCCGCCCCGTCGCCGCCCTTCAACTGCGCGCGGGCCGCGAGGAACCGCGCGTGGAGCGCCTCGAGCCCCGCACCGTCGATCCTCGCGAGCCGCATCGCGGAGGCGACATGCCGGAGCGCCCCTTCCTTCCCGCGTCCCGCCGCGGCGAGAGCCTCCCCGGCGAGCGCGTCGAGCGACGCGCGGAGCCGCTCCTGGGACGGGCTCCCCTCCGTGATCTCCGCGTCGTACGCGGCCGCGCCCGCGTCGGCTGCCGCGACCGCCTCCGCGTGGCGTCCGAGCAGGTAGAGCGACGTCGCGCGGCGCTCCTCGACCGGGGCCACCTGGGCGGGGTCCGTCGCCGCGAAGCGCACTTCCGCCGCGCAGCGGTCGAACGCGGCGAGCGCTTCGTCCTGGCGCCCGAGCGACTGGAGCATCTCGCCGCGCGAGAAGAGGACGTCGGACACCTCGCGTCCGCGGCACTTCGCCGCCTCGAGCTGCGCGAGCGCGAGCTCCGAGAGCTTCACGGCGCGCGCGACGTCGCCCGACCGCCGCGCGCGGTCCACGCCGTCGGCCGTCAGCATCGCCGCGCGGAACCGGTCGCCGCCCTCCTCGAACGCGGTCCGCGCCGCCTCGATCATCGCCGTCGCGCGGAACACGGGCTTCCTCGCGCCCCGCTCGAGCCGCGCCGCCGCGATCTCGAACCAGATCCCCGCCCCGGCCGTCCATCCCAGCGACGCGAACGCCGCGCGCGCATCGTCGATCGGCTTCGTGACGGTCTCGGGCCAGTCGTCCCCGGGCACCGTGAGCGCCGCGTGCGCCGCGCGCAGGCCCGCCAGATTCGCGGCGCCGGGGCTCATCCGCGGCGGCGTCTTCGGCGCGCCGGCGAATGCGGCGGCGATCGCCTCCTTCCGTAGCTCCCCGATGCCGCGGATCAGGTCGAGGCTCCGCGTGACGCGGACCGCGAGCTCCTTCTCGATCTCGCGCTCGGCGGGCGTCCACTTCCGCCACGCGGCGATCCACGCGGAGAGCGTGTGCGCCTCGCGCGCGCCCTGCCACCTCGAGGCGAGCTCAGCGAGCGCGTCGAGGAGACGCGCCATGTCGGCGGGCGCCGAACGGAGTTCGAGCAGATGATCGTGCAGCGCGCGCACGGCGACGCGGAGCGTCGAGACGCGCGGCGGCAGCACGCCCCAGTCCGCAGGCAGCGGCGTCGCCTGGATCGCGCGGGCGTACACCGCGGCGAGCACCGCCTCGTCGTCCACCGCGCACTCCGGGCGCCCGACGGGCGCGGCGGGCGCAGCGGCGCCCCCTTGCGGCTCCCCGGGAGCGGCCGCACGCGGCTCGTCCGGCCCGCACGCGGCGAGGGCCAGCAGAAGCAGTGCGCACGA
>JAJVHW010000160.1 GCA_022072415.1 Planctomycetota bacterium
CGCCCGCGCCGAGCGCCGCGCCGAAACGCCCCGCGCCGCACGCGAGGTCGAGCCGAAGCCCCGTGCGGAGCGACGGGAGGAGCCGCGCCAGCGTGCGGAGCTCCCGGGCGTGCCGCCGCGCGGGAAACCGGTCGCGGCCGTAGCGCGCCGCGAGCGCTCCGTCGCCGAACACCCTGCGGACGCGTTCCGCGTCGGATCCAGACATGGCGCCCTCCGCACCGCACGCCGCGTGCCCGTTCTTCCGGGCTCGAACCCGTCGCGCTCGGGCGGAGGCTACGCCGGGGCCTGCCCTCCCGGCGAGACACTCGGCACGGAGCCCCCAATCTCGCCCGCACCGTGGCCCAATCGTTGGCCGCCGGAGCCTGCGGGTTTGGAATCGCCGGGTGCACAACGCTTCGGACGAGGCGGCCGCACCGCCGCCGCAGCCGGGGGGCGGCGTCCCCGCCGCTCCGTCGGACGCATTCCAGAGCGTGCCGCGCGCGGCGCGCACGAAGCTCGGGCGCTTCGGCGCGTACGGCCTCTCGCGCCTGAACCTGGCCGGGATGCTCGTCGTGGCGACGGGCCTCTGCGCGTTCGACGTCGCGGTCGCGGGGAGCCCGTTCTGGTCGGCGGTGCTGACGGCGCTGCTGGTCGTCTACTGCGTCCCGTGGGCCTACACGGTGCTCACCCTCGACCGGGTCGAGGTGCGCCTCGCCGACGCGGCACGGGACCACGGCGGATGGCGCGCGTGGCGGGTCGGCGCGCACGTGGTCGTGTTCGCCGCGCTCACCATGGCGATGACGACGAAGGTGCTGCTCGCGATGGACGTGGCGGGCGTCGCCTTCGGCGCGGCGGAGGTGTCGGCCTACCGCCAGTACACCGCGATCGCGTTCGTCATCTTCCTGGTCGGGCTCCTCGGACGCGGCAGCCGGATGGGGCGCCTGCTCGCCACGGTGGCCGACCATCCGGCGCGGCTCATGGCGCTCACGTTCGGCGTGATCGCGTTCTCGGGCGGGGTGCTGCTCACGCTCCCCGTGTGCCTCGTGCGCATCGAGGACACCTCGTTCGTGGACGGGCTCTTCACGGCCATGAGCGCGGTCTGCGTGACGGGCCTCGCGGTGAACGACATCTCCTCCACGTACACGTTCTTCGGGCAGCTCGTGATCCTCGGCCTCGTGCAGGTCGGCGGGCTCGGCATCATGGTGATGTCCTCCGCGGTCGTGATCCTCGCGGGGCGGCGCCTCCGCGCCCGCGGCGCGGCGGTGCTCGCGGAGATGATCGACGCCGATTCGGTGAGCGCGCTCCGGCGCACGCTGAAGGTCATCACGCTCTCCACCCTCGCGATCGAGGCGGTCGGCGCCTTCTGCCTCTACGTGGCGTTCGCGCGGACGCCGGAGGTCGCGTACGGCCCCGAGCACGGGCACGCAGCCGCCGGCGCGGGGAGCCTCGCGTGGTCGGCCGTGTTCCACTCGGTCTCCGCCTTCTGCAACGCGGGGTTCTCGCTGTCGCACGGGAACATGGCGGCGTTCGTGACGAGCCCCTCCGTGTGCCTGGTGGTCGCGGGGCTCATCGTCGCGGGCGGGATCGGCTTCCCGGTGCTCGAGGAGGTCGCCGTGCGCGTCCGCGACCGGCGACGCGGCGTCATCCCGCGGAAGGCGTCGCTCCACCTCCGCACCGTGCTCCTCATGTCGGCGCTGCTGCTCGCCGGGGGGACCCTCGCGTTCCTGCTCCTCGAGTGGGCCGGGGCCCTCGCGGTCCGGGTGCACGGAGACGAGATCGGCCCCGGCGGGAAGCTGCTCGCCGCGTTCTTCCAGTCGGTGTCCACGCGCACGGCGGGCTTCAACACGGTGGACTTCGGCGCGATGGCGCCGCCGATCATCGTGCTCACGTGCATCCTCATGTTCATCGGCGCGTCGCCCGGTTCGACCGGCGGCGGGATCAAGACGACCACGTTCGCCGTGCTCCTCGCGTCGTTCCGGGCCGAGGTGCGCGGCGCGCAGACGGTCACGATGCTCGACCGCGCGGTGCCGCCGGGGGTCGTCCGGAAGGCGCTCGGCGTGGTCGTGGTCTCGTCGGTGTTCCTCGCGGGCGTCTCGTTCCTGCTCCTCGTCACGGAGTCGTCGATGCTCGCGCGGTACCGCGAGCAGGGCGACGGGCTCGGCGCGCTCCGCGTCGTCTTCGAGGCGGTGAGCGCGTTCGCCACGTGCGGCCTCTCCACGGGCATCACGTCGCAGCTCAGCCCGGCCGGGAAGATCATCCTCGTGTTCACGATGTTCGCAGGGAGGATCGGCCCCCTCACGCTCGCGGTCGCCGCGGCGTCGAAGGCCCGTTCCGGCCAGTTCGCGCCCCCCGAGGAGCGGGTGCTCATCGGGTAGGAGATCCGTCATGAAGAAGAAGAAGGTCCTCGTCATCGGCCTCGGCCGGTTCGGCACCGCGATCGTGGAGTCGCTCTGGCGCGCGCAGGGCATCGAGACCGTCGCGGTGGACGAGAGCTCCGACGCCGTGGACGAGATCAAGGCGGCGGCGGACGCGTCCTACGTGGGCGACGGCACCGACGCGAAGGTGCTGCACGGGATCGGGGCCGCGGAGTGCGACGTGGCGGTCGTGACGTTCGGCGAGAACTTCGAGGGCACGGTCATGGCCGTGGCCGAGCTGAAGCGCCTCGGGATCAAGGAGATCGTGGCCCGCGCGAGCAACCAGAGCCGCGCCGCGATCCTGAAGGCGGTGGGAGCGACCCGGGTGCTGCAGCTCGAGACGGAGATGGGCCGGCGCGTCGCGGTGGAGCTCGTGACCCCCATCGCGGCCGACCTGCTGGAGTTCGCGCACGCGCACCAGCTCCACCCCTGGGTGGCGCAGGGCGAACTCGTGGGCTCCACGCTCGCCAAGGCCGAGCTCCGGAAGCGCTTCGGCATCACCGTGCTCGGCTACCGCCGCGCGAACGCGCCGTTCGAGGTCGCGGGCCCGACCTACCAGATCACGGCGGGCGACGTGCTGATGCTGGTCGGCGAGACGAGGGCCATCCAGAAGTTCGTCACGCAGATGGAGTCGGCGTAGGGCGTCGTCCCGAGACAATTGACACACTTCGTCACGCGGCTTGCGGCGGTCCTTCGATGCGGATCCAGCAGTCCAGGCCCGCAAGCCGCGCGCCAGCAAGCTGCCGCGATGCGACGGCCGTTCTCGTGAACTGCCCGTCTGCGGCGTTGGGCTCGCGCCGCAACTCTCTCCGTCGAGTTGGCGCCGCTCGCCCGCCTTGCAGCCGGCTCGCCGCATCGCGGCCAAGTGTGTCACTTGCCTCGGGACGACGCCCGGCCGCCGGAGCACGCCCGGTTGGAGCTTCCGCGCCGCCGCGGCGGCTCTAGATTCCGGCGGCCGCGGGCACACCCGCACACCCCATGGAGATCCGCCACATGACGAACACGAACCGCTGGAAGTCCCGTGCCCTGTGGGCCCTTGCCGCAGGCGTCGGCGCCGGGGCGACGGACTCCGTCGCCGGCATCTCCGTCGGGGGCGTCACCACGGTGAACCTCTCGGGCGGCACGCTCACGATCACGGGCGACGACGAGCCGAACGGGGTCCGCGTCTACCCGTCCGGCAACACGATGTACATCTTCGCGTTCACCGGCACGGTCACGGGCACGACGCAGTTCGACCCGTCCGCCGTCTCGCGCGTCGTCGCGCGCATGAACGGCGGGAACGACACGCTGGAGTTCTACCTGCCCTCCGCCACGATCAGCGGCCCGATAGGCGCGGACCTCGGCGCAGGGTACGACTCGTTCTACCTCTCCGGCGGCTCCGTGCTCGGCGACGTGGGCGTCGTCGGAGGTCCGGACCACGACCAGTTCGTGATGTACAACTCCGACATCTCCGGAGGCGTCGCCACCACCGGCTGCGAGAACCACCTCATCTCCGGCGTCGGCGTGGACGACGACCTCTCGCTCGACTCGCGGCTGTCGAGCCCGAGCGGCTCGAACGCCCAGCTCTCCTCCAACGTCGTCGGCGGGAAGACGACGCTTCGCGCCGGTCCCGCGGGCAGCTACTGGGAATCGCGGTTCAACGTCCTCAACGGGAAGGTGAAGTTCCTCGGGAGCGACGGATCGGACCAGTTCATCTCCTTCGGCGACCAGTTCGGCCGGGGCTACGAAGTCGCGGGCGGCGACGGCGAGGACCTGCTCACGGTGGCGTACGCGCAGAACGCGGGCCCGGGCGAGGTCACCGGCGGGCCGGGCAACGACGAGATCTCCGTGGGGATCGACAACCGTTCGAGCCGCGGGCTCGCGGCGCCCCAGGCGCTGACCGTCCTCGGGAACGGCGGCGACGACGACGTCCTGATCGGCGGCCTGTTCGTCAAGGGGTCGTTCGCCTACACGAAGGTCGAGGCCAACACCGGCGGCGGAAACGACCGCCTGTCGGTCTACTCGGTGGACGCGCAGAAGGGCGAACTGCGGACCGGCGGCGGCCGCGACTCGCTCTACCTCCACGACGTCACGTTCGAAGGCAAGATGATCGCGGACGGCGGCGGGGACGCGGACACGCTCTACGGCGTGAACAACCAGACGAACGGCTACGGGAAGAAGCAGGTCACCGGCTTCGAGAACAGCTTCGAGTTCAACCCCGAATAGGCGTCGTCGCGGGACGACTGACGCGATCGGCCGCGATTCGGCGAGCCGGCCGCCAGGCGGACGAGCGTCGGCGCGCCGTCAGCGGAGCAGAGGGCGGACCAGGTCCGCCCACTGCGACGTGACCGCCTCCCAGCCGTATGTGCGCAGCGTGTGGTCCCGCCGCCGGGCGGAGGCCTCGTCCGAGTTCAGGACGCCGGCGCGGCGGAGTTCCCACGCCTCGCGGAGGGCGCGCGCGAAGAGCGGGACGTCGATGATCGGGCGCCACTCGAGCACGTCGGACTGCAGCACGCGATGGCTGCACGGGACGAGCCACCCGAACGGAGCGCCGCCCGGCGCCGCAGGAGGCGGGCCCGAACCGACGATGTCGGCGACGGCCGTGTTCTCGGGCGCGATGTTGGCGCGGCCGCACGCCTGCGCCTCGATGAAGGGGACGCCGAACCCCTCGCCGAGCGTCGCCGACACGTGCACGTCGCACACGCCGTAGAGGTGCTTCAGCTCCCGCTCCGGCGCGTTCAGGTCGGAGAACTCGATCGTCCCCGCCGCCGCGGCGAAGTGCTTCTCGATGAGCGACGGGAGGTCGCACCCGCGGTGCGACGCCATCGCGGCCGCGGCGTTCGCGTCCTTCATCGGCGCGAACGGCGGCGGCGTCTGCTCGGCGTGGAGGAAGAGCCGCACGGAGTCCCGCTCGCCCGCGGGGAGGTCCGCGTGGAACCGCGACCACGCGTCGAGCAGCCAGGGCTGGCCCTTCCGGAACTGGTTCCGGCCCACGGCGAGCGCGACGAACACGCCGTCGAGCCCGTGATGCCGCCGCCGCGCGGCGGTCTCCTCCGGCGTGGACGGCGTCCCGAGGTCGCGCCGCACCGCGTGGGGGATCGTCTCCACGCGGCCCCCGAACCCGCGCACGGGTTCGAGCACGCGCGCCCCGTACGGCACCAGCGCCACCGCCCCGCCGAACTCCGCGAGCCAGCGCGCGCGGGACTCCGGCATGTACGGGCAGTCGAGCGCGCACCAGAGGAACGTGCGCCGCCGCGCGCCGAGGTCGAGCGTGTCGAGCGCGTCCATCATCCAGAACTCGGCCAGCGTGAGGAGCGCGCTCGGCCGCTCGGCTGCGACGATCTTCCGGAGCGTCTCCGCGGGCGGGTTGTACGGGATCTGCCAGAACCGGGTCCCGTCGGGGAGCGTGCGCTCCACGGGCGCCTCGTCGCGCGGACGGATGCTCATGCCCAGCGCGACGGGCTCCGCCCCGGCCTTCCGCGCGCCGTCGAGGAGCACCGGCGCCTGGCCGCCGAATCCGGTCGGCGCGCCCGGGACGTCGGAGAGGACGAGGACGCGGGGGCGGGACGGCGTCGCGGCGCTCATGCGGAGGTCTCCGTGCGGCCGGGAGGCTCCGGGGGCGGCGGCGACGCGAGGACCGAATCCCACGCGGAGAGGAGTTCCCGCTCGAACCGCGCGCGATCGAACCGCGCAGCCGTCGCCGCACCCGCGGCGACGACCCGGTCCCGCGCCGCGACGTCGCCGGCCGCCGCGTCCACGGCGCGCGCGAGCTTCGCGGCGCAGTCGCCGGGGTCGTCCTCCGCGGCCCAGAACCCGTTCGACGCGTCGGCGATCTCCGTGCCGCCGATCCCGGTGAACCCCGCGCACACGCAGCCCGCGGCGAGCGCCTCGAGCATCGTGAGGGGGAACGCCTCGAGCCGGCAGAGGAGCAGCGCGACCGCCGATCCGCCGAGGGCCGCGGCGACCTCGGGCTCGCTCATCCCGCGGATCTCCGTCCACGGCACGCGCGCGAGGTGCGGGTTCTCCGCGACGAAGAGGTCGTGGACGATCGCTGTCTCCGTCGGCCGCTTCGCCGGGGCGAACGCGATGCGGAGTTCCTTCGCCGCCGGGCGAAAGACGTCGCGGTCCACGTGGTTATGGACGGCGTGGACCGGCAGCCCCGGGAAGCGCCTCCGGCAGAGCGCCGCCGCGACGTCGCCCGGCGCGAGCACGTGCGTCGCGCCGCCCGCGTCGCGCCGCCCCGCGAACCCGCGGAACGTGAAGTACGGGTTCTGGCAGAAGACCACCTTCCGGTTCCGCCAGCGCTCGAACCGCGCGACGAATCCCGCGTGGTTCTCCGGCAGCACGATCACGGGCCCCCCGCCGCCCCGGTCCTCCTCCACCGCGTCGAGCGTGCGCACCGGCGCCGTCGTCGCGAACCACCCGGGCGCGGCGCCGTCCGGCGTCGCCACGAAGCTCTCGATCCCCGCCGCGCGCAGCGCCTCCACGTGCCGGAACGCCGTCTTGATCCCGCCGGTCCGCTCCCCGGCCGGCCACGAGACGTACACGACGACCGGTCCGCCCGCGCTGGCCCGCATCCGGCCGAGCCTACACCGGCCCCGCGGCCCCCGCGAACTGCCGCTGGCACCGGCGCGGCCGGGGCGTGCAGAATGGCCGCGGGAGGAAACGCCGTGACCGTCTTCCGGATGAGGGCCGCCTGCGTTGCGTTCGTGCTGGCGTTCGCCGGGCGCGCCGCGGCGGAGCTGACGGCGAAGGAGAGGGAGCACGTGCGGGCGCTGGCCGCGATGCTCGACGACGGCAGCCCCCGCGTGCGCGACGGCGCCGAGGCGGCGCTGCGCGCGATCGGCGCGGATGCGATCCCCGTGCTCGCGGAGGCGCCGTGCGCGGCGGGGACTCCGCGGCGGCGCGCGCTGGAGGAGCTCTGCCGCACGGCCGACCCGGTCGCCGCGCGGTCGCGGCTCCGCGAGGCCGCGGTCGCGACCGGCGACTCGGGCTGGCGGGAGGAACTCGTCGCCATGAGCAAGGCGGCGGAGTCGGCTGACGACGTCGCGGCCAAGGTCTCGGCGATCTTCGAGAAGGTGCGCGGCCGCAGGAGCTGGTCGAGCAGCGATCCCGAGCTGGGGGAACTCGTCGCGCTGGGGCGGCCCGCGTTCCCGCTCATCCTGGATCAGGCCCGGACCGGCGACCGGCACGAGGCCGCGTTTCTGATCGAGCGCTCGCTCGACCGGCTCTCGCTTCCGGAGGACATCCCGGCCCTCCGCGGCGTCCTGCTGACCGGCGACGCGGACGTGGTGGACCACGCGCTGGCCCGGCTGGCGAACTCCGGCTCCTTCGCGGCGGAACAGGCGCTCGTGGAGGCCGTGCGGCAGGGGATCATGTCGTTCGACATCGGCCGCGCGCTCAGGCAGGCCCGCGACCGCGTCGCGGCAGGCGCGGCTGTGCTCGACTGGGCGAGGAAGAACCCCCGCGCGGAGTCGTGGCACGCCTGGCCCGCCGCCGAAGCGCTCGCTGCGCTGCGCCCGGACGGCGCGGTCGAGGCCGTGGCCGCGCTCGCGGCGGCGCAGACCGACGCGCAGGGTCTCTGCGGAGTCGGGAGCGAGCTCCTCCGGCTCGGCGATCTCCGCGGCGCGGACGCGTTGCTGAAGCTCCTCCGCGGCGAATCCACCGACCGTTCGTCGGACGGCTGGCGGCTCGCGGACTGCGTGAAGACGCTCGACCGGCTGACCGGGCTCGCCCATCCGGACTTGCACCGGAGTCGCGGCCGAGAAGACGTGGACCCGGCACCGTATCGCAAGGCCGCGGACGACTTCGCCGCATGGCTCGCGGAGAATCGCGCGAAGCTCCGGTTCGACGCGGCGTCCGGTCGATGGTCGCAAGGGGCGGCGTCGCCGGTCGACGCGGCGATCGCGAAGCAGGTCGAGCGTGCAAGAAAGGCCGTTCAGGCGGCGGGGCATCTCGACTCGATCGGCTCTGACAGCCCGGCGGTCGGTTACGTGACGGCGCTCGGGCACGACGTCGTCCCGACGCTCGTCCATCTGCTCGAGACGGAGCCGCACCACTTTCCGGCGAGCGCGATCTTCGAGTTCGCGTTGGACCGTCTGGCCGAGCCGGGCGACGTGCCGATGCTCCGCGCCGCGCTGCTGCGCGGGTGCGACGACGTGACCGAGGCGCTCGGCGGCCTGGCGCAGCGGCGTGCCGCGGGCGCGCTCGATGCGTTGATCGCCGCGGTCGAACAGGGGTCCGCGGCGGGCCCGGTGTTCCGGGCGATCAGCCGCTCGGATTCGGAACGGCGGTCGGTGCCCGCGATCCTCGCGTGGATGCGGAAGCAGCCGAAAGGGCGGATCCCGCCGGGGTTCGGAACCGCCGCGCAGTTCGTCGCGGCGGAGGCCCATCCCCGCGTGCTGGAGACCCTTCGCCCGTTCGCCGAGGCCGCGCGAGGGCACCACGACGGCACCGAGGTGGGCCGCGCCCTCCTCGCGTGCGGCGACTTCGGCGGCTTCGACCTGCTGCTGCGCGCGGTCGCGGACTGCGCGACGAAGCTCGAACTGAACCCGGAGGAGAAGACCACGCCGTGGGGTGGCCGCGACGCCGTCGAGGCGCTCGACGCCATCGCGGGACTCTCCCGTCCGATGATGCCCGACGTCGGCATGGAGGATTCCGACACGGGTCCCGCGCTCCGGTGGTTCCAACAGGCGAAGTCCGAGCTCGACGCATGGTGGGCCGCGTCGAAGGACCGTCTCGTGTATCACGCGGGGCCGCGCAAGTGGATCGACGGGGACGTCGCCGGGCGCCCGGAACGGCCGCCGAAGGAGGATCCCCGCTTGCCCCCGCCGGTTCCGCCGCCCGGACGCGGCAGGTGATCCCGGGCTCGGGCACGCCCGGGAGGGAGATGTCATGATGCAACGCGCTGGGAGGGTCGCATGAAGTCCGCCCGCAATCCGGGACGCACGGCCGCGGCGCTGCTCGCGGCGGCGGCGCTGTTCTCCGCCGTTCCCGCGGCCGCGCAGGACGGCGATCCGGAAGACGACGACGGCGGCGTCCGCATCGACCTCGACGAGGACGAGGTCATCGTGCTGCTGCTCGACGTGGACGACGAGGGCGCGCGGAGGTTCGCGGAGAACCTGCTCGCGCGGAAGGGGCTCGACGGGCTCCGCATCCTCGCGGCCGAGCCGTGCACGGAGGGGTCGCACCGGTGGGCCGCGCTCGGGCGGCTCGCCGCGGCGCTCGACCGCGCCGCCGCGGCGAAGAAGCTCGAGGAGCTCGGCGCCGCGGCGAAGGACCGCGTGTGGGGCGAGAAGCTGACGCAGCTCGCGAAGCACGTGGCCTCCGGCGCGGACACGTCGAGCGCCACCGCGATCCGGATCGAGGAGGTCCTCGCCCCGCTCCGGACCCGGAAGACGATCCACGCCTCGGACGCCGAGGTGGACGCGCTCGTCGCGCTCGGGCGTCCGGCGGTTCCCGCGCTCATGGCGGCTCTGGCGAAGGAGTCGAAGACGCCGGGTGCGGCGTCCCGCGCCGTCGAGGACGCGCTGGCCGAGGTCGCCGTGCCCGCCGACGTTCCGGCGCTGCGGAAACTCCTGCTCGGGCGGATCACCGGCGCCGCGACTCCCCTCGGCGAACTCGCCTCCGAGGGCCTGAGCGCCGCACGCGACGCCCTGCTCGACGCCGTGGACGCCGACGTGATGTCGCGCGAGGTCGGCGCGGCGCTCGAACGGTTCGAGGCGCCGTCGCGGCTCCGCCTCGGACTCGTCGCGTGGTGCGGGCGGCAGAAGGCGCCCGGCCCGGACGAGGCGGGTCCGGTGGCAGCGCTCCTCGCGCGGCTCCGTCCGCCCGGCGCGCGCGAGGCGCTCGCCCGGTTCCTCGACGTGAAGCTCGCCCCCGACGCGGTAACGGACGTCGCGGTCGCGCTCGCGGAGCTCGGCGAGCCCCGCGCGCTCCCGGCCCTCGTCGCGG
>JAJVHW010000021.1 GCA_022072415.1 Planctomycetota bacterium
TCCGCGCCTGCACCGGGGCGGCGTCGCGGCGGCGGGAGCCGCGGCGCCGTTCCGGTGCAGGCGCGGATGCGCGCGCGGCGGACGCGCCGGGCATCAGAACGCGAGCCGGAGCGTGTCGCGGAAGTACGCGGCCGCGTTCTCCGCGCTCGACACCGCGTGCGAGTCCGGCGTGGCGACGACGCCCACGATCCATCCCTGGAACTGGAAGCCGTGGAGCGTCTCCACGACGTCCTCGAACCGGACGGTGCCCTTCCCGATCTCCGCGAACGGCTGCTCCGCCGCACCGGGCTCCCCGTCGGGCCGGAGGTCGCGCATGTGGACCACGCCCACGCGGTGCCGCTGCCAGAGCAGGAACAGCATGGGATCGAAGCCCATCCGCGCCAGGTGCGCCGTGTCCGACGACAGCCAGACGTGCCCGGGGGTCGTCACGTCCATCAGGGCGGAGATCGCCTCGCGCGTGTCGAACGGGCAGTTCCGGTCGGGCTCGTAGCAGAGCATGATCCCGCGCCCGGCGGCGTAGCCGCCGAGTTCGTTCAGGAACGACGCGGCCGCGCGGAGGTCCTCGTCGGGGGAGCCGGTCTTCTCTCCGCCGTAGAAGATCACGTAGCTCCCGCCGACGGCCGCGGTCCAGTCCACGAGCCGCCGCCACTCCGCCATCTCGCCGTCGCGGAAGGCAGGGTTCGTCAGCATGCCGCCGCCGTGGAGCCCCGCGAGGTCGATGTGCGTGATGTCGAGGATCGTCCGGAACTCGCCCGGGTCGTCGGCGAAGATGTGCGACGTGTCGGCGTAGACCTCGAGCCCCTCGAAGCCGCACTTCGAGAGCGCGGAGAGCGCGGCGAGCACCTGGTTGCTGCCGAACGCGCTGACGTGGAACCCCACGCGCGGGCGCGGCCCCGCATCGGGGGCGTCTCCGGCCGGGTCGTCCGCAGGTTCGTCGGGCTGGTCCAGGGTGCTCTCCGCGCGGGGGCTACTTCTTCTTCTCGAAGTCCTTCTTGTTCAGCTTGAGCCACGCCTGCCACTCGCGGACGGTCCGGTACTCCTGCCCCGCGATCTCCTTCAGCAGCCAGCGCACCCAGCCCTCGGACTCCTGCCACGACTTGTGCCGCGCCTCCCAGTAGCTCGCCGGGGGGTTCTTCGGGTCGTTCGGGTTCTCGGGATGCGGCTCCCCCAGCATCTCGTCGATCATGAACGGAACGCACGGCTTGTACTTCTGCTTCCCGAGGTAGTGGATGCACGCGCGGACCATCTCCGCGCTCCAGGGCTGCTTCATCCGCCGCTCGTCGCCGATCAGCGCGCGGAGCTGCTCCTCGAAGACGTACTCCTCCTCGCCCCCGAAACCCAGGCGCCCGAGGTAGTCGATGCACGCCGCGGCGATCTTCCCGGGGACCTTCGCGTTCTTGTCCTTCGGCTTCGCGCGGAGGATCTTCCGCACGCGCTTCTCCTCGTCGCGGAGGTCGTGGGACGCGGCGGCGCGGATCGCGGCGGAGCTGATGTCCTGGTCGGCGGCCTCGATGTTCTTCCGGATCACCGGCACCCAGTCGGCGTGCTTCCGCTCGATCATGCGGCCGAGCGCGTCGATGAGGTGCGCGTCGGACTTCTCCGCCTCCGCCTTCTTCAGCAGGTCGTCGGTCTGGAGCTTCTCGTCGGCGTTCGCCGGGAGGACCGTGGGGAGCGGCGGCTCCTCGGCGACGGACCCCGCGGCCGCGCGCGGCGGCTCCGGGAGCAGGATCGCGGCCGCGGTTGCGGACGCTCCGGCGAGGAGGATCGTCAGGACGGCGGCGGTCTTCCGGTGCGGCATGGGGAGGAGTCTATTCGACCCCGCCGGGAAGGTGTCGCATCGTCCGGGGTCGCCGTGTCACGATTCCCGCCATGGCCTCCGAACCCCTCGTCCCCCTCGACCGCTGGAATCTCGGCCGCGTGCTCTTCGGCCCCGAGGAGCTCCGGAAGACCAACCAGCAGCGCTTCGAGATGGAGCAGCTCGACGCCGTGTCGCACCTCGACCCCGAGCGCCTGGAGATCGTGGGCTGGAAAGACGTGCGCGACGACGAGTTCTGGGTGCGGGGGCACGTCCCGGGGCGGCCGATCCTCCCCGGCGTGCTGCAGCTCGAGTCCCTCGCGCAGCTCACGAGCTTCTACATCGGGCGCACGATCCCGGACATCGGCTTCATCGGCTTCGGCGGCGTGGACGAGGTGCGGTTCCGCCGCACGGTCGTTCCCGGGGAGCGGCTCGTGCTCGTGGGGAAGGGCGTCGAGATCCGTTCGCGGCGCGCGATCTTCGACACGCAGGGCTGGGTGGACGGGAAGCTCGCGGTCGAGGCGCGGATCACCGGGATGCGCGTGTGACCCCTCGGCGATGAGCGACGACGCCGCGCCCGGGACGCCGGATCCGCGCATCGAGCCCCCCGGCTCGCGGATCACACCCGCCGACCGCTGGATGGTGCGCGGGTACCTCTTCGTCGTCGCAGGGTTCGTGGTCGTCGGGTCGATCTTCCTCTTCGGCGTCGCGCCGGCCGTGCGCGGAGGCGCCGTGGCCGTCGCGCCGGCCACCCTTCCGGTCGATTCCCCCGCGATGCGGACGTCCCTCACCTCGCGGGTGGAGTCGTTCATCCGCCTGGCGGCCATCGACAACAGGTGGGTGCTCGGGTTCTGCGAGACGGCGCTCGCGGACGACCTTGCCGGCCGGTGGGACGAGTTCCGCACCGCGTCGAAGGCGTGGACGGACGGCTCGACCGGATGGTCCGCGAGCGCCGCGCCCGCCGACGAGGGCGACGAGCTTCAGCACCAGGTGGACGTGAGGACGAAGTCCGGGAACCCGGACCTGCGGATCTCCGTGCGATGGGTCCTCGGCCCGCAGGGCGTGTGGCGGCTCCGCACGCTCTCGATCCTCGGGGTCGATCCGGAGTTCACCGCGCCGAGGTGACGCGCGTCAGCGGAGCGGATCGAACGGGCGCGCGATCTCCGCCGCGCCCCGGCCCTCCACGATGTCGGCGACGAGTTCCGCGGTCACGGGCGCGAGCATGATCCCGCTGCGGAAGTGGCCCGTCGCGGCGACGAGGCCCGGCCGGACGCGGCCGATCGACGGGAGTTCGTCCGGCGAGCCGGGGCGGAGGCCCGCCCACGACATCTCGACGTCGGCGCCTGCGAGCGACGGGACCATGCGCGCGGCGGCCGCGCGGATTCCCGCGATGCCCGGCGCGGTCGTCGCCGCGTCGAACCCGACCCACTCGACGGTGGAACCCGCGAGCACGCGCCCGTCGCTCCGCGGGACGAGGTAGTCGCCCGACGACAGGATCATGTGGCGGACCGTCCCCGGAGCGGTGCGGTAGAGGACCATCTGCCCGCGGCACGGGACGGTGCGGAGCGCGGGCGGACACGATGCGCCGAGCAGCGCGCCCGTCCACGCGCCGGCGGCGAGGACGACCTCCCCCGCCGCGAGCGTCGCGCCGTCGTCGGTCACGACGCCCGTCACCCGCCCCGCCGACTCCGCGAGCGCCCGGACCCCGCACCCTTCGACGACCGCCGCCCCCGCGCGCCGCGCGGCCTCGGCGAATCCCGGCGCCGCGCGGTGGTTCCGGATCTGCATGAGGTCCGGGAGATGGAGCGCCCCGCGGACGGACGCCGCGACTACCGGCTCCGCCGCACGGAGCGCCGCCGCGTCGAGCCGCTCGCACCGTTCGCCGTGCCCGCGGAGCCACGCGAGCCGCACGTCGCACTCGCGCGCGTCGTCGTCGCTCTCGACGAGCGCGAGCAGCCCCGTCCGCCGGAGCTCCAGGTCGAACCCCGCGTCCGCGACGCGCGCGGCCGCCTCGGGCCACATCCGCAGGCTCTCGGCCTCGAGCCGGAGGAGCGTCTCCGGATGCCTCCACGGGTGGACGGGCGTGAGCAGCCCCGCCGCGGCCCACGACGCCTCCCCGCCGATCCGTCCGCGTTCGAGCAGCGTGACCTTCGCCCCGCCGCGAGCGAGGCGCTCGGCCGCCGCCGCGCCCACGATCCCGCCGCCGACGACGATCACGTCCGGAGAGTGCATCCCCGCAAAGTAGCGCCGGGCGCCGCCGGGCACGAATCGCGCGGCGTCTTCCGCGCCGTGTGTACCCTCGCGCGACGGAGGTGCCGTGATGCTCAAGCGAGCCGTTCTGGCGATGGTCCTCGGCGCACTGGCGCTGCAGGTCTGGGGATTCCTCTTCTGGGGCGTGATGGGCGGCGCAGCCCGCGTCGGCCGGCGGATGCCGAACGAGGCCGCCGTGATCGCCGCGTTCGCGCAGGACAAGGGCACGGCCGCCGGGACGTACCTCTACCCGTCGATCTCCACCCTCCCCGACGCCGACGGCAAGGTCGGAAGGAACGAGAACTACGCCGCCGAGCACGAGAAGGGCCCCCGGATGCTCGTCCACTACCAGCCGGGCGGCGCGCCGGCGATGCACGGGCCGATGATGGCCGTCGGATTCCTCCACTACCTGGTCTGCGCGGGCATCGCCGTGCTCGTCTGCATCATGGCGTACGGCCCGGCGCGGTCGCAGCGGGAGCGCACGCACCTGATCCTGATGGTCGGCCTGTTCGGCGCCATCGCGGGGCCGCTCTCCGACCCGATCTGGTGGGGCATCCCCTGGCAGAAGGCCGCGTACGACTTCACCTACCTCGTCGTCGGGTGGTTCATCGCCGCCCACGTCATGTCCTGGACGCTCGGCGGCGTGAAGAAGCCGGCGGCGCCCGCCGCTTGACGGGCCGGGTCGCCTTCGTCGTCACCGGCCTCACGAAGGAGTACGGGGGGAACCCCGTGCTCGAGGACGCCAGCGTGTCCCTCCACGAGGGCGCGAAGGTCGGCGTCATCGGGAGGAACGGCGCGGGCAAGTCCACGTTCGTGCGGCTGATCCTCGGGCAGGAGGAGGCGGAGCGCGGGAAGATCGTCGTCGCCGACGGGCTCCGCGTGGGCTACCTCGAGCAGCACGACCCCTACCGGATGGACGAGACCGCGCACGAGTTCCTCGTGCGCCACTCGGGCGCCGAGGGATGGAAGTGCGCGGAGACCGCCGCGAAGCTCGGGCTCGGGCCCGCGCACCTCGCCGCGAAGATCGCGGAGCTCCCGGGCGGCTACCGCACGCGCCTCAAGCTCGCGGCGATGCTCGTGAAGGAGCCCGACTACCTCGTCCTCGACGAGCCGACCAACTTCCTCGACCTCGCCACGGTCCTGCTCCTCCAGGAGTTCCTCGCGAACTTCCGCGGAGGGCTGCTGCTCGTCTCGCACGACCGCGAGTTCCTGAAGCGCACGTGCGACCACACGCTGCATGTCGAGCGCGCGAAGCTCACGCTCTACCCCGGCGACGTGGAGGAGTTCTTCGCGTGGCAGTCCGAGCAGCTCGAGGTCGCGCGGCGCACGAACGCGGCGATCGAGGCGAAGCGGGTGCACCTCCAGGCGTTCGTGGACCGCTTCAAGGCGAAGGCCTCGAAGGCCACGCAGGCGCAGAGCAAGATGAAGGAGATCTCGCGGCTCCGCCCCGTCGAGGTCGCGAACCCGCTCTCGACCGTGCAGGTGCGGATCCCGCCCGTCCCGGAGAAGAAGGGCCTCGCGCTCGCGGCCGAGGAGGTCACGCTCGGATACGCGTCCGGCGGCGCGCGCAAGGTGATCGCGAAGGACGTCACGTTCGTGGTGGACCGCGGCGCGAAGATCGCGATCGTCGGCGACAACGGGCAGGGGAAGACGACGCTCCTCCGAACGATCGCCGGCGACCTCGAGCCGCTCGCGGGGACCGTCCGCCGGTCGCAGGGGATCGAGCTCTCCGTCTACGCGCAGCACGTCTACCAGTCGCTCCACCCCGGCGACACGGTGCGCGCCCACCTCGAACGCGAGGCGGCGCGGGACGTGACGCGGCAGGACGTGATGGACATGGCAGGCGCCTTCCTCTTCAAGGGCGACGACGTGGAGAAGGAGATCCGCGTGCTCTCCGGCGGAGAGCGCGCGCGGCTGGTGCTGTCGGGCCTCCTCCTCGCGAAGCGGCCGGTGCTCCTCCTTGACGAACCCACGAACCACCTCGACTTCGAGACCGTCGAGGCGCTCGGCGACGCGCTCCGCCGCTTCGCGGGCACGGTGGTGTTCATCAGCCACGACCGCACGTTCGTGAACATGGTGGCGTCGCAGGTCGTCGAGGTCGGCGACGGCCGCGTGCGCGTCCTCTCCGGCGACTACGCCGACTACGTGGTCGGGCTGGAGCAGCGCGCCCGCGATGCGCAGTCCGTGAAGCGCCCCGCCGCGTCGGCCGAATCCGCCGAGGACCGCGCCGCCGCCCACGCCGAGCGCAAGCGGAAGAAGAACGAGCGCGACCGCGTGGAGAAGCAGATCCGCGAGGTGGAGGCCCGCATGGCCCGGTGCGAGGAGGAGCGGAAGACCCTCCACGCCGCGATCGAGCGCGACGCGCTCACCCACGGCGCCGCGCACGGCTCGTCCCACTACGCCCGCCTCGGCGAGGTGGACGCCGCCCACGCCGCCGCTGAGGAGGAGTGGCTCGCGCTCTCGGCGCGGAGGGAAGAGCTGGCGGAGTGACCCGGCGGGCCGCGAGCATCCGCGGATGACCGCCATCTCCGACGCCGCGCTCCGGGCCGCGCTGAAGTCCCAGTTCCGATCCGCGCTCGCGACGCTTCGCGGGGCGATCACGAAGTGCACGGACGAGCTCTGGCTCTCGACGGAGTACCCCGTCCCCTGCTGGCAGATGGGGTACCACGCGCTCTTCTTCGCGCACTTCTACATGGAGCAGAGGGAGGCCGACTTCCGCCCGTGGGCGAAGCACCGCGCCGACTGCCAGTACCCGGACGGCATCCCCGGCCCCGCCGATCCCGCGAGCCCGCTGCCCCTCGCTCCGACGCCGCCCTACACCCGCGCCGAGGCGCTCGAGTACTGCGCGCACGTCGAGTCGATGGTGGACGCGCAGATCGACGCGATGGACTTCTCACGCACCGAGTGCGGCTTCCCCTGGTACCCGATGGGCAAGCTCGAGCACATGCTCGTCAACATCCGCCACGTCCAGCACCACGCCGCGCAGCTCGCCGACCGCATCCGCACCGCCGCCGGCCCCGGCGAAGGGCTGGGCGTGGACTGGGTCGGACGCGTCCTGCCGCCGGCGAAGTAGACTTCGGTCGTGCAACGCATCGCACTCACACTTCTCCTCGCGTCGGCGGGCGCCTGCGGCGATGAGTCCCCAGCCGCGCCCCCTGCGCCGCGACGGGGAACGGTGGAGCGCGCACCGCGGGCGGACGCTCCCGCGGCCGCGCCGGCTCGCGACGCACGGCTCCGCGACGACTGCGGCGGATGGGAGCCGTCGACCGCGCTGATCGACGCGGCGCTCGCGCCGGACCTGCTGCCCGCGGAGGGCGCCCTGCGCGTCGATGCGCTGCGAGCGGGGCTTCGTCTCCGCGACGACGCGGCGGCGCGGCGGTGCGCGGCACGGCTGGAGTGGACGTGGATCGACCGGTGGGAGTGCGCGCGGTGCGTCGATCTCCTCGTGGACCATGTGATGCGTCCCGGCACCGAAGCCGACTTCGAGGAGTTCCGGTCGTACATCGGGAGCGTGGAGCTCGGCCGGTACTTCGGCGCGCTGCCGAAGGCGCCTCCGCCGGACGAGTGGGCGGTGGACCCCGTCGCCGCCATCGGACAGATGCACCGCGTCGCGAAGGCGGAGCACATCCCGGACTACCTCGCGCTCGCGGACCGCATCCCCGGGGTCGCGGACACGGCGTGGTCCGACGTGTCGCTGCTCGGCATGTGGAACGACGCCTTCCGCGAGGAGATCCAGCGGGGATGGCTCCGCAGGAGCGGCGTGGCGCCGCCGGTCGGCGAGCCGCAGGCCGTCGGACTGTCTCCGTCGCTTGCGGCCTGTCTCCGGCGCGACTTCCTCGATCCCGCGCCGCAGCGCGACCCGCCGCTCGATCCGCCCCCCGATCCATCCGTCGATCCATCCACGCCCCCGCCTCCTGCCCGCCCTCAGGGCACCATGAGCGACTGGGACCGGCGCTGGCTCTGGGAGTCCTCGCCGTCTCCCGCAGACACATCGCTCCTCGCGGAGCTCTCCGGCGTCGGGGATCCCCACGAGGGCACCGTGTCCGGCGCGGCGCTCATGCTCCTCGGCCGGATGGGCGACGCGGCGAGCGAGGCCGCGCTTCGCGAACGAGTGGACATCCGCGCGGAGAGCATCGGCGATGACGTTGCGCGCATGGCGCTCGCCCGCCGGGGCGACGGGGAGTACGCCGACGTCGTGGAGGAAGCGGCCCGCGGGGGAGATGCGATCCTGCTCGCGCTCCTCATGGAGGCCTATCCCAAGCGGGCGCGGACGCTGATCGAGGACGCGGTCGTTCGTGGCACGGACACGGACGCGGCGAACGTGCTCGACGCGCTCGCGAAGTTCGTCCCGCCCGGCGCGTGGCACGACTGGTACCGCCTGGACTGGCGGCGGACGTCGTTCGAGGGCTTCGAACGCCTCGCGCTCGAGGCGCGCCTCCCCGCCCCGCGGCTCGCGCGGATCGGGACCACGATCCCCGGATGCCGCACCCGCGCGGTGGCGCTCGCCGCGGCCCGTGCGCTCCGCGCCGGAGATCTCCGCGAGGAGGACGTCGCGAACTCGTTCGGAGAGGACGAGGCAGCGTTCCTCGAGACCGGAGCGGGTGAGGAACTCGCCGCGGCGCTGCGCGCCTTCGCGGCGGCGGGAGGTCAGGACGCGGACGCCGCGCGTTCCTGGCTGGAGCTCCTCGGCGACCCCGCGTGCGGGCGGGTAGACCTCGGCCTCGTGCGCACGCCGGAGGTGCGCGCGCACCTGACCGCCGAAGTGAGGAAGCTCCGCGGTCCGGAACCGGCAGAGGGCTTCCGGAGCGCGGCGATGGAGCTCGCAGTGGCCCACGGCCTTCCCGAGGGCGCCGCCTGGGCCTTCACGTCGGCGGACGCGCTGCCCGACGCCGCGTGCGACCTGCTCCTCGCGGGAGACGCGCACGGCGCGTTCCTGTCGCTCCTCGACGCGAACCCCGACACGCCCCTCGGCGACGTCGGGGAGGTGGACCACCCGCGCGTCCGTGAATGGCTCGCGTCGCTCCGCGCGCGGCGCCATCTCGGACACTACTGGTACGCGACCGCGCAACTCGCGGCGATGGGCGACCCTGCCGCGCGCGCCGAGTGGTGGGGCGCGATGCAGGACGGGCGCTACCGGATCGTGGACGGCGGCAGCGCGTTCGAGCGGACGCTCGGTTGGCGGCTCGCGGAGACGATCCCGTTCTGGATCTCCGAGCTGAAGTCCCAGTGCTGCCGCATCGTCACCGGCAGCGAAGGCGACATCATCGAGGACGTCCTCGGCATCGACGACGGCTACACGAGCCCGTTCCGCACGTACCACGACCGCGCGAAGGAACTCTGGGACTCCGCCGGCGGCGACTTCGTCAGGAGCCGGATCGCCGGCCACTTCGTCCCGCGGCCGAGGTAGGCGGTCCCCGCCGGGCCGCCCGCACGCCGCCGCGTCCTCCCGCGGCGTCCGTCGGATTCCGACGGCCGAGTGATCGGGATCTCATCGGATCCGTCCCCGGGGGTGACAGCATGGGGGATCGGCCGGGCCCGGGTGCGGCACGGCGTTCCGGACGGAGGCAATCATGAAGCGAAGCACGATGGTGGTCGGCGCGCTGTTGGTCGCGTCGGCGGGGTTCGCTCTCGGCGCGGAGACGCGGAAGTCGCTCGTGGCGACCTACGACACGATCGCGGACTCGATCCTCGCGGCGAAGAAGTCGGAGCGGAACGTGGTCACCGCGATCCTCGAGACGCACCGCGGCGGCGCGCGCCGCGCGTTCAACGACGGGAACTGGGAGGAGGCGGCCGCGCAGATGGCGCTCTTCGCGAACGAAGGCGACAACGCGGTCGGCGGGATCCGCACGCGCCTGCTCGAAGGCGGTCATCACCACAACGCGGAGGGGGAGGCGAAGGGCATCTACGACGACGGCTACGTGGTCGTCACGAAGGCCTGCAAGCGGGCCTGCCTCGCCGCGTCGCACGCGCTGCAGACCGCGTCCGACGACGCCGGCCGGAAGGCCGCGTGGACTGCGTTCGAGAAGGCCTCGGGCGAGTTCGTGAAGGGCGAGTGACCGCCGGATGACGGGCGCGACGACGCTGAGGCCGCGGAACGCGCGCCCGGCGTGCTCCGCCGGCCTGCGCCGGGCGCTGTCGTTCGACAGGCTCGCGTTCGACAGGCTCGCGTTCGCCGCGCTCGCGCTCGGCGCGTGCGGCGCGGAGCCGCCGTCGTCGCAGCCGGC
>JAJVHW010000054.1 GCA_022072415.1 Planctomycetota bacterium
GCCCGCGCGAGCGCGAGCGCTCCGCGGCGCGCGGCGGCGACGAGCGCCTCAGCCGCGGGAACCACGGGCGGCCTCCTTCGGCGCGGGACGCCGCGCACCGTCGCGGTACCGGCGGACGAGCCGGAGCACGTTGCCGCCGGGCCCTCCGTCCCCGCCCGCCCGGGCGACGCTGACCTCGTCCATCCACGAGCGCATGATGTGGATGCCGTAGCCGCCCTCGCGGAGCTTCTCGGGATCCGGCGCGGCCGTCGTCAGCGTGAACGGCGGGCCCTCGTCGCGGACGAGGATCACGAGTTCGTCCACGTGGCGGCGGAACTCCACGCGGAGCGGCTTCGACGCGTCGTGCGCGTGCGCGTGGCGGACGACGTTCGTGACCGCCTCCTGGAGCACGAGCGAGATCTCGTCCACCTCGCGCGGAGAGAGCCGCACGTCGTCGCAGTGCGCGACCAGCGCCCCGAGCACGGACCGGACGATCCCCGCGAGGCGCGAGTCGGACGGGACCTCGACGACGACGGGCCGGGAGACCTCGCTCACCGCGTCTCCGGCGAGCGCCCGGGGCGCACGGGGCGCCCGGGGCGCGCGCGGACGGGCACGGGGACGGGCTTCGGCCCGCGCAGGCGGTCGATCAGCCCCGCGACGGCGCGGGCGATCCTGTCCGCGAACCGCTCGCGGCTCCGGTCCGTGGTGTCGCCCATGCGGCCCTCCCTGCGGTCAGACGCCGGCGGCGTCGCGCTGCTTGCGGAGCAGGCGGATCCCGTACTTCTTGATCTTCCGGTAGAGCGTCGCCTGCCCGAGCTCGAGGCGCTCGGCGGCCTTCGCCACGTTCCAACCGCAGATCCGGAGCGCGCGGGAGATCTCGCGCTTTTCGACCTCGGTGAACGGGAGGATCACGTCGGGGCCGGGGGACGCCTCGCTGGCGTCGCCCTCGCGGGCGGTCGTCGCGCCGTGCAGCACGCTGGCGGGCAGCATGCGCGCGGAGATCTGCGACGCGTTGTTCAGCACGATCACGCGCTCGATCACGTTCTCGAGCTCGCGCACGTTGCCGGGCCACGGGTACCGCGACAGCGCGTCGATCGCCTCCGGCGAGCAGTCGTAGAAGTACTTCCCGTACTTCGCCGTGAAGCGGTCCACGAAGTGCTGCGCGAGCAGGGGCACGTCCGTCCTGCGCTCGCAGAGCGGCGGGAGTTCGATCGGAACGACGGCGAGGCGGTAGTAGAGGTCCTCGCGGAGCCGGCTCTGCCGGATCTCCTCCATCGGGTCGCGGTTCGTGGACGCGATGACGCGCGTGTCGGAGCGGAGGAGGTCGGTCCCGCCGATCCGCTGGAACCGGCGCGTCTCGAGGAACCGCAGCATCTTCGACTGCAGCGCGGGCTCCACGGCGCAGATCTCGTCGAGGAAGAGCGTCCCGCCCTCGGCCTGCTCGGCGCAGCCCGCGTAGCGCGACTCCGCGCCGGGCATCGCGCCCTTCTCGTGCCCGAAGAGCTCGGACTCGAGGAGTTCGCCGGGGACCGACGCGCAGGAGAGCGCCACGAACGGCTTCGAGCGCCGCTCGGAGAGTTCGTGGATCGCGCGGGCGACGAGCGCCTTGCCGGTGCCGCTCTGGCCGGTCACGAGCACGGTGACGTCGGTGCGGCTCACGTGCTCGATCGCGTCGTAGATCTGACGCATGCGGGGCGACTGCCCCACCATGTCCTGGAACGTGCCCGTGCGCTGGTACTTGTCCTGGAGCTGGTTCACCCGCTGCATGAGCCGGTGGAGCTGGGACGCGTTCTTGATCGCGATGTCGAGCCGCGTGAGGTCGAGGGGCTTCGCCACGAAGTCGTAGGCGCCGGCCTTCATCGAGTCCACGACGAGGGGCATGTCCGCGTCGTGCGCGAAGAGGATCACCGGGAGCTCCGGGTACTCGTCCTTCACGCCGGCGAGCGCGCGGACCACCGACGCGGAGTCGCCGTCGGCGTCCACGAGCAGCACGTCGGGCACGTGCCCGAGGAAGCTCGCGGGGGCCTCCGCGAGCACGTCGGTGGCGTCCACCGAGACTCCGTCGCGCTCGAAGCGCCGCCGGATCTGGTCCTGCGTCGCCGCGTCGCACGCGAGGAGGTGCAACCTGAGTTCAGGCATTGGCTCCGCCCGTCCAGGCCCCGTGGGCCGGAGTCGCCGCGGACTGCGGGCGCGCGGCGGCTGCCGCGAGCGCGTCGTCCACGGTCGGGAGGACGTCGAAGACGCGGATCAGCCGCGTGATCCGGAGCACGGCTTCGACGGACTCGGAGAGGTTGGTCAGGGTGAGGTTCCCGTCGGCCTGACGCAGGACCT
This sequence comes from Planctomycetota bacterium, assembly GCA_022072415.1. GTDB lineage: Bacteria > Planctomycetota > JAJSAM01 > JAJSAM01 > JAJVHW01 > JAJVHW01. The sequence goes on from JAJVHW010000054.1 coordinate 2,311, forward strand.
TCAGGCACGAGATGAGCGTGCCGAGCCCCTGGCTGTCGATGAAGCCGACGTTCCCGAGGTCCATGACCACGTGGACGTAGCCCCCGGCGATGAGCGCCTTCAGCTTCTCCTTGAACACGAGGGACGAGTCGCCCTCGAGGTTGACCCTCGCGGCGAAGCCGACGACCAGCGTGTTTCCGATCTTCCTCAGGGAGAGGTCCATGACGCCTCCGGGGCATCCGGGTGAAGCCCCGTCTGCCGCATCCCCTATCCGCCATTCCGGGGCGCGGACTTTAGGTTCCCTCCCGGAATGAGCGGGCCGCCCTGCCGTTCCGAGAGCCGGAACGAGGGGCGCGGAATGCGCGGAGGCTCGAATCGAGAGGGCCCCGCGGGGATCGCCCGCGGGGCCCTCGGTGGATCGGGCCGGGCCCGGATCAGTTCAGGACGTTCTCGACGGGCGTGTACGCCATGCCGAAGGCGTCGGAGACGCCCTTGTACGTCACCTTCCCGGCGACCACGTTGAGGCCGGTGCGGATCCCGTGGTTCTGCTGGGCCGCGGCCTTCCAGCCGTGGCGCGCGAGGATGCGCGCGTACGGCAGCGTCGTGTTCGTGAGGCCGTAGGTGGAGGTGCGCCCCACCGCGCCCGGCATGTTCGCCACGCAGTAGTGGACGACGCCGTCCACGAGGTACGTCGGCTCGCTGTGCGTCGTCGGCTTCGCCGTCTCCACGCAGCCGCCCTGGTCGATCGCCACGTCCACGATCACCGAGCCCTCGTTCATCGTCTTCAGGTCCGCGCGGCGGATGAGCGCCGGGGCCTTCGCGCCGGGGATGAGCACCGCGCCGACCACGAGGTCCGCGTAGCGGATCACCTTCCGGATGTTGTACGAGTTGCTGTACATGGTCGTGACGTTCGCCGGCATCACGTCGTCGAGGTAGCGCAGGCGGTCGAGGTTCACGTCGAGGACGATCACGCGCGCGCCGAGGCCCGCGGCCATCTTCGCCGCGTTCGTGCCGACGATGCCGCCGCCGATGACCGCGACCGTGGCCGGCTCGACGCCGGGGATGCCGCCGAGCAGGATGCCGCGGCCCATCTGCGGCTTCTCGAGGAACTTCGCGCCCTGCTGGATCGCCATGCGGCCGGCGACCTCGCTCATGGGCGTGAGGAGCGGCAGCGTCGTGCCGTGCTCGACCGTCTCGTAGGCCACGCAGATCGACCCCGTCGCGATCATCCCCTCGGTGAGCTGGCGGCTCGCGGCGAAGTGGAAGTACGTGAAGACCGTCTGGCCCTTCCGGATGAGCCCGTACTCCTCGGGGAGCGGCTCCTTCACCTTCATGATCATGTCGGCCGACGACCAGACCTTCTTCGCGTTCGGCGCGATCTCCGCGCCGGCGTTCACGAACTCCTCGTCGGTGATCCCCGATCCGAGCCCGGCGCCCTTCTGCACCACCACGCGGTGGCCGTCCTGCCGCAGGGCGTCCACGCCCGCAGGGACGATCGCCACGCGATTCTCGTTGTTCTTGATCTCCTTCGGAACGCCGACCAGCATCGCCATGCCTCCTCGTGTGCCCGGGTGTGTGGTGGGATGTCCGCGCTGCGCCCGGGTCGCGCCATGCGCAGCGGAATCGCGGGATCGTAGACCCGCCCGCGCGGCGCCGCGAGGACGAAGCCCGCGGCGCCGCCTCGCGCGGCGCCCCGTGCCCGTTCGCCGGACGCACCGCCACGGGCATACTTGCGGCCCGCCCCCCCGCCCGTACACTCCGCCGTTCGACGCCGCCCTGCCGCAGCCAAGGGCCGGCCGGCGTCCGACCCGTGGGCGATTAGCTCAGTTGGCTAGAGCACCTGCTCGACACGCAGGGGGTCGGGGGTTCAAGTCCCTCATCGCCCACCACCGCATCCGCGCGCGGGGCCCGGAACCCGGGTCGGGCCGGGCCGGGACGGGACGGGCGAGCGAGGCTCTGCGCCTGCACTCGGTTGCACACTCCGAGCCGCACGACTTCCGTTCGCTCGCTTCCGACGGATCGGTCGCCGACGCAGCAGAGTGCGCCCATCGCTGGCCGCGACGGGGATGGCATGGCCTGGGCCTCGTGTCCCGCCTGCGGCGAACCGGCTTCACGTCGTCTTCACCGCCGCCCGAGCGGGTCCTGTCGTAGGATGCCCACGATGGGTGGAGGCGACATCCGAACGGACGCGGGAACGCTCCCTCCCCTCGCAAGGCGGGCGGCGGCGGAGGGCGTCGCGACGGCGCTGCTGCTCGCGGCGGTGGTCCGTTCGGGGATCATGGGCGAGCGGCTCTCGGACTCGGCGGGGCTCGCGCTGCTCGCGAACTCGCTCGCGACGGGTGCGGCGCTGGTGGCGCTGATCCTGGCGTTCGGGCCGGTGTCGGGGGCGCACATGAACCCCGCGGTGACGCTGGTCGAGGCCGTGCGCGGGCGGCTTTCGTGGCGCGAGGCAGCGGCGTACGTGCCGTGTCAGGTCGCCGGTGCGTTCGCCGGCGTCGCGGCGGCGCATGCGATGTTCGGCCTCGCGGTGTTCGCTGCCTCGCCGAAGGCCCGCGCGGACGGAGCGCTCGTGTTCTCCGAGGTCGTTGCGACCTTCGGCCTCGTCCTGACCGTCCTCCTCGTCGTGCGCTCGCGGCCCGCGGCCGCGCCCTGGGCGGTGGCCGCGTACGTCACGGGCGCCTACTGGTTCACGTCGTCCACGTCGTTCGCCAACCCGGCCGTCACGGCGGCGCGGTCGTTCACGCCCACGTTCGCCGGCATCCGCCCCGCCGACGCGCCTGCGTTCGTCGGCGCGCAACTCGCCGGAGCGGCGTGCGCGCTCGCGGCGTTCCGGCTGATCGCCGGGCGGGAGGCGCCGCGGTGAAGACGGTCGTGTTCGCCTGCGTCCACAACGCCGGCCGCTCGCAGATGGCGGCCGCGTTCTTCCGCGCGCTGGCCGACCCTGCGCGGGCCACCGCGGTGTCCGCAGGCACCGAGCCCGGCCCGCGCGTCCACCCCGAGGTCGCCGCAGCGATGGCCGAGGTCGGGATCGACCTCACGCGCGCGAGTCCGCAACTCCTCACCCGCGAGCTCGCGTCCAGCGCGGCGCTGCTCGTCACGATGGGCTGCGGCGAGAAGTGCCCCGTCGTCCCCGGGCTCCGCCGCGAGGACTGGCCGCTCGAGGACCCGAAGGGGAAGCCCGTGGAGCGCGTGCGCGAGATCCGCGACGACATCCGGCGCCGCGTGGATGCGCTCGTCGAACGCAACGGCTGGCGCTGATGGATTCGTGTCTCACGTCCCGGTCAGGGTCATGGCGTCGCGGAACGCGGCGACGTACCCCGCGGTCTCCGCGGCCACGCTGAAGCGGGACGCCGTCGCGAGGGCCGCGGCCGACATCTCCCGGCGCGAGGCGCAGTCGCAGAGGATGTCGGACAGCGCGGCGGCGAGGCTCGCGTCATCGCGGAAGATGCGTCCTTCGCAGCCGTCGGTCACGACGAAGCGAGTGGCGGGGATGTCGCGGGCGATGACGGGCACGGCGAGCGCGAGCGACTCGAGGAGCGCGTTCGACAGTCCCTCGACGCGGCTCGCGTGGAGCGTCGCGTCGGCCGCCGCGACGACGTCGAGCGCACGCTCCCGCGGGATCGAGCCGAGTCGGCGGGCCCATGTCCGCTCCGCGAACCAGCGTTCCGCGCCGGCGCCGAGCGACGCGTCGATCAGCGGCCCCGCGTGGACGTAGTAGAACCCCGGGCACGCGGCGCGCGCCGCGTCCACGGAGCCCCACGCCTCGGGAAACCCCTTCTCGGGGCGGATCCCCGCGATGTGCGCGAGCATCCGCGCGTCCTCGGGGATGCCGAGCCTCGCCCGGACGCCTGCAGGCGACGCTCCCGAGACGTCCACGCCGTGCGGCACCACGCGCACCGCCGCCGCGAGATCGGGGAAGGCCGCGCGGACGCGGGCCGCCTGGTCGTCCGTCAGCACCGTGACGACGCGGGCCGATCGCACCGCGCGTTCGACGAGCGGGCGGAGACACGGGTGCGCGAGCCCCTGCTCCGCGTCCGTTCCGCGGAACGACACCACGAGCGGCAGTCCTGCGGGCGCCGCCGCCTCGCGCGCCAGCGCCCCGGTCCGGAACGCGTGGATCGCGTGGACGACGTCGAACCGCTCGGCGCGCACGAGCCGCCGGAGCGCGGAGAGCGTCGTGGACGCCGCGGTGACGCGCACGATGTCGTGCCCGTCCGCGCGGAGGGCCGCCTCGATCCTCGCCGCGGACACGCTGTTCCCCCGGGCGGCCTGCGCGCCGTACGGGTCGATCATCAGGACGCGGATCGGCGTCACCGTCGCCCATGCTCTCCCGCGGCGAGCACCACCGCCGCGATCTTCCGCGCGAACCGCCGGTCCGCCGCGTCGTCGGGATCGATCCCCGGCATCGCGTTCACCTCCACGGCGACCCTGCGGCCACCGCCCGCGTCCACGAAGTCCACGCTGCCGAACGGGAGTCCGCAGGCCGCGACCGCGCGCACGGCGTCGGCGCACGGCGCGTCGTCGAGCGGCACGTCCTCGCACCCGCCGCCGAGATTCGGGTTCGTGCGGAAGTCGCCGCGAGGCGCCCGGGTCGCGAACGCGCACACGGCCTCGCCCCCGGCCACCTGCACGGTGATCCCCCGGACGTGCGGAATGAACTCCTGATAGAGCACGGACGCGCCCGGATCATGCGCGCGGAGGGCGGCGCAAGCCGCCGCCGCCTCGGACGCGTTGCTGCCGAGGACGACCCCGCGGCCTCCCCACCCGACGCCGGGCTTCACCACGCACGGGAAGGACGGCGGATCCGAGGGCGCGAACGACGTCGCCGGCATGCGCACACCGGCCCGCGCGAGCCGCGACGCGGTCACCGCCTTGTCCTCGGCGGCGACGAGCGCGTCCGCGGCGGGGATCACGAACGCGCCGGAGACGGAGGCCGCATCCGCGAGGGCGGCGAGCGCGCGCAGGTCCGCCGACGACCGGAGGTCCCCGCGCACCAGCGCGACGTCGGCCCGGAACCCCGCGGGGAGGCGGTCGAGCACCTCGACACGCTCGACGTCGTGGCCGGGCATCGCGTCGCGCAGCGCGACCGCCGATCGCGCGTCCGCGGCGTTCCCGTGCGGCGAACGGTCGAGGATCGCGATCCTCACGCCGCACCCGATCCGAGCGCCGCGAACGTCGCGAGGCGGATTCCCCGCCCCTCGATCCGTCGTCGAACGGCGTGGGAGGTGAGCGCCGTCAGCTCCCCGGCCCTCTGCGCTCCGTACCAGAGCGGCGGCGGCACGGCGTCGCCCGTCCCGGGGTGACACATGAGTTCCGTGACTCCGTGCGGCACGCGGCCGATCTCGCGGAGCAGCCGCGCCACGGTCCACCACGGCGCCGCCGACACGCCGCCGGTGAAGTGGTCCGTGCATCGCACGCCTCTCGCGCGCAGACGGGCGCGCATGCGCCCGCCCTGCGCACGCACGGGAACGCCGAGGGACGCGACGAGCCCGAGCACGTCGTCGCGGACGTGAGCGTGCTTGTGCGTGTCGACGTGGCCGGGTGTCCGGCCGACGAGTTCCTCGAACCTCTCGACCTGGTCGCGGAACGGCGGCGCGCCGGGCGAGAAGTCGGCGTGGAGCCCGAGCCCCGCGTGCGGAGCCGCATCCACGAGACGGCGCACGCCGTCCCGGTCCGCGCGGAACGACATGACGGAGACGCTCGTCACGATCCCCCGCGCTGCGGCGATCCGGATGCCCTCGTCCACGCCGGGCGTGAGTCCGTAGTCGTCCGCGTTCACGACGAGGACGCGCGTCATGTCCGCACTCCGACGAGCACGCGCGACGTCCACACGAGGTGCGCGCCGCGGCGTTCGACACGCGCCGCGCCGCGGGTGCGAAGGACCATCAGGTGTTCCAGCATCCCGGGCGCGAGCGAGGCGTACGCGGACTCCGAGAAGCAGCGCAGACGCTCTGCCGCGACGCGCCACCCGAATGCGGCGGAGAGTTCCGCTTCCACGGCCGCGGGCGCGGCGATCGAGTGGTGGTAGAGCGTGATCCTGCCGCCCGGGCGGAGGCGGCCCGCGGCCGCCCGGATCGCGGACGCGAGGAGTTCCGCGCCGTCGCGTCCTCCCGCGTAGCGGACAGAGAACCGCTCCGGCGAGGGCTTCTGCGGCATCACGCAGAGGACGTGGTCGATCGGCTCGCCGGAAGGGACTGCGTCGAGCATCGAGCCGGAGACGACGCGCACGTCCGCACCGGACGCAGCCGCCGTCGCCGCGGCGAGTTCGAGTGCGCGCGGATCCACGTCGGACGCCCAGACGACCGCCGCCCCGAGCCGCGCCGCGGCGGCCGCCACGACGCCGCTCCCGCAGCCGATCTCCGCGACGCGCTCTCCCGACCGGATCTCCGCGTGGCGGATCAGGAACCGCGTGGAGTGGTCCGACCTGCAGCCCGGCGCCCACGCCTCGCGGATTTCGACGCCGGCGACCCGGACGGTGCGATGCCTCACACGACGTTCCCCCGCCGCGCGGTCGCATCGACGCGCGCGACGAGCGCCTCGACTTCCGAGGGGTGCGGCGCGGTCGCCGAGGGAGCGCCGTACCGCACGGCGATCCAGCGTTCCACGGCCGCCGCCGCCTCGGCCGCCGTGGCGTCGTCCACGCCACGGGCGCGAAGCCGGTCCGCGAGGTCCGGCCCGATCACGGACGCCTCGGTCGCGCCCAGCGACCACGCGAGCCAGGCGACGAGATCGGTCCGGGCGGGCTCAGGACGAGCCGCATCCGACGCGACGGTGATCGCGGGAGATGCAGCCGCCGACGCGAGCTCCATCTGGCGTCGGCGCCGCCCGACCGCATAGCCGAGCGCGCCGATCGCGGCGGCCGCTGCGATCGTGAGACCCCAGCCGGGCCCGGAGGACGGGGCCTCCGGCTCGACCGTGGCTCCGTTCTCTGAGGACGGCGGAGCCGCGCCGCCGGCCACGGTCACGGCCTCGCACTCGCCGCGCACCTCGCGCCATGCGTCCGCCGTCGGGTCGAACGTCGGGAGCACCACGGCCATGCGGAGTTCGCCCGCCGTGGTCGGTGCGACGTCCCAGACGATCGTCCGCCGCGGCGACGTCCGGTCGTCGGCGACCCCGAGGACGTCGAACCCGCGGCCCGCGGGAGTCCGCGGCGCGGCGAAGCCGGACACGTCGCCCTCGCCCTCGATCATCGCGGTGACGCGGACCGTCTCGCCGATCCCCGCCGCGCGCGGGAACGCGTGCGCCTCCACGGTGAAGCGCCCGACCGCGCCCCCGAAGTCCGGCGGCCGGCCCGTGTCCGGGAGCGGTCGCACGTCGACCGCGGCGGCGGCGCCCTCGACGACCACCTCGCGCACTGCGAGCGGCACCCGCGCGCCCAGCGCGTCCTCGTCGAACCCCGACGCGACGGCGAGCCGCACGCGAGGCGGTGCGAGCGACATGCGGCCCGCGGCGGTCGGCACCACGTCCCGCGACGCGACGATCGTGAACACTCCCTCCTCGTCGCGCACGATCTCTCCGCGGACGACGTCGTCGTTCACCGCGAACGTGACGCCTCCCGCATCGGTCGGACGCGGAAGCGCGCGGGCACCCTCCGGCGCCGAGAGCCACGGAGCGATCACCTGCACCGGCACGTCCATGCTTCGGCGCGTGAACGGCACGGCCGTCTGGGCGAACGGCGACTCCCGGATGCGCACCTCGGCGCGAAGCGTGATCCGCTGCCCGACACGGCACACGGTCGGCGCGTCGGCGCGCACCGTCACCCACGTGGCCGGATCCCCGTCGTCCGCCGGCGCGCCCGTCGCCGCCGCGAAGACGGTCACGATCGCTGCGAGGACGCGCCTCACCAGTCGCGCTCCCCGCCCGCGCGGGCGCTCCGCTGCCGGGCGCGCCGGTCGTCGAGCTTCGTGCGCTCGCGGAGCGCGAGCCGGTCCATCAGCGCGTCGAGCTCCGACGCGGCAAGGTCCGGGAGCGACGCGCCGCCCCAGATCGGAAGAGCGTCGGGTAGGGGAAGAG
>JAJVHW010000050.1 GCA_022072415.1 Planctomycetota bacterium
TGCTCCGGAACTGGCGCTCCGCGAACGCGCTCATCGAGCGGATGCTCCGCGGCGCGCTCGTCGCGGCCGAGGACAAGGAGTTCCTCCGCGGGATCGGCGGCAACGGCCGCCCGCTCGGCGTCCTCGCGTCGAAGGCGCTCCTCAAGGTCGCCCGGGCGCAGGCGACGAACGTCACGTACGCCGACCTCGTCGCCCTGGAGGCGAAGCTCCTCGAGGACGGCGAGGCGATCTGGGTCGTCAACCCGCGTGTCATCCCGAAGCTCCGCCAGATGGAGGACACGGCCGGCCACCTGATCTGGCAGGAGGACGCGCGCGGCGGAAGCCCCTCGACGCTCCTCGGCCGCCCGGTGGTCCGGAACTACCGGAGCCCCGCGCTCGGCTCGCTCGGCGACGTGCTCCTCATGGTCCCCGCCTACTACGTCATCAAGGACGGCGTGGACGTGACGATCGCGGCTTCCGAGCACGCGCTCTTCAAGCAGAACAAGACCGTCGTGAAGGCCTTCAAGACCGTCGACGGCGGCCCCTGGCTCGACGGCGCGATCAAGCAGGAGGACGGGGAGTTCTACAGCCCGTTCGTCGCGCTCGACGTCCCGTAGTCCGCGGACCCGCTCGTCCCCGCCTGACCGAGGAGAACCCCCATGCCCAGGAAGCTGACCGAGGCGCTCGCCTTCGACTGCATCGTCCCGCCGCAGGACGTCGGGACGGCGGACGTCACCGGCTCGTGGATCGACGTCTCGGACGCCGGACGGTTCGCCGTGCTCGCGAAGGCGGGCGCCGTGACCGCGGCGAAGGTCCTCACCGTGCAGCTCCGCCAGGCGAAGGACGCGGCGGGGACGGGCGCGAAGGACCTCGGCGCGCCGGTCACCTCGGCCGGCGCGGGCGGGAACCCGCCGGCGGACGTCGAGATCGAGAAGCGCTCCGACGAGCTCGACCACAAGAACGGCTACACGCACGTCACCGCCGTCCTCGGGATCGACGAGAACGCGAAGCTCGGCGCGGCGTACGTCGTCCGCGGCGACCGCCGGTACGTGCCGTAGGCCGGGGGGCGTCCCGTGGGCCTCGTCCTCCTGGAAGCTCCGGCTGCGCCGGTGGTGTCACTCGAGGAGGCGCAGGTCCACCTGCGCTCCGAGCACCCGGAGGAGACGGGACTCGTCGCCTCGCTCGTCGCCGCAGCGACCGCGCAGGCCGAGGCGTACTGCAGGCGGCGGTTCGTCACGCAGCGGTGGCGCGCGACGTTCGGCCGCTTCCCGGACGGGGCGCTCCTCCTCCCGCACCCGCCGCTCGCGTCGGTCGAGGCCGTCACGTACGCGGACACCGCAGGCGTCGCACAGGTCCTGGCCCCCGCTGACTACGTGGTCCGCACCGCCGAGACGCCGGGCGAGGTCGTCCCGGCCTACGGGAAGTCCTGGCCCGGGACACGGGATGTGCCGGACGCCGTCGCCGTCGACTTCACGTGCGGCTACGGCGACCCCGCCGACGTCCCCGACGCCGTGAAGCGCGCCGTCCTCCTCCTGGTCGGAACGCTCTACGCGAACCGCGAGTCCGTCGCCCCGACCGCCATGCAGCCGATCCCGCACACCGCGGAGTGGCTCCTCGGGCCCTTCGTCGTCCGGAGGTTCGCGGCGTGACGGTCCGCGCCGGCCTGCTCGACCGCCGCGTCCGCCTCGAGCGGCGCCACGAGGAGACGGATGCGTCCGGCCAGAGCGTCGTCCGCTGGCTCCCGCTCGCCACCGTGTGGGCGCGCGTCGAGCCGCTCGGCGGGCGTGAGGGGTTCGGGCAGCAGCAGTGGGTCGCGTCGGGCGAGGTCCGCTTCACGATCCGCTGGCGCGACGACGTGACGCCGCTCCACCGGGTCGTCCACGACGGCCGCGAGTACGACGTCGTCTCGGTCGCCGAGGACGGCCGCCGCGAGGCGCTGCTCGTCGTCGGGCGCGCACGGACGGAGGGACGGTAGCCGTGGCGGACGTCGCTGTCGTCGGTCTCCGGGAACTCGACGCGGCGCTCGCCGAGATCCCGGCGTCGCTGCGCCGGAACGTCGTCCTCGCTGCCCTCCGCAGAGCGGCGCAGCCCATCGTGCGCGACGCCCGGGCGCGGGCGCGGCGCGGCAGCGATCCCCGGCGGCGCGGCTCGATGAAGCAGCGGAGGACTGGCGAGTCCCTCACGATGGGCCCGGGCGCCGACTCGATCGCCGCGCGCGCCGTGAAGTCGTCCGTAGCGACCGAGGCATCCGTCACGGTCGGGCCGGACCGCCGGCACTGGTACATGAAGTTCGTCGAGTTCGGCTCCGCGCGTCAGTCGCCGGTCCGCTTCCTGACGCCCGCCTTCGAGGTGAACAAGGAGGCCGCCGTCCAGCTCGCCGGCGAGGAGCTGTGGAAGTCGATCTCCGCGACGGCCCGGCGGCTCGCGCGGCAGGCCGAGTCCGGGACGATCTCCCGGAAGTCGGCGGAGGCGCTCCGCTCGTGACGCTCGGGAGGTACCTCCGCATGGTGCTCATGGGCGACGCCGGCGTCGCGGCCCTCGCGGCGGACCGGATCTTCACGGAGGTCCTCCCGCAGGCGAGCGCGGTCCCGGCGGTCGTGTTCACCGAGGTCTCCGGCGAGGACGACGTCGCGCTCGACGGTCCGACCGATGTGGCGTCCCGCCGCGTACAGATCGACTCGTGGGGGAAGACGCGCGCAGACGCGACCGCGCTTGGGCTCGCGGTCCGCGTGGCACTCTCCGGGCACGCGGGTGCCGCGGCGGGCCTCGACGTCCAGGGCTGCTTTCTCGTCGCGGAGCGGTGGGACTACGACGCGGAGACCGCGCTCTACCGGACGAGCCAGGACTTCGACGTGTGGCTCGCAGGGGACGCGGCGTGACGCGGTCCACGTCCTCCGCGCGAAGGCAAGGTCGTTCCGCCCGCTCGCGCGGACGCCAGATGCCGCCTCGAGTCCACGGCGGCGACGACTTGAGGTCGGGACGCAACCGGAGCGAATGTCTGGACCAAGGAGGTGCTCAGATGAAGCACGCGAAGAAGCAGACAAAGACCGCGGGGAAGCCCTCGAAGGGCTCGCCCCGCAAGGCCCCGAAGTTCGCGGTGGTGAAGGACGCCCCGGCGGCCCCCGGCGCGAGGCCGCGAGACCCGCGGCTCCCCGCGGCGGGGACGACGCTCGTCCGCCCCTACAAGGGGAAGGACTACCGGGTGACGGTGCTCGAAGACGGGTTCCGGTACGACGGGCGGGAGTTCCGCTCGCTGTCGAAGCTCGCGTCCGAGATCACCGGGCAGGTCAGCATCAACGGCTTCCTGTGGATGCGGCTGACGGGCGGCCCGGCCGACGCGCCGAAGTCGAAGACGCCGAAGTCGAAGGGGAAGTCCCCCGCGCCGACGGAGTCCGCGCCCGCGGCCGACCCGGGACCCGACGCGCCGAGCGCCTGACCCGACCGATCTGAAGTTCCCGCCCGGCGGCGCACGAGCGCCGCCGGGTCGCCGTTTGGGGCGAGCGAACGCCGACTACTCGGGGATGTCCATGTCGTCGTGGACACCGACGCTCGCGAACTCGATCGTCCGTCCGCGCCCGTCGCCGCCCGGAACGTCCCACCAGTGGAGCCGCCGAGCCGACGCCGTGTTGTCCTGCAGCGAGCATCGCCACGCCTTCGCCGCGTCGCGCTTGCGAACACGCGTGGGGGCACCGGCCTCCCCCGACCGCAGCTGGTGAACCTCGCGGCCGGGCACTTGATGGGCTCGTTGCGCCGCGACCTGCGCGCACACCTCCACGACCTTCTCGACCGAGATGCCGTCGAGGTCGCGGAGCGACTCCAGGAACGCCCTCCCGACCCGCATTCGCGCCAGCGGGTATCGCTCCCGATCTCCCTCGTCGAAGCGGCGGGCGTACTCGACCCGCACGGCAGAGAGGAACGCCGTCTCACTGGACGACGGGTCGATCTGTCCGACCGCGCGTGACGTGATGGCGGCAAGCCGGTCCTCGGCGCTGCGGTTCTCGCGCCGCAGTTCGGCGATCAGCTCCTTCGCCGAGCGCAGCTGCCGCATCAGCTCCTCGCGGTCCGTCAGCGCGGAGTCGAGCTCGGCGGCCAACTGCTCGGCCCGCCTGACATCGGCCCCGTTCGCGGGCGCGGGTTCGGGCGGGGGTTCGTCGGCGAGGAACGTGGCCTGCCCTGGTCCCGGGGCGACGGGTGGCCTCGGCGTTCCCGTGTACCCCTGCTTGATGGAGCCGCTGGCCTTCCGGCGTTCCGGCTCCAGCGTGAGGATCTTCACGTTGACGCGATCTCCGAGCTTGAAGATCTGGCCTGGGTGTCGGCGGTCCGTCCAGTCGATCTCGGCCTTCGGGACGATCAGAGCCGCTCCCGGGAGCACTTCGACGAGCACGTACGTGCTCTCGATCCGGCAGATGGCGCCCCGAACGATGTCGCCCTCGCGGTAGACCTCGGGGAGCCGGCGCCACGGGTCGACGCGGAGCCCGCGGACGGTGTACGTAGCTCGTCCGTCCGCCCCGGATCCGATCCGACGGACGCGTAGGTGATGGCCGGGTTCGAGATCCGCCGAGAGGCGCTCGAGCGGCACGTCGGAGTCGGTGACGAGCCCCGGCACGCCGTCGACCGACACCTCGATCGTCGAGCCCTCAGTTCGCGCGACCACGGCGTAGCGAACCGGCTCCGATCTCGGCGGCTCGGGCCGTGCTGGGCGAACCGGCTGAGATGCGGCAGGCGCGCCGAGGAGACCCTGCGTCGAGAACCGCGGGGTCCTGTCCGGCCACGGGCTGGTTACGAAGACGGGGATCTCGTCGCCCGCGTGGAGGCGCGCGGCGAGTGCGTCGAGCCTCTCGTCGGTGTACCCGATGACGCCCTCGGCGTCGGCGACGCGCACGTGGATGCGGGTGCCCTCGATTCGCGTGACGCGCGCCATGAGGACCGGCTTCCCCGACTTCGTGGAGGTCTGGCGCGGCGGACTCGACAGTCCCTCTCCGCTTGGTCTCGGAGGGGGTGGTTCATCGCCGTCCGGTTCCCATCGTCCGAAGCGGCCGGCGCGCGCGTCGCCCTCGCAGACGGCGGCGATGATCCGCCTACAGACCACGCCGGCGTCCGCCGCGTTGTACGCGAACAGGAGCGGATGCTCATAGGGGTCCGACACGGCGGTAAGACCGGGCCACCAGATGCGCGAAGCCCCGCCGTACACGTCAAGCCGCTTTGGGAGCGCGGTGCTCAGCGCCCACGTGTCCTCGCCCGTCCGGAGAGCGACAACAAGCGCCCGCGCTCCGAGCGTGCGCGCGAGCGCGTCTGGATCGATCGGGAACCCGCGGTCCCCCGGCCACGTCGTCAGCGCCACAACGGGGAGCGTTCGATCCGTGGAGAGGAGCTCGTGGGCGGCGAACTCGCCGACCTGTGGCGACGTGAGGACGCGTGCGGACGGGGTCCCGCGCGACACCGGGCACTCCGGGTTCGCGGCGGCTCTCGCGTTCGCGTCGGGAGTAGGAGTCGCACACGGCTGTGGTGCGGCGTCGTCGCGGGTCTCCGCGGGAGTGCGCTCGTGGGGGTCTGGACCGCCGGGGGGTGTGTTCGTGCTCATCGCTTCGGTTCTCGTGTGCTGCCTAGTCGTCGCTGTCGCTGAGGTACTCGAAGTCCGCGTCGTCCGGCGGCCAGATGTGGTTGTGGACGGCTCCGCCGAACAGCTGCTCGTAGCCGCAGTAGGGCTTCTCCATCACGAGCGGACCGCTCGCGACGAGAATGGCAACGGCGACCTCAGCGAACTCGTCGTCGGAGATCTCCCGCCGCAACTGCTCCTCGGTCGGCGGCGGCACGGGTCCTCGCGCGGGCACGACGACCACGCCGTCGCGGAGGATCGGGGCACGAATGGACTGGATCTGCTCCGGAGTGAGCTGGGGCTGCAGTACGTCGCAGACCGCAGCGGCCAGCGAATTCGCGCGCTCGAACAACTGGTCCATCGTCGTCGCGGGTCCGGAGACCCACGGCGCGCAGGCAGCGCAGACCCGCTCCGCAATCCGCGCGGCCACACGGTCGACGTCGGCAGGCGGCTCCTGAGCGCGGCGCAGGCAGTTCGCCGCAGCCTGCGCGATCGCGACACGGCGCTCGTCGGGTGCGGACGCGCTGACGCCCATTCGGCGGCGCATCTCCTGATAGCTGACGCCCTCGGCCTCAGCACACGCGCGGATGGCGCGCTTGAGCTTCTTCTTCCTGGTCATGGTCCCGCTCCTTGCAGACGCCGACCCGCGTCCCCCCAGTCACGAGCCGACGCAGCCAAGAGCGAGGACGACCAGCGCTCGAGGAAACTAATCCCCTTCGGCTCGGGTCGGCGTCGGGGGGCGACGCCGGTGAGCTCGTGCCCCAAGCGAGGGCACACAGCAGAGCCTACACCGCGGTGCCACGTGCTCTCAAGTACCTCTCTCCGGGTTGCCCGACTCTGACACGCCGCGATCCTCGGTGTCGGAGGCATCGCGATGGCCACGCTCGCAGTCCAGCAGATCTCCCGCGCCGGCCTGAACCCCGCCCTCACGGCGGCGGCGGCGGCGGGCGACGCGTTCCCGAACACGGGCCGCGTCTTCCTTCGCGTGAAGAACGCCCACGCGGCGAACGCCCGCAACGTGACCGTCGCCTCGCAGCTCCCGCCCGGCGCGATCCCGCAGGGCGCTGCGAAGGCGGACGTCGCGGTCGCGGTCCCCGCGCTCGCCGAGCGCTGGATCGGGCCGTTCGACCCGGCCTCCTTCAACGACGCGAACGGCCGCGTCGTCGTCACCTACGACACCGAGGCGGATCTGACCGTCGGCGCCTACGCGCTGTAGCGGAGGAGGAGCACCATGGCGGCGACTGGCGCGAAGCTCGGCACGAAGACGCGGTTCCTGCGAGAGGACCCGGTCGGCAGCGGCACGTATGTCGCTGTCGCCGAGGTGAAGTCGATCGGCGGGCCGTCGCTCTCGCGGGACGCGGTCGAGGCGACCCACACCGAGTCCCCGGACGACCACGCGGAGTTCATCCCGGGCCTCGCGGACGGTGGCGAGGTCGCCCTCGTCCTCAACTTCCGGCCCGAGCACGTCAGCCAGGGCGCCACGGCCGGGCTGCTCAAGGACTTCCAGGACGGGACCGTCCGCAACTGGCGGGTCGAGTGGCCGCAGTTCGCGAACACGCCGACGCTCACCTTCCCGGGCTTCCTCACCGGGTGGGAGCCGTCCTCGGCCGCGAAGGAGCTGATCTCCGTCGCGGCGAAGCTGAAGGTCACGGGGAAGACCGTCGCGACCAACTTCGCGTAGCGCCACGGCGCCGAGAGGAGACCTGATCCATGTCGAACCCGCATCGTGGCGAGGCCTCGTTCGAGGTCGAGGGGAAGGCGTACCGCGTCCGCTTCTCGTGGAACGCCGCGGCCGAGTACGAGGAGGCGGCCGGGAAGCCGCTCTCCGACGCCCTCTTCGACATCGCCCGCGAGCGGCTCTCGGCGCGCTCGCTCCGCGCGATGCTCTGGGCGGGCCTGCAGGAGCACCACCAGGACGTGACGCTGAAGGAGGCCGGGCGGATCATCGACCGCATGGGCCGGAAGGAGGCGCAGCGCGTCATGGGCGTCGCCCTCCGCTACTTCTTCCCCGAGCTCGAACCCGCCGAGGAGCGCACGCCGGACCCTCCGACGCCCGCCGCTCCGGCGGGAGCCGCGGGCTCGGCGTAGCGGACTGGCGGGACCGGGCGGCCGACGCCGGGATCCCGCAGGAGACGTTCTGGCGGCAGACGCCGCGCGAGACGGTCGTGGCGCTCCGAGCCCTCGACGCGCGTCGCCGGCGCGACCACCAACTCGCCCTCTTCACGGCGTGGCACGCGGCGGCCTTCGAGCGGCTCGAACGCCTCCCGGATCTCGCCCTCCTCCTCGACCGGCTCGACGGTCGCGCTGACGAGGACCAGGACCCCGACGACCAGCTTGCCGCCGCACGCTCGATCGTCGCAGCCTTCGGCGGAAGGGAGCGCTGACCGATGCCCGCCGCCGTCGTCGGCTCCCTCCGGGTCCTCCTCTCCGCGGACTCGGCGCAGATCACGTCGGACCTCGGGAAGGCGCGCGCCGCCGTCAAGGAGACGGGGGCCGAGATCCGCGGCATGGGCAGCGCGGGCGTCGCTCTCCGCGCCGTCACCGCCGAGATCAAGGGCGTCGGCCCGGCGCTCCGCGGCGTCCAGCAGGCCTCGCAGATCGCGACGCAGTCCCTCGTCCTCCTCGGCGAGAAGACGACGCCCGCCGTGTCGAGCCTCACGAACGCCCTCGGAGGGCTCCTCGCGGGCGGCTTCACGCCGCTCGGCGTCGCGCTCGCCGCGGTGAGCGTCGGGTTCTCGCTGCTGGCGAGCCAGAAGGAGGAGATCGTCTCGGTCTTCGCGGCGACCGAGGAGCGCGTCAAGTCCACGCGGGAGGGGCTGGAGAAGCTCCGCGTCGAGCTCGGGCTCCTGCGCCAGGGGAAGGCGGCGACGGCGGCCGACGTGGACATCGCCGGAGCCGAGGAGGAGCTCCGCCGCCGGAAGTGGGTCGCCGCGAGCGAGAAGCAGGCGGGCTTCCTCGGGAGCCAGGGGGCGGGCGCGTTCTGGCGGAACCTCGGCTCCTCCGTGTTCCCGAGCAGCGGGTTCCTCCCGTCGATCGACTCGGCCGAGGAGGCGGCGCGCCGTGCGGTCCGGGAGCAGGAGGAGTTCCTCCGCACGCTCCGCGAGCAGCAGAAGGTCCACGAGGAGATCGACCAGCGCCGGAAGTCCACGGAGGAGACGGCGAAGCGCGAGGCCGCCGCGCAGGAGAAGATCGCCGCCGCCGCGAAGGCCGCCGCGGACGCGGTGGCGAAGTTCGACGCAGCGGAGACGACGCGGGACCGCGCACTCCGCGAGAAGCGCGTGGACATCCAGAGCCTCCTCAACCCCGACACGTCGGACGCCTCGCTCGACCGGCAGAAGGGGAAGGTCCACGACGCGATCGAGGACCTGATGAAGGCGGCGAAGGCCTCGCCCGAGGAGCGGCGCGAGCTGGAGGCGCGGATCCGCTTCGAGCGCGAGATGCTCGACCTGCTCGAGCGGGAGCAGGCGGTCCGCCGCGAGATCGCCGCGGTGACGGCCGCCGCCGCGAAGGCGGACGCGATGCGGAAGGAGAACGACCGCGCCGCGCTGGAGGGCGACACGTCGATCACCGACCGCGCGAAGGCGCTCGCGGCGGCGCGGGCCGAGTTCGCGGAGACGCTCTCCTCGAAGGAGATGGCGGCCCTCCCCGCGGCGAGCCCGGAGCGCGCCCGGCTCCTCGCCGAGTTCCGGCGGAAGGAGGACGGGATCAACCGGGACTTCGACGAGAAGGGCGTCGAAACGCAGCGCGCGTTCCTCTCCCGCGTCGACACGATCCGGCGCCAGGCGCAGGCGGCGACGCTCGCCGACGACCGGAACCAGACGCGGATCCGCCTCGCCGAGGAGGACGCCCGCCACGACGCCGAGCTCCGCTCCGTGAACGAGGCCGCGACGCGCGGCCTCCTCACCGAGGAGCAGGCCGCGCAGAAGCGGGACGCCCTCTACGCCGCGCACATCGAGTTCCGGCAGGCGATCACGCGGGAGGGCCGGGAGAAGGAGCTCGCGTGGCAGGCGGACTACCAGCAGCGGCTCCTCGCGCTCGCCGGAGAGGGCAAGACCGACCAATCGCGCCTCGCGGCGCTCGCGACGGAGCAGCGGCTCGCGGCGCTCCAGGAGGAGACGCGGAAGCAGGTCGAGGAACTGCGCCGCCGTGGCGAGCTGACGCGCGCGCAGGAGGTCGAGAACGCCGCCGCCGGGGCGCGGGAGCGGATCACGCGCCAGGGGCAGCTCCAGCAGGCGGTCACCGGCGACGACTTCGCCGCCGGGTTCCAGGGGCGCATCTCGCAGCTCCGCGAGGAGACCGCGGGCTGGGGCCGCCTCGGGGCGCAGATGGCCGACGTCGCGGCGAACGACCTCTCGGGCGGCGTCGCCTCGGCGCTCGCGGACATCGCCCGCGGGAGCAAGACGGCCTCCGAGGCGTTCCGGGAGTTCGCGGCGGACTTCGCGTTCCAGGTCGCCCGCATGATCGAGCAGGCGCTCATCATGAAGGCGATCCTCGCCCTCTTCCCCGGCCTCGGCGCCGCGGGTGGCGCTGCGGGCGCGGCGGGCGGGCAGGTGGCCGCGTCGGCCGCTCCCGCGGCGACGGGCGCCC
>JAJVHW010000168.1 GCA_022072415.1 Planctomycetota bacterium
CGCCGTCGCGGGCGCTCCGGGCGGGCTTCGCACGGCGCCGTTCGCCGCCCTCGGGGTCGCGATCTGCGGCGCGGCCGTGTCCGCGCGGCCCTACGGCGGGTGGGAACTTCCGCCGCTCCGGGGCCCGGTGCTCTGCGACCCGTTCACCGCGCACCATCTGCGCGTCGCATGGCGCGGAGCCGGCGGCGCGGAACTCCGGACGGCGGCTTCCGGCGAGGAGGCGGCCCTGGCGCGGGACCCGTCGCCGCCGCACGCGGTCGCGGCCGTCGGGACCGCGCTCCGCGACGCGCTCGCCTCGGAGACGTCGTGGGAGACCGGCGGCGACTTCGGCGAGTTCCGGCTCTTCGTGCGGCGGCGCTGATCCCGTTCAGCGCGCCTCGGCGCGGGCCTGATCCAGGGCCGCACGGGCCTTCTCGAGGTTCTCCTCGTTCTGCGGCGTGCGGCTCTTGTCCCACACCGCCAGCGCGGCGGCGAGGCCGATGATCGCCTTCCGCTCGTTCTGGAGCCGGGAGATCTCGTCCATCAGCTCCTTCTCCTCGGCGTTGAGCGCGCGGATCTCGGAGGCCACCGAACTGCATCCGGCGAGGAAGAGCACCGCGATCGCGCCACCGTACTTCCCCATGGCAGACTCCTTGTAGATGACGAACGCC
This sequence comes from Planctomycetota bacterium, assembly GCA_022072415.1. GTDB lineage: Bacteria > Planctomycetota > JAJSAM01 > JAJSAM01 > JAJVHW01 > JAJVHW01. The sequence goes on from JAJVHW010000168.1 coordinate 651, forward strand.
TTCTCGGCGCGTTCGACGTTCACCTGCTCCGGTTCGTGCTCCCAGAGCTTGAGCGTGGCCACCAGCGCGACGTTCGCCTCGCGGGTCTTCCGCATCCGGAAGTACCAGTCGGTGAGCTGGCTCTCGCGGGCGTTGAGCGTGTGGATCTTCGTCGTGTCGTAGGAACCCAGCCGGTTCCACCAGGTCCCCGCCGGGGTCGGGCTGGGCGGGACGACCACCGTGTCGCCGGGACGGAGCGGCGTCACCGTGCCGCCGGGCGTGACGAGCGCGAACTCCGCGTCCGGCGTGCTCCCGCAGGCGGCGAGGAGCAGCACCGTCATCCAGCGCGCGATCGCGGCCATGCACTGCCTCCCGGACGGCGCCTGCTGCGCCGCGTCGCGCAGTATCCGGCGGGAGCCGTCGAGAGTCGCCAAACGAATGCCGCACGGGTGCCGACGACGCGGCGAGGCGCGTGCCGCGACGCCTCACGGCGTCGCGAGGATCTGGTCCCGGCAGGTGGTGGCCGAAGGCTGGAGCGCCTGCGGGAGCTGCCCGATGTTCGGCAGCACGTTCAGACGGTAGAGGAAGGTCCGCGTCGTCTCGCGCTTCCGGTCGGTCACCGCCACGCGCAGGATCGCGAGCTGGCAGTAGAACTGGTTCGGCGGGTTCACGTAGAGCGGCGGGGTCCCGCCGAGCCCCTCGTAGGTGAGCGTGAGCCCCAGAGGAACGGAGCTTCCCGCGCCGTACTGCACCCGGTACGCATCGGAGTCCGCGTTCGGACGCCCGCCGACGAACCCGAACGTCGCGGCGTAGACCGTGTTCGTCGTGGCGTTCGGCAGCAGGAAGGGCTGCGTGGAGAGCAGCGGGAAGGAGACGATCCGGAGCTCCTTCGACACCCCGGGCACGTCGGTCGGCGACGCGAACCCGCGGAGGTCGGCTGCGTCCCCGTCGGTGAACTGGAGCGAGTCCACGAGCGGCCACATGTTCCCCGCCTCCGACGGCGAGGCCATCGGGCCCGACCCGCCGGCCGGCACGCCCATCGCGCGGCCGATGTGGTGCCCGACGATCGCCGCGACCTCCCGCGACGTGCGCGAGACCGTGTTCACGATGTCGCGGTAACGGTTCGCCTCGCCCTGCGTGGACGGGCGGAACGACTGTCCGAAGTACTTCGCGTCGGCCGCCTGGAGCGGCGCCGTGCGGAGCGGCTGGGTCGCGGTCACGAACGACGCGGCGATCGACGGGCCGCCCGGGTCGAGCACGCGCGTCCGCGCCCCGCGGCCGGTCCGGACCGTCTCGTCGATCATCTCCTCCTCGACGGACAGGTTCTCGCGGAGCCCGTTCCCGGGGTCCACGGGCGCGAAGCCCCAGAGCAGCGGCTCGGCCGGGTCGCGGAGGTCGCCGTCCTGGTACGCACCGCCGATCTCGATCCGGTTGTAGTCCTCGCCCGGAGCGCCGGCCACCGACGGGGGCGCCTCGACGACGAACGACACGGGCACCGACGTGCCGCTCTTCACCGCGCCGTCGGTCTCGTCGGCCCGGAAGAGGTCGCGGACGTAGCAGACGACGTACGCCTCCACCGCCTGCCGCGCGAGCGCGCGCACCGTCGGGTCCGACGACCCGAGACCGATCCGGTCGAGGTCCGTCTGGAACGCGTCGTTGAAGTCCAGGTGCCAGAGTTCCGTGTTCTTCACCACGCCCGCGGGGAGGCGGATCGACGCGCTCGAGAGCGACGTGAACGTGCGCGAGCGGTCGTCGGTGGGGCTGTCCTTCACGAGCGTGAGCGGGTCCATCGCGTCGCCGTAGACCGGCGCGTTCCACACGCCGACCGTCCACGTGCCGACGGAGTTCGAACCCTCGGCGGCCTCGGTGTCGAGGTCGAGGACGCACGTCGCCTCCGTCTCCGAGACGAGCGTCACCGCCGTGCCCACGATGTCGGTCCGCCCGTTCCGGAGGAGCCGGATGTCGAGCCCCGGCTGGAGGTCGCGGCCCGTCACGCGGAAGGGGAGCGCGTCGTCCTTGTGGAAGGCCTTCACGGGGTCGATCTTCTTCACGACGGGGACGAGCGCGAGGCCCGTCGGCCGCGCGAAGCCGGCGCGCGCGAACACCTTCGGCGCGAGGGCGGTCAGCGTGGCGGTCGCGTCGCCCGTCCTCGTGCCCGCGTTGCGGAACACGAACGTGTGGTCGCCGTCCTGCGTGATCGCGACGGAGCCCTTCGCGCCGCCCTCGACGCCCGGGTGGTCGTTCCCGTCGGGCTGGATGACCCGCACGACTTCGCCGACGAACCCGGCCTTCCCCGCGGCCTTGAGGCTCCACGCGAGCGTGCCCCGGGAGACGCAGCGGACGACCTCCTGCGCGACGCCGTCGGCGGCGACGTCGTCGTACGCGGTCGTCTCCTTCGATCCGCCGGGGCTCGACTTCGACGTGAGCCTGAAGCCGCCGGCGCCCGCCGCGCGGACGACCAGCGTGAACGCGCCGCCGTCGCCGAGGGGGACCTTCTTCCAGCGCACGATTCCGTCGCCCTTGCTCACGTCGAAGGCGCCGCCCGAGATGCCGAGGTCCGCGCCCCCCGCGTCGCAGAGCGCGAGCGTGAGCCCGGTCGCGGGCGCGGCACCCTCCGTCTCCGCGGGCTCGAGGGTGACCGTCAGCGTGCCGCCGGGGAGCGCGGTGAAGCGGTGCCGAACGTCCTTCGCGGCGTCGGAGAGGTTCCCGTCGATGGTGTCCTTCGGCCGGAAGTCCTCGACGACGGCGAGCGCGGTCGGAGGAACGTCCTCGGCGTCGGCCGCGGCGGGGGAGGGCGGGACGGCAAGCCAGGAGGCGGCCATCCCGAACCAAGCGAGTCCTGCGGCGAAGGGGGTCCGAGTCGCTGTGCGCATCCCGGGAAGCGTATCCGCATCTGCCGCTCCGGCCGGACGTTCCGGGAAGGGATCGGGGCCCCGAGCGGTAGATTCCGCCGTCCCACCCCGCACGGAGACCCCATGTCCGCACCTTCCGACATCCGCAACGTCATCATCGTCGGCTCCGGCCCCGCCGGGTACACGGCCGCGATCTACACCGCCCGCGCGAACCTGAAGCCGCTCCAGTTCGGCGGATACCAGCCCGGCGGGCAGCTCATGCTGACCACCGAGGTCGAGAACTTCCCCGGGTTCCGGAACGGCGTGATGGGCCCCGAGCTGATGATCGAGATGCGCGCGCAGGCCGAGCGCTTCGGCGCGGAGATCGTGGACGCGGACGTCGAGCGCGTGGACGTCTCGAAGCGGCCGTTCACGGTCGTCGTCGACGGGAAGGAGCACAGCGCCCACTCCGTGATCGTGGCGACGGGCGCCAAGGCGAAGCTCCTCGGCTGCGAGGGCGAGTCGCGGCTGATGGGGCACGGCGTCTCGACCTGCGCCACGTGCGACGGCGCCTTCTTCCGCAACAAGGTGATCTGCGTGGCGGGCGGCGGCGACAGCGCGATGGAGGAGGCGAACTTCCTCACGCGGTTCGGGTCGAAGGTGTGGGTGATCCACCGCCGCGACACGCTCCGCGCGAGCAAGATCATGCAGGACCGCGCGAAGGCGAACCCGAAGATCGGGTTCCTCTGGAACACGGCGATCGAGGCGTGCGAGGGCGCGACGAAGCTCGAGTCGCTCCGGCTCCGCGACACCGTCACGGGCGAGGTGCGGAGCCTCCCCGCCGACGCGCTCTTCGTGGCGATCGGCCACGTCCCGACGACGTCCTTCCTCGCGGGGCAGCTCGAGACCGACGAGAACGGGTACCTCGTCACCCGGGACGGCGCGAAGACGAACGTCTCCGGCGTCTTCGCGTGCGGCGACTGCCAGGACCACGTGTACCGCCAGGCCATCACGGCCGCGGGCTCGGGCTGCATGGCCGCGATCGACTGCGAGCGCTGGCTGGAGGCGAACGCCCACTAGCCCGTATCCGGGCTAGCCGAACGGGGCGGGGGAGGCGACGATGGGCGGCATGACGAAGGGACTCGCCGCCGCGCTGCTCCTCGTGTTCGCCGCCGCGGCGTCGGCCGCGAAGGAGGAGAAGCTCGCGGAGGCGCGGAAGCTCCTCGACGAGTCGCGTCCGTTCCTCCGGGCGTCGGCCGACATGGACGCCGACGACACCGACCGGAAGAACGCCGCGAAGGACGCGTACCAGAAGCTCAAGGCCGCGCGCGCCGCGTACCAGGAGTGGCAGTCGGCCAACGGCGAGGTGGACGACGCGGTGGGCGTGGAGATCGGCCGCGAGATCTTCTGGCTGAAGCGGCTCTCGGGGATGGACCTCGGCTCCGCGAAGACGACGAAGCCCTCGGCGCCTCCCGAACCGAAGCCGGATCAGCCGAAGCCCGAGCCGAAGCCGCAGCCTCCGCAGCCCGAGCCGCCGAAGCCGGACGCCCCGAAGCCCGCGCCTCCGGAACCTCCCCCGCCGCCGACCCCGGCGGAGGTCGCGCGGAAGGACTTCGCCGAACTCCTCGCGTTCGAGGTGTCGAACAAGACCGATCCCGGAGCGGTGAAGGAGGCGTTCGAGAAGTTCCTCGCCGACCACCCGGACCCCTCGCTCCCGGAGTACGCCCTCGCGGCGCGGCGCCTCGGGCAGATCCAGGAGGAGCTCAACGCGGCGTTCGTGCGGACCGCCGACCGCGATCCCGACTCGGTCGAGGGCGCGGACTCGAACGCGACGCCGGCCGTGATGCAGAAGCTCAAGAACGAGCTCGCGTCGCGAGACCCGACGGCCCGCCGCCGCGCGGCCGAACTGCTCGGCGCCACGCGGTCCGGCGCAGCCGCCTACGTGCTCGCCGACGGGCTGAACGATCCCGATCCGGAGCTCGCGAAGATCTGCAGCGACGGGCTCGTCGCGATCGGCGGCACGCGCACGTCGGAGATCCTCGTGAAGAAGTACCGCGACGCGAGCGCGGCCGACCAGGCCCTCGCGCTCGGCGTGCTCCAGAGGATCGCGAAGAAGGACTCCGTCTCCGCGCGGACGGCGGGCATCGCGATGGGGCGGTTCGTGCTCTCGCAGAGCTCCGACGTGGCGGGGAAGGCCCTCGACGCGCTGGTCGCGATGGGCGCCGACGGCGGCCCCGGCCTCGTGGAGGCGCTCCAGACCCGCATGCCGATGAAGCGGGCCGAGGTGATCGACGCCATCGGCGCGAGCGGCTACCACCGCGGCGCGCGGTCGCTCACCCAGTTCTTCGTGAAGTCGGACATCAAGGACGTGGTCCTCTGCCGCGGCCGCGCGGAGTCCGCCGTGACGAAGCTCGGCACGCGCTGCGTCCCGCACCTGATCCCGGGGCTCCAGAACGCGCGCACCAAGCTCTACACGGGAAAGGTGCTCCGCGACCTGACCGGGCAGATGTTCGGGTCCGACGACGTGAAGGCGTGGAAGGAGTGGTACGGAAGAAATGCGCCGACCGATGAGCCCGCGAAGAAGTAGCGCCGCCGGCGCCGCCGTCCTGCTCGCGCTCTGCGCCCTCCTGCCGTGCGGCTCCGCGCCGTGCGCGGCCGACGAGCCCTCGCGCGAGAAGCCGGTCATCGTGATCGGATACGACGGGCTCGACGCCGCGCGGACCGAGCGGCTGATGGCGGAGGACCGCCTCCCGAACCTCGCGAAGCTCCGCGCCCGCGGCGGCTACGCGCGCCTCGCCACGTCGAACCCCGCGCAGTCGCCGGTGTCGTGGGCCGTGATCACGACCGGATGGAACACGGGGAAGAACGGCATCCCCGACTTCCTCCGCCGGAAGGGCTTCGACCCGACGCGGATCGACTTCGGCCACGCCGAGCGCGTGGAATCGCCGCTGTTCGGGCCTTGGATGAAGGTCGCGATCGTCGGCGCGCTCGGCGCCATCGGCGCGGCGCTCGGACTCGGGATCGCCTTCGCGTTCCGCGCCCGGGGCTCCGCCTGGGGCCGCGGGAAGAAGCTCGAGCTCCTCCTCTCGGCCGGCGCCGCGCTCGGCGCGCTCGTGGCGGTCGTCGTCCTGCGCTCGCTCCCCGAGACGATCGTCCGCGCCGAGAACCGCCGGAGCGGCGAGCCGTTCTGGACGACCCTCGACCGCGCGGGGAAGCGCTGCATCGTGCTCGAGGCGCCGCTCTCGTTCCCCGCCGACGCCATGTCGTGCGGCTGCTGCATGTCCGGGCTCGGCGTGCCGGACATGTCCGGCATGTGGGGCTCGTACACGCTCTGGACCGACGACCCGATGGTCCCCGGCTCCACCGAGACGGGCGGGGCCGTGTGCTTCGTCGGACGCGACGCGCCGCGGTTCGACCTCGTGATCGCGGGGCCGCCGCATCCGCGGCTCCCCGCGGAGCGCCGCGCCGCGATCGAGCGCGCCGCGCAGGTCGAGAAGGAGCGCCGTCAGCTCTCGCTCGAGTGGACGCGCGCCCAGCGCCGGCAGAGCGAGACGCGGGAGCGGCTCACGTCGCTCGGCGCGTCGCTCACCGCGAGCCTCCCCGTCGCGCTCCGCCGCGGCGAGGGAGCGACGGTGACGCTCCAGGACGGCACGGGCGTGGAACTCAGGCCCGGCGCGTGGAGCGACCTCCTCCCGGTCCGGTTCGAGGCGAGCCGCCTCGTCACGCTGCGCGGCCGCGTGCGGCTCTTCCTCGAGAGCGCGGGATCGGCCGACGGCCGCACGCCGTTCCGCCTGCTCGTCGCGCAGGTGCAGTTCGACGCGGCGCACGTCCCGCCGAACGTCGGGCTCTCGTCGCCGCCTTCGTTCGCGAAGGAGCTCGAGTCGGCGGTGGGGCCGTTCGAGACGATCGGCTGGCCCGAGCTCACGAACCCCGTGAAGGACCGCCTCCTCTCCGACCGCGCGTTCCTCGACCACACGTACGCGGTGATGAAGCTCCGCGAGCGGAAGCTGATGGACCGGCTCCGCCGGAAGGACTTCGACCTCCTCTTCACGATGTTCAGCGAGCCCGACCGCGTGCAGCACGCGTTCTACCGGCACGTGGATCCGAAGAGCCCGACGCACGTCCCCGCCGAGGCCGCGGTGTTCGCGGGCGAGATCGACCGCATCTACGAGGAGTCCGACCGGATCGTCGGCGAGGTCGTCGCCGCGGCCGGCGACGGCGCCACGGTGATCGTCGTCTCCGACCACGGCTTCTCGAGCTTCCGCCGCGGCGTGAACCTGAACCTCTTCCTCCGCGCGAAGGGCTGGCAGACGGCGACCGCGCCCGACGTGGAGCGCGGCGTGGCCGAGATCTCCGGCGAGCGCTTCTTCTCGAACGTGGACTGGACGCGCACGCAGGCCTACGGCTGGGGGCTCGGGCACATCTCGCTCAACGTGAAGGGCCGCGAACCGGACGGGACCGTGGACCGGGCCGACATGGACCGCGTCCTCGACGGGATCTCGAAGGACCTCCTCGCGCTCCGCGACGCCGACGGCTCCCCGGTCGTCCGCCGCGTCTTCAAGGCGAAGGACATCTACCGCGGCCCGCGCATGGACGACGCGGGGGACCTGGTCGTCGGCTTCCACGAGGGCTACCGCGTGAGCTGGCAGAGCACCATCGGCGGCGGCGACGCGGGCATCCTCACCGACAACACCCAGCCGTGGTCCGGCGACCACTGCTCCGTGGACCCCGACCTCGTCCCCGGCGTCCTCTTCTCGTCGGTCCCCCTCGCCCCCTCCGCCGCCCCCCGCGTGGAGGACGTCGCCCCCTCGATCCTCGCCCTCTTCCGGCTCTCCGTGACCGACCCGGACGGCGTGAACGTGCTGGCGAAGTAGCGGCCGGGCCTGCGCCCGTGGCGCGACGGGGTAGTCTCTCCCCGTGCCGCACCCGCCCGGGCTCGCAGCGTCCGGGGCGGGCGGCGCGGAGGGTTCCATGCAGGCCGGATTCGGGTCGCGGGCGGCGTTCGGATTCGCGGCGGCGGGCGGCGCGGCGGCGGCGGTGCTCGCGCTGTGGGCGGTGATCGGCGCCGGCGCGGGGCGGGCGGTGGCCGACACGACGGCGGTCGTGAAGGGCGCGCTCCGCACGAAGGTCGCGCTGGAACTCCTGCGCGAGCCGCAGACGATGACGGGGGCGGCGGGCGTGCCGAACCCCGTCTACTGGAACACGCTCGACCGCGACGTGATCGTGACGCTGGTGTACGGCGACGCCGCCGGGTTCGGCGTGAACGGGACCGGCGGCGGGCCGCTGCTCGTCTCGCTCGCGGTGACGGACCTCGCCGGGGCCAACGGAACGCCCGCGGCGTCGAACGACGGCCAGGGCGCGTCCGGCGCGTCGATCATGGTCCCCGCGCGGCGGAAGCTCGTGGCGACGTCGAATCTCGCGTTTTCGTGGACGCTCGCCTCCGCGAAGCTGGTCGGCGACGGTTACTGACGCGTCATGAGGCGTCGCGGGGCGCGGCGGCACGCCCGGCCCGCACTGCGCGTCCGCGCTCCCGCCCGCGATACTCCCCGCGATGCCCGAGTCCGACGCCGCACGGGACGGCGCCCGTCCGAGCCGCTGGTGGAGCCGCCCCGGGGCGGTGTTCGCCTTCGCGTTCGTCGCGCTGGCCCTGTCGGCGGCGGGCCGCGGGCTCAACAAGGTCGACGAGCACCGCTACGCCACGGTCGCCCGCGAGCTCACGCTGCCGGGCGCCGCGGAGCACGGGGCGCCGTGGGTGCTCACGCTGAACGGCGACGTATACACGCACAAGCCGCCGCTCTACTTCTGGATGACGGCGGCCGGCGGGTCGTTCGGCCTCGACTGGTCGGTCGCGGCGCAGCTTCCGTCGTTCCTCGGCGCGGCCCTCGCCGTGGCGTCGGTCTTCGCGATCGCCCGCCGGCTCCACGGACCCGTCGCGGGATGGGCCGCCGCGATCGCGCTCGCCGCGTCGAAGGAGTTCCTGATCCTCTCGGCGCGCGGGAACCTCGATGCGCTCCTCTCGGGGTTCACGACGCTCTCCGCCGCCGCGTTCGTGTTCGCGTGGGACGACCGCACCGCGCCCTCGCGCCGCACCGCATGGTCCGCGCTGGCGTGGACGGCGGGCGGATTCGCGCTGCTCGTGAAGGGGCCGCCGGTGCTGGCGGCGCCGGGCGCGGCGATCCTCGCGACCGTGCTCTGGACGCGCGGGCTCCGCGGTTTCGCGACGCCCCGGCTCGCGCTGGCGCCGCTCGCGCTCGTCCCCGCGCTCGCGTGGCTCGCAGGCGCCGCGTCGGCCGGGCGCGCGGACTACCTGCTGCAGCTCCTGCGCCACGGCGCGAACCACGCGGAGGGCGGCGTGGACAAGATCGAGCCGTGGTGGTTCTACGGGCCGTCGTTCCTCCTCGGCGCGATGCCGTGGACGCCCGCGCTCGCCGCGGCGATCGCGATGCTGCGCCCCGGCGACGCCGATCCCCGCGTCCGCGCGGCCGACCGGTTCGCGCTCTGCTGGCTCGTCGTCCCGCTCGCCCTGTTCTCGGCGAGCCCGGCCAAGCGGGACCTCTATCTGGTGCCCGTCTACCCGGCGGTCGCGCTGCTGGTCGGGCGCCTCGCGGCGGCCGCGTTCGCCGCGCCCCGGCCCGAGTGGCCGCGCTCCGTCCGCGCGGCCGTGTCGGCGACGGCCTGGATCGCCGTCGCGGGCGGAGCCG
>JAJVHW010000045.1 GCA_022072415.1 Planctomycetota bacterium
GCCGAGCCCGCGGCGCCCCGCTCCGCGGCGCGCGCGGACGCCCCGACCGCGCCGGCCGCCGCCGTCCTCTCCGACCAGTGGTACGAGACCCGCCGCGACGGCGCGAAGGACGGGTGGTACCACATGGTCTGGACGGCCGCGGTGCGCGACGGGATGCCCGTCATCCACGACCACACGATCCACACGACCGCGAGCACGCGGGTGATGGACTCGATGGAGGACGTCTTCCGCTCGACCTCGGTGACGCACCTCGACCGCACCGAGGACGGCCTCCTGCTCGAACTCCGCGGCGAGACGACGACCGGCGGGCGGGTCGAGACGTCCGTGATCCGGTGGACCGGCGCCGGATACGAACTCGAACGGAAGGTCGCGGGGCTCACCGAGACGAAGTCGGTCGCGTGCCCGTCGCCGCTGCCGGTGGACGCGGAGGCGTTCCTCGCGCCGAAGATCCGCCGGGGCGAACTCTCGGCCGGGCAGAAGCTCACCTACCAGGCTGCGAACTACGAGGCGAGGAAGCTGGAGACGGTGGAACTCCTCGTGGAGGCCGAGGAGACGATCCCCACGCCGGTCGGACGCGTCGCCTGCTGGCGCGTGGTCGAGACGATGGTCGGGCGCCCCGGGAAGTCCACGTGGTGGCTCGACACGCAGGGCGTCCTCGCGAGGGTCCACACCGGCGTCAGCGTCGTCGAGCGCACGACGCCGGAGAAGGCGCGGAAGCTCGATCCGTCGGCCGCCGCGTACACGATCACGCTCCCGGCCGTGCCGCCGCTCCCGCGCGTCACGTCGGCGGTGCGGGGCGTCGTCGAGGTGACGATCCGCCGCAGCGAGGGAGTCGAGCTCCCCGAGTTCCCGGAGACTCCCTTCTCGAAGGTGCTCGCGGCGAAGGACGGCACGTTCCGCATGGAGCTCCGCGCGCACGACGACCCGTCGGCGACGACGAGCTTCCCGGTGACCGACCCGGAGCTCGCGAAGTGGCTCGAATCGACGAACCTCTACTCGCCGGAGCATCCCACCGTGAAGGCCGCCGCGAAGCGCGCGGTGGACGGCGCGACCGACGGACGCGCGGCCGTGCGGAACATCCTCCGCTACGTGTTCCAGACCCTCCGGAAGGGATCGGGCCCGATCCCGCAGCCCACGGCGAAGGAGATCCTCGAGGAGCGGATGGGCGACTGCTCGGAGCATGCGGTGCTCTTCGTCGCGCTCTGCAGGTCGGTCGGCATCCCCGCGCGGCGGCTCTCGGGCTACGCGCAGGTCCACGACATGTGGGGCGCCCACGCGTTCTGCGAGGTGTGGCTCGGGACGTGGGTCGGCGCCGACCCCACCACGAACGAGCTCGGCACCGCCGCGCGCTACGTGGCCTTCGGGTGGGACGAGGACCCGGACTCCTACCCGGGCCTCGTGTCGTCGCGCTGCCTCGGGCGGATGTCGATCCGCACGCTCTCCGTGACGGAGGGCGGCGTCACGTCCGACATCGCGGCCGTGATCGCGAAGGACGAGGACGACGCCGTCCGCGGGGAGAGCCTCTCGGGACTCCGCTTCGGCGAGCTTCCCCGCGACTGGAGCGTCCGCTGGTACGGCAACGGCGCGGGCGCTGCGCTGCTCGGCCCGAAGTGCCGCGCGGAGATCAACATCTCGTGGGGCATGGGCGACATGGACCTCGCCCTCCTCGGCGCGATGCGGATGGGCGGCGCGAAGTCGAGCTACGGCGGGCTCCCCGCGTTCCGCGCCGTCGGCCGCGGCATGCGCCGCAACACCGAGACCGCGCAGATCCCCCACGCCCGGCGCCTGTTCGTCGTGAGCACCCGCGTCGAGGACGGCACCTCGCCGGAAGACGCCGCGACGCTCGAGCGCCTCGTCGCCGCGGCCATCCGCGGGAAGTAGCGCGGCCTGCCCGCTCAGCCCGCGTAGAGCCGCGACATCGCCTCGATCATCATCGACACGTCGCGGGTGCCGCACGTCTCGCGGATCGAGTGCATCGACCACATGGGGTTGCCGACGTCCACGACCTGGATCCCGGACACGCTGGCGGCGATGGGGCCGATGGTGGTGCCGCACGGCATGTCGGTGCGGGACACGAAGACCTGCGGCTCGAAGCCGGCGGCGCGGCAGAGGCCGATGAAGCGGGCGCCGGAGTCGCCGTCGGTCGCGTAGCGCATGTTGTCGTTTCGCTTCAGCACGGGGCCGCGGTTCATGCGCGGGCGGTGGTCCGGCTCGTGGACCTCCACGAAGTTCGGGTGCACGGCGTGGGCCATGTCGGCGGAGATCATGAAGCTCCGGGCGAAGGCGCGGAACGGCTCGTCGGCGGCGCCCTTCGAGGCGGGGTGGGCGATCGCGATGCGCGTCATGACGTCGCGGAGGGCGGTGCCCATCGCGCCCTGCGTGCTCTGGCTCCCGCACTCCTCGTGGTCGTAGAGCGCGGCGATCCACGTCTGCTCCGGCGCGGCGGCGTGGCGCTCCGTGGCCGCGACCAGCGCGGAGAGCGCGGCGTGCGTGGAGCCGAGGTTGTCGAGGCGGGGCGCGAAGACGAACTCGCCGCGGAGCCCGCCGATCGCGCAGGGCTGGACGTCGAAGAGGCCGAGGTCGAAGGACACGATGTCCTTCGGCGCGCACCCGATCTCCGCCGCGAGCAGCGCGCGGAGCGCCCACGGCTCGCCGTCGGCCGCGTCGTCGAGCCCGAGGACCGGCGGAAGGTGCCGCTGCTTGTCCACCTTGAGGCCGTCGTCGTTGATCTTCCGGTTGAGGTGGATCGCGAGGTTCGGGATCCGCGCGACCGGGCGGCGGATCTCGACGAGCGCCGAGCGCTCCCCTCCGCGCTTCCCCGCGAGCGTCACCCGCCCCGCGATGCCGAGGTCGCGGTCGAGCCACGTCGCGAGGATCGCCCCGCCGTAGACTTCCACGCCGAGCTGGCGGTGCCCGAGGGTGTTCGTCTCCGCGTTCGGCTTGATGCGGAGGTTCGGCGAGTCGAGGTGCGTCCCGATCACCGCGAAGCCGGCGGCCGACGGAGCGAGGCGCCCCGCGCGGAACGCGATCACCGTGGTGTCGGCGCGCGTGACGAAGTACCCGCACCCGGCCTCGAGCTTCCACGGGTCGGCCTCGGAGAGCCGGCGGTACCCCGCGGCCTCGAGCCGCCGCACGCACTCGGCCGACGCCTGGTAGGGCATCGGGCTCGCGTCGATGAACCGGCAGAGGTCGAGGGCGCGCTCCAGCGTGAGGTCGCGGGCGGGTGCGGCGGGCTTCTTCGGCATCCCCCGAATGTACGAAAACCCGTTCAGCGGAGGACGATCTCGCCGCGCATCCGCCGCGGCGCGCTCTCCGGGAGGCGCTCGCGCTCGCCCTCGCAGCAGACGACCTGCCCGCCCGGCACGGGGTCGCTCACGATCCGCCCCGCCGCGCCCGGCGGATGCTCGAACGGCGCGGCGTCCGGCCGTCCGCACGCCGCCCAGAACGCGAACCGGATCTCCGACGTCTGGTGCCCGAGCCGCGCGGCCTCCTCGGCGACGGCGCGCGGGAGCTCCGCCGGGCGGACGGTGAAGCACCAGTCGCGGATCAGCTTCGCGAGCGGACACTCGGCGCCGTGCGTGCAGGGGGCGACGGTCGTCGTCTCGCCGAGGAGATCGTCGCGGAGCTCCTGGAGCTGCCGCGCCACCTTCGGGATCGCCGGCTCCACGGTCACGAGCATCCCGCCGCCCGGCGCCGCCGGATCGAGCACCGCGAGCAGCCGCCGCACGAGGGGCGGCCACGCGCCGCGGAGTTCGTTCAGCACGCCGCCGACGAGGACCAGGTCGTACGTCCACCCGGCCTCGGCCGCCTTCTTCACCCACGGCTCGAGGTGCGACACGGCGGTGCGCACGCGGGGCGGCGCGCCCTTCGGACGCATGGACGAGATGCACGCCGCGGTGAGGTCCCTCGCGTCGGCGACGCCGGACTTCTGGTGGTCCACGAGCACCACGTCGAGCGGCGTGTCCGGCTCCACCGCGACGAGCGCCTGCGTCATCGCGCCGAGCCCCGCCCCCGCATCGAGCACGCGGAGCGGGCGCTCCGCGGTGGCCGCGGCGCCGGGCCAGAGCCCCCGGGCGGCGGCGCGGGTCTTCGTCTCGTCGAGCGCCGCGATGCCGCGGATCACCTGCTGCGGGTGGAAGAACGCGAGATACGCGCTCCGCGCCTCGGGGCGGTTCAGGTACGAGCCGGGGAGCGCCTCGCGCTCGGCCGTGAAGGCCTCCGAAAGCGCGGCGATCCACGCGCGGCGGCGCCCCGGCGTGGCCTTCGGGAACCGTTCCGCGAGGAACGCCTCGCCGGCGCGCCGGAGCGGAGCGGGAAGGCGGTACGGCTCCGGCGTGCTCTGGCGCATCGGAATACGGTGCCAGCGGGGCGCTTCGTGGAGAATGAGATTCACCGATGCGCCGCACGATGCCCCCTGCCGTCCCTGCGAACGTCCCTGCGAACGTCTCCACGAACGTCCTCGCGACCGTCTCCACGAACGTCCTCGCGACCGTCCTCGCGATCCTCCTCGCGGCGCCGCTCGCCGCGTGCGGGACGACGCGCCCCTTCGATGCGCGCCGCGACTCGACGCCGGGCGATCTCCCGGGCGGCGCGGTCGAGGTCGCGGCGGTGGATGCGTCGGGCATCCTCCTCGTCCCCGTGCTCGTGGACGGGAAGGGTCCGTTCTGGTTCGCGCTCGACACCGGGGCGAGCACGGTCGTCGTGTCGCAGTCGTGCGCCGAGAGCGCGGGGCTCCGCACCGAGGAGCGGAAGGCCGACATCCTCACGGAGATCGGCCGGAGCATCCGCACGGTGGACCAGACGACGATCCGCGAGATCCGCGTGGGTCCGGCGCCGTTCAAGCGCGTCGGGGCCCTGGTGGCCGACCTGACGGACCTCTCGCGGGCCATCGGACGCACGCTCGACGGCATCCTCGGGATGCCCGTCCTCCGCCACCACGTGTGGACGATCGACCACGGGGACCACGTGGTCACGATCCACAGCGAGCACCTCGGCGAACCCGACGGGCTCCGCGTGCTGGCCGTGGATCTCCGCGAGGAGGTTCCGATGCTCCCCGTGACGGTCGCCGGGCGCCGGGTCGCCGCGATGCTCGACACCGGACAGCGCGCGCCGCTCGCGCTCGACGGCGAGGAGGCGCGCCACCTCGCGCCGCGCCTCTCGCCCGCGGGCCGGAGCTACGGCCAGGTGCTCGACGGCACGGTCGAGCGCGACGTGATGCGTCTCGACGGCGACGTCGTCGCCGGCGCGATCCGCCTGGAGCGTCCGCTCGTCGTGATCGCGCGCGGGACGCGGCTCGGGCTCGGGGCGCTCGAGGGCGGGCGGCTCACCCTCGACTTCCCGCGCGGACGGATCGCCGTCGACCCCGAGTCGGTCTTCTCGGAGGCGAAGTGACCGATCCCGGGCGGGGCGCTCCGCCCGCGCTCCCGGCCCGGCGCGTCCGCCTCTTCCGGATGATCCTCGGAGTCGGGCTTCCGGCGCTCGTCCTCGGCGGCGCGGAGTTCGTCCTCCGGCGGCGGGCCGACGCGAAGGGGCTCTACATCGGCGAGGCGGAGGCGGCGCACATCGCGTCCGGCTCGTACTTCGAGCCGCACGGCGACCCCGAGATCCTCTGGATCAACCGCCGCGGTCAGGCGTGGGACCCCGAGCGGCGGATCGACGAGCACGGGCTCGTGCGCGTCCGGCCCATCACCGAGGCGAAGCCGCCCGGCACGGTGCGCGTGGCCGTGGTCGGCGACTCGGTCGGCGCGGCGCCCTATCTCGCCGAGGACGACCGCCTCTCGACGCAGCTCGAGTTCCGGCTGGCGGCGGCGCTCGGGAAGCCCGTCGAGGCGCCGAACTTCTGCGTGAACGGATACGACGCGATCCAGGCGGCGCGGACGGTCGAGCGGCGCGTCCCCGCCTTCGCGCCGGACGCGGTGCTCTTCGTGCTCTGCCTGAACGACACGACCGTGTCGCGGCACCCGTACACGTGGTTCCGGCCGGTCGCGCCGCCTGCGAGCCACGTGCTCCGCGCGGTGACCGACGGGCTCGGCATCACCGTGGACGGCGTGGACGGCCGTCCGTGGACGCCGCGGGGCTCGCCGTCCGAGCCGGGGTCGGCATCTGCGTGGCGCGCGGCGTGGGCGGCGGACGGCGCGGGCGTGGCGTCGGTCGGCGCGGCGCTCGATCGCATGCGCGCGTGGTCCGACGCGTCGAAGGTGCCCGTCGTCGTCGCGGTCGCGCCGCTCGTCCTGGCGGACGCCGACACCGAGGGCCGCGCCGCCGGCCGCGCGTTCGCGGACCGCGCGTCGGAGATGATCCGCGCCCGCGGGCTCCGCCTCGTCCGCCTCGACCGCGTGGCCGACGAGATCCCGTTCGCCGACCTCCGGATCCAGGCGACCGGCGACATCTTCCACGTCTCCGCCCGGGGCGCCCGCCTCGCGGCGGAGATTCTCGCGCCGGAGCTCGTCTCGGCCGTCCGCTGACGCGCCGCGCCTCGTTTTCGCGTCCCCCCGGCCCGGCCCCCGGGCTAAGTTCTCCCCCCTTCCGGCCGCGGAGAGATGGCTGAGTGGTCGAAAGCGCCGCTTTGCTAAAGCGGTGTAGGGAATCAAATCCCTACCTCGGGTTCGAATCCCGATCTCTCCGCCATGGCCGTGCCGCGCGACCTGGGTCGCCCGCCCTGCCGGGTCCCGCCACGCGGCGCCCGGCACGTTTCCGGGGGGACGCCCGGCGCAATCGCGAGTGCCCCGGTGTAGCCTCGTCGTCGATGCCCCGCGCGAAGAAGCCAGCACCGCCCCGGACGGCGCCCGAGTCGAGTCCCGGGAAGGCACAGCCGCCCTCGTCCACACCCCGTCCCGCCCCTCCGGCACCCGGACCCGCGGCGCCGCAGGACGACGCCTTCCCCTGCCCCGTCTTCGACCTCCAGGCGAACCGCCCGTGCGGGCAGCCGTGCGAGCCGGACACGCTCACCTGCGCGAAGCACCGGGTGCGCGCCACGAAGACGCAGATCAGCCGCGCCGACGCGGCCCGCCGCCGCGCGCCGCGCTGAGCGCGATCCCCGCCCCGCGCCGAGCGCGATCCCCGCCGCCGCCGGGTTCCCGGGCATCCCCGTTTGACCCGCAGCCGAGGGACCGCACAATGCAGGTCCGATGACGAGCCTGATCCGCCTCCTGGTCCTCGTGCTCCTCGCGGTCGTCGCGTCGCCCGCAGCCGCGCCGGGCCCGGCGTTCGCGCAGGACGACGCGCCGACCGGACCCTCCGCCCCCGAGTGCGACTGCAAGGAGGGATTCGGCGCCTGCCAGCACTTCCTCCGCAACCCCGCGGGCGTCACGGCGGACCCCTGCTGGTGCGACAAGTGCCGGAGCGGGAAGACGCACGACGGCCAGACGCCGCGCGAAGGCTGGAACACCTCGTGCTTCATCAACACGAACCTCGCCTGCTACCTGAAGCGGCACGCGACCGCGTACCGCATCTCGTGCAGCGAGTGCGCCCAGAACGCGACGTGCTGCCAGCAGCCGAACAAGGCCAACTGCCCGGACTGCGGCGCGACGGGCACCGAGAACCCCCTGGCGACGGACCACCAGGGGAAGGACGCGAAGACGACGCTCGCGACGCGCCTCGAGCGCGAGGGCGCGTTCTTCAAGAAGGCGGACAAGCTCATCATCGCCTACAACCCGCACTTCTACGTGGTGAGCGACGTGGACGGGCTCAAGGTGCGCACGCCGAGCGGCATGGCGCGGCCGATCACCCCGCACGAGTGGGTCCACCTCACGATCGAGCGCGCGGAGTACGCGCGGCGCGAGTGGGTACGGCACCTCGGCGAGCCGGGGCACCTCCGCGGCCGGATCGGCATGTTCTTCTGCTCGAAGGTCCGCGACCAGCAGGGCATCTCGGCGAAGTACTTCGGCGGCGCGAACTCCAAGGCGCTCATGGGATCCGGGGGCTCCGACCGGATCGCCGACGGGATGGCGTCGTGCGCGATGGCGCTGTCCGAGCAGGAGTACAGCGGGGACGTGAACCTCCAGGTGCAGATGCGCCACCAGCTCGCGCACCTGATGTTCACCACGTGGGGCAGCCACGAGATCCGGCCGAAGTCCCGCCCCCAGTGGGCCGAGGAGGGACTCGGACACTGGCTCGTGAAGATCATCCCGGGTTTCGAGGACGAGGTGACCTACTGCATCGGCGAGATGCAGGTGAACACCGCCCCGGGGAAGAAGAGCCCCTCGGCCCCGAACTGGAGCGGCAAGGGGTGGGACAAGGACGTGGTCAAGATCGCGAACGACAAGTCGGAGCCGCCCGTCGAGAAGATGCTCGCGAAGCAGGTCACGATGGAGCTCACGCAGGAGGACCACAAGCACGCGTGGAGCTGGATCGCGCTCTCGCTCGCGGAGAACCGCGAGGGCTTCGCCAAGATGCTCGCGGGGATCCGCCAGGAGAAGGACCTCCGCGAAGCGTTCGTCCAGAACCTCGGCTGCACGCCGGAGGTCTACGACGAGCGGTGGAAGGAGCGCGTCACCGGGAAGCGGAAGTCCATGTCGGCCGAGAGCGACCCCGTCGTCGCCGACAACGACGCGCCGGGCGCGCGCGAGCGGAAGGGCATCACGAGCGAGACCGACGTGAAGACGCTCGCGGCGAAGATCCGCCAGCTCGGCTCCGTGGACGACCCGAAGATGATCGCGGTCGTGATCGACCAGATCGAGCGGAAGAACGACCTCGTCCGCGAGACGGCGTTCGTGACGCTGCTGAAGACGAAGGAGGACGCCGCGAAGGAGGCGATCTGGAAGTACGGGCTCCAGCACAAGGACGGGATCGTCCGCGCCTACGTGGCCAGGCTCTGCGGGCGGCTGAAGCTCGAGGAGGCCGTGCCGCAGCTGGACGCGCAGCTCGCGCACGAGAACTGGTACGCGCGGGCCGAGGCCGCGATCGCGCTCGGCACGTTCAAGCACGCGAAGTCGATGTCGGCCATGCGGAAGATGGTCACGGGCGACGAGGCGGAGAAGGCCCGGGTGGCGGCGATGGACGCCCTCGCGATGTTCGGCGAGGAGGCGCACATGAGCGTCCCGACCATCATGAAGAACCTCGACGCGCCGCAGTGGCAGATCCGCGTGGCGGCGTGCCAGGCGCTCGGCGCGATCCGCAGCATGGAAGCGGTGGACGCCCTGATCGAGCGGATGGAGAAGGAGCAGGGGCGCGTGCGGGAGGACATCCGCACCGCGCTGAAGCGGATCACGAACGACGACCTGGGGCTCAATCCGGAGAACTGGCGGAAGATGTGGGAGCGGGAGAAGGCGAACGCCCCCGGGGGGATGCCCCGCCGCCCGGCCGACAAGCCGACGACCGGCGAGGCGCCGGCGAAGCCGAAGGACGACCGCTACGCCGCGCCGCCCGCGTACTACGGGGTGGAGATCTACTCGAACCGCGTGGGCTTCGTGGCCGACACGTCGATGTCCATGGCGACCCTCTTCGTGCCCGATCCGGCCGCGGCGAAAGCGCTCTCCCGCGAGTACTCGGGCTACGACAAGATCACCATCTGCAAGGACGAGATCGCGCAGGCGCTGAAGTCGCTCGACGACCGCGCGTACTTCACGCTGGTGACGTTCGGCACCACCGTGCGCGCGTTCAAGAACCAGCCCGTCCCCGCGACGCCCGGCAACGTGGACTCCGCGATCGGGTTCCTGAAGTCCATCCCGGCCAACGGCGAGACGAACTACTACGACGCGCTGAAGATCACGCTCGACATCGGCGACGAGCCCGACACGAACCCGAACTTCCGCGCGACGCCGGACACGATCACGTTCCTGACCGACGGCGAGCCGACGAAGGGCGACATGACCGACGGCGACACGCTGGTCGAGTGGTACACGGGGCTGAATCGCTACGCGCGGATCACCACGCACACGATCACGTTCGGGAACATCGGGATCGACATGCCGCTCCTGCACGCGCTCGCGGAGCGGAACGGCGGGAAGTTCGTCCTCGTCCCCGAGAAGACGAAGGGGAAGTAGTCACCGCGCGAGCGAGAGGACGCGCGCCGCGGCGGACGCGAGCGCGGCGTCGTGCGTCGCGACGACCACGGTCGCTCCGCGGGCGGCTTCGGCGAGCAGCGCCGCGCGCACGAGCGCCGCGGTGTCGGCGTCGAGGTTCGCCGTCGGCTCGTCGGCCAGCAGGAGGCGCGGCGACGC
>JAJVHW010000019.1 GCA_022072415.1 Planctomycetota bacterium
GTGTCGGTTCCGGCGGGGACGAGCCAGATCTCGCGGCCCGGGGCGGGCGCCGAGCGGAACGCGGTCACCCGGGCGCGGGCCTGCTCGGGGGCGCGGTCGTCGCGCGGGCCGTCGGCGAGGAAGGACCACACCCACAGCGCGGCGGTGGCGACCACGATTCCGGCCGCGGCGCCCCAGAGCAGGGCGCCCCACACGCGGCCTTCGGGGGGACGCAGGAGCGGCACCCCGACACGCTACTTCCAGACGTCTTCGTTCTTCTTGTTCTCGTTCAGCCACTGCCGCGCCGCGGCGGGGTTCGCGTGGGAGACCCCGGACGTCGCGTTCAGCGCCGCGACGACGTTCGAGCCGACGACTCCCCACTTCCGGCGCGCATTCATGTCGCTCTGCTGGCTTCCGTTGAAGACGCCCTCGAAGTGCTTGACCAACTCCTCGAAGATCGCGCGGCGCGACGCGCCGGGCGCCGACGCGTAGCCGGAGAGCGCGTCGCACGCGCGCGAGACGACCTCGTCGTCCCGGTGCTTCAGGTACTGGAAGATCGCGTCCAGAGTGGACTTCGACGGGTCCGCGAGCCGCTTCAGGGCGCGGAAGCTCCCGTTCACGAGGTCCTCGTGCGGGTCCTTCTGCTTCAGGACGCGGCCGAGCACGTCCAGCACGCCGCGGGCGCCCAAATCGGGCGGCGCGGACGTGAACGCGTCGAGCGCGGCAGAGACGATCGACGGACGGTCGAAGTCCTTCGTGTAGCGGAGGAGCACGTCGGCGGCGTTCCGCTTCGTCGCGGGCGACACCGCGGCGTCCGCGAGCAGCGCGGCGATGCGCGCGATCGAGTCGCGCGACGCCGCGTCGGAGGCCTTCCCCGCCTCCGACTTCGCCTGCGCGAGGATCGTGGCGGCGGTCTTCTCCGCGTCCTGCGGCGCGGGGTCCTCCGCAGCGTGCGCGGCAAGGACCGGGAAAACAACCGCGAGAACGAGCGCGGCGGCTCGGGCGGTGGTTCGGGTTCGGTTCGTTCGGGGCATGGGCGTCACCTCCGATGACCGGGCGGATTCCAGGGACCGTCGGGACCTCGGCGGGTCCCGTCCGGGGGGATGTCGTCTCCGCGTGCGTCCGGTACGGAGTCTTCTACGTACGGGAGCCCGAGCAATCCCCGAGCCATTCCTGAACGCGGCCGGGGCATGCGAGGTTTCGCCCGTCCACGGATCGGAGCGCGCGGAGCCCGTCGAGGCTGGAGCTGAGGAATCCCGAGCTCGCGGCGCGGAGGTCGTCGTCGGAGATCCGGCGTTCGGTCACGTCGTGACCGGCGTCACGCAGGCGGCGGATCACGTGGGCGCGGGTGATGCCGGGAAGAACACCCCTGTCCAGCGGCGGAGTCACCACGCCGCCCTCGATCTCGAGGAAGAGGTTCGCGGAGTCCGCCTCCGCGAGGTCGCCCGCGGACGTGCGGAGGATCGCCACGTCTGCGCCGGCCGATTCGGCGCGGCGGCGCGCCTCGACGAACGTCATCCAGGAGAGGGTCTTCTTCCCGGCGAGCGGGTGCGCGGGATCGATGCGGGGCTGATCGAGCACGAGCGCGCGCGCGGGCGGCAGCGGCGCGTCGGGGAGCGCGCGGACGGCGAGAACGAGCGCGCCCCCGGACCCGGAGCCCGCGCCGGAGAGCCCGCGCCAGGTTCCGCGCTCGACCACGATCCGGAGCGCCGCGCGCTCCGGCCCGCGCTCGGCGGCGACGAGCCGCGCCAGCTCGGCGTCCACGATCCGCTCGAGGTCGTCCGGCACCCGGATCCCCAGCTCCGCTCCGCTCCGGCGCATGCGCGCGACGTGCTCGGCGAGCCGCACGTGCGCGCCGCGGAAGACCAGCACCGTCTCGAAGAGACCGTCCCCGAGATGGAGGCCGCTCCCGGCCGCCGGATCGCCGCGTGTCCAGAGAGACGTCATCGCGGAGCCGCCCCGCGCGGGCCGAGCGCGTCGAGCAGGGCCGCCGCCTTGACGAGCGTCTCCTCGTGCTCCGCCCCCGGCGACGAGTCGGCCACGATCCCCCCGCCGACGCGGAAGCTCACGCGGCCCCCGCCGCCGCCGGGCGCGCGGTCGCACACGAGCGTGCGGATGAGGATGTTGAGCACGAAGTCGCCGTCGTGCCCGAACCACCCGGCCGCGCCGCAGTACGGTCCGCGGCGTCCGTCCTCGAGTTCCTCGAGGATCTCCATCGCACGGATCTTCGGCGCACCGGTGATGCTGCCGCCCGGCATCGCGGCGCGGATCACGTCGGCGGCGTGCACCGTCGGCGCGACCTCCGCGGAGACGGTCGCGCTCGCGTGGTGGACGCTCGGATGCGCCGTCAGTTCTCGTTCGCGCTCGACGCGGACCGTGCCGGTGAGCGCCACGCGCCCGAGGTCGTTCCGGAGGAGGTCCACGATCATCGCGAGCTCCGCGCGGTCCTTCTCGGACGCCTCGAGGTCGTCGTGCTGACGCGCGTCCTCCGCGGGGTCGGGGGAGCGGCGGCGCGTGCCCTTGATCGGCCGCGTGACGATGCGGCCGCCGCGGCGCTCGAGGAAGAGCTCCGGGCTCACGGAGAGCACGGCCGGCCCCTCGAGGTCGAGGAAGCATCCGTAGGGTGCCGGACTCGCGGCGCGGAGGCGCCGGTAGCACTCGGCGAGCGTCACGGAGAGATGCCCTGCGAACTCCTGCGACAGGTTCGCCTGGAAGATGTCGCCGGAGCGGATCCACGAGAGCACGCGCTCGGCCCGGCGGAGGTACTCGTCCCGCGTCGTCAGCGCGCGGACGCCCGTCGCGGCGGCGACGGGGACCGGTTCCGCCGGACCCTCCGCGTCCATCGCGGCGAAGTGCTCGAGCGCCTCGGCCTGCCGGGCGAGGAGCCTCGAGGGCCCTTCGTGCGGATCGCAGGCTCCCGTCACGAAGAGCCGCCGGTCCCGGCGATCCTCGACGAGGAGCGCCTCGTACTCGGCGAGGACGAACTCCGGCACCGACGGACGGGGCGGATTGCGCTCGGGCAGACGCTCGATGTCGCGCCCGACGTCGTATCCGATCCAACCGATCCAGCCGCCGCGGAACGGCGCGGGCGATTCCGGGTCGGGCGCCATGCGCGTCGGCCCGAGGAGCTTCCGGATCGCCTCCACCGCACCCCGCCGGCCTGCGGGGAACGCCAGCGTCCGCGACGGCCTCCACCCGAGCACCGCGAAGCGCCCGCACGAGCCGGCCTCCGCGGGCCCCCCGGCGTCGAGGAACGCGGTCCCGGGGAACCGCTCCGCGAACCGGAGAGCGAGCGGCGCCAGCTCGCGATGGGGAAACTCCTGCCTGAAGGCCGCGAGGGGCCGCACCGATGAATGGGACATGGAAGGACGCAAGGGTGCCGACCATCCTACGGCCGCGCCCGCCGCCGACGAGAGCGACCGGAGCCCGCGCCGCGACGCCGCCGACCCCTCGGTCGAGGGCGCGATCGACGGATTCATGGGATGGTGCCGGACCGTCCGCCACATGAGCCCGCGCACGCTCGAGGCGTACGGCGGCGACCTGATGCGGCTCGCGGCCTTCCTCGACGAGGCGGGCGTGCGCGACGTGCGGAAGGCCGACCTCGCCGTGCTCCGGCGGTTCCTCGCGGCCGAGGAGGAGCGCGGGCTCGCGAAGTCGAGCCTCGCCCGCGCAGTGGCGTCCGTGCGGAGCCTCTTCAAGTGGCTCCACCGCGAGCGCGTGGTCCCGGCGAACGTGGCCGCGGCGCTGCGGTCGCCGAAGCGGGGACGGTCCCTCCCCGCCCCGCTCTCCCGCGAGGAGGTCGACCGCCTTCTCTCCGCGCCGCAGGGGGACGGCTTCCGCACGGCGCGGGCGCGGGCGGTGCTCGAGGTCCTCTACTCGGCCGGGCTCCGCGTGATGGAACTCGCCGCGCTCACGGTGGACGACGTGAACTTCGCGCGCGGCGTGCTCCGCGTCCGCGGAAAGGGGCGGAAGGAGCGGCTCGCGTTCCTCGGCGCCCCGGCCCTCGACGCGGTGGCGCGCTACCTCGGGATCCGCCAGCTCGACGCGCGGCTCCGCGCGTCGCCGCACGTGTTCGTGAACCGCCGCGGCGGCGCGCTGTCGATCCGGGGCGTGCAGCGGATCGTGGAGGACCAGCTCGCCGCGGCCGGTCTCGCGGGCCGCGGAACTCCGCACACGCTCCGCCACTCGTTCGCGACGCACCTCCTCGACGCGGGCGCGGACCTCCGCAGCGTCCAGGAGATGCTCGGCCACGCGGACCTCGCGACGACGCAGATCTACACGCACGTCACGACGAAGCGCCTCCGCGAGGCCTACGAGAAGGCCCACCCCAGGGCCTGATGCCTCAGACGAATTCGATCGCGCCGCCCGGGAGGAAGTAGAGGATCACCATCCGTCCGCCCTCGACGCGCGGGACGTGGGTGGACATGGGCGGGAAGACGACCCAGCCCTCGCCGTGTCCGCAGAACTTCGGGTCGCCGCCCTCGGCCATGCAGAGGTTCACCTCGCCGTTCACGTGCGTGTGCTTCGGCCCGGCGACGTCGTTCATGTCCACGGCATCCACGCTCCAGCCGTGGGACTCCGGGGTCGGCTTCACCGGACGCGAGAAGCGGATGCCGCCGTTCTCGCGGTTGCAGAGCCATCCCTCCGCGAGCCCGGCCCGGCAGGCGTCGCGCACTCCGTTCCACACGGCGCCGCCCGGCGGGAACTCCGCGGCGAGGCGCCCGGCGAGGGAGCGATCCGACGGATCGGCACCGTTCAGCGCGTCGAGGATCGGTCGTACGGCCGGGTCGAACGTCTCGCGTCCCATCGTGGTCCTCCGGGGAGAAGGTCGTGTAGCGTCTGCCGCATGATGTCCCGCACGCTCCGCGCCGTCACCCTCTTCGCCGGGCTCGCCGCCGCGCTCCTTCTCCAGCCGCGCGCCGCATCCGCGGACGGCGAGGCGTCCGGCGCCGGCGCGGCGGCCCCGCCCGCTCCTACGGCACCGGCACCCGCGACGCCCGCGGCGCCCGCGCCGGCCGATCCGCTGGCCGCGCTGCGCCTCCGCTGCCGCTACGAACCGGCGGCGTTCGAGGCGAAGGTCGCCGACCCGGTGAAGTTCGGGGAGAAGGTCCTCGTCGAGGCGGTCAGCTTCCCGTCCCCCGTGAAGAGCGTGGACCCGGCGAAGAACGACATCGTGCGCGCGAAGCTCTTCCGCACGGAGTCCCCCGAACGCGCCGCGGTGATCTGCCTCGGCGGATGGCGGAACGATCCGATGACGCCCGAACTCGCCGCGCGCCTCGCCGCGGAGACGGGCATCCAGGCCCTCCACATGGAGCTCCCGTTCCAGGGACAGCGGACGCCGAAGGGGCGGATGACCGGCGAGCTCACCTTCTCGGAGGACCTCCGCCAGAACGAGGAGACGTTCGTCCAGGCGGCGCAGGACGTGTCGCGCGCGGTGTCGTGGCTCGTCGCGGAGCGCAAGGTGGACCCCGCCCGCATCGGGCTGATGGGGACGAGCCTGGGCGGATTCGTGTCCGGCTGCCTGTACGGGATGGACGACCGCTTCGCCGCGTGCGCGATGCAGATCTCCGGCGGCGAGGTGTCGAAGGTGATCTTCAGCGGCTCGTGGCTGACGCGGAGGATCCGCGACGCGCTGGTGGCCGCGGGCGAGACCGAGGAGACCGTCGGCGCGAGGATGCGCGGGATGGACCCGTCCGCCTGGGCCCGGCCGGCCCGGAGAGACGGGCTCCTCCTCGTCGCCGCGGAGAAGGACGAGATCGTCCCGCTCGCGACGGTCGAGTCCCTCGCGAAGGCCTACGGAGGGGCGAAGCTCGTGGTGATGAAGGACGCGCAGCACATCGCGCCGCAGGTCGTGAAGGACCACTTCCACCACGTCGCGGAGCACCTGCGCTCCCGTCTCATCCCCTCCCGCTGAACGCCTCAGAGGCCGAGTCGGGCGAGCCGCTCGCGGCGGTGCCGCGCGGAGCCGGAGAGGAACCACAACGTCCCGCGGCGGAGGCCGCGGACCCTCGCGAGCGCAGGGGCGCCGAGGCCGTCGAGCGCCGCGCGGAGGATCGCGTCCTTCGCGGTCGCGCGCGTCCGGCACAGGAAGGAGAGGAACGACTCCGCCTCGAGGCCGAGCGCCTGCTCCATCGGAAGCCGCGGGTTCACGATCCCCTCGAAGTCGAGCCACGCGAGCGCGCCGTCCGGGCTCTCCATGCAGTGCGTGAGGCGCGGGTGCGGATGGAGGAGGGCGCGGTCCCCGGACGCGAGCGCGGCGGCCTGCCGCCGGGCGATGTCCTCCGCGACGCGACGCACCAGCGCCGCGGACTCCGGCTCGCCGAGCGCCTCGGCGCGGTCGCGGACGGGCACCCCGTCGAGCCAGCGGAACACGACGGCCGCGGGACCGCACCGCTCGACGACCTCGACCGCACGGAAGCCGTGCGCGGCGAACGCGGACGCGCCGCGCACCTCGGCGTCGGCGCGCTGCGCGCCCCTCCCCCGCAGGCAGTAAGCGGCGTCGAGCCGCGCGAGCAGCGTGTTCGAGAGCGTGTGCCAGCGGTAGGAGAGCGTGTCGCTGTAGACCTTCAGCACGAACCGCTCGCCGCCTCGCGCGAGGGCGACGACGAGGTTCTTCCTCGGGTCCGGACGCACGAGGTATCTCGCCTCCGCGTCCGCCCACCGCGGCGCGCGGTCCCTGACCGTCTCCTCGGGACTCGAATCGCCGGACACGTCCGGCTCAGCCCTTCTTCCTCTCGTGGATCATGTCCTCCGGGCGCACCCACTGCGCGAACTGCTCCTTCGTGAGGTGGCCGAGGGCGAGCGCCGCCTCCTCGAGCGTCGTGCCCTCCTTGTGGGCCTTCTTCGCGATCTGCGCCGCCTTGTCGTAGCCGATGTGCGGGTTCAGCGCGGTGACGAGCATGAGGCTCCGCCGGAGATTCTCCGCGATGCGGTCCTCGTTCGCCTCGATGCCGTCCACGCAGTGCTCGCGGAACGAGTCGCACGCGTCCGCGAGGAGGCGCATCGACTGGAGCACGTTGTGGACGATCAGCGGCTTGAACACGTTGAGCTCGAAGTTCCCGCTCATCGCGCCGATCTGCACCGCGACGGAGTTCCCGGCGACCTGCGCGCAGACCATGGTCATGGCCTCGCACTGGGTCGGGTTCACCTTGCCCGGCATGATCGAGCTCCCCGGCTCGTTCTCGGGGATGGAGATCTCGCCGATCCCGCAGCGGGGGCCCGAGGCGAGCCACCGCACGTCGTTCGCGATCTTGTTGAGCGCCGCCGCCGCGGCCGCGACAGCGCCCTGGAAGGCGACGGCCGGCTCGTGCCCCGCGAGGGCCTGGAACTTGTTCGGCGCGGTGACGAACGGGACGCCCGTCAGCTCGGAGAGCTTCGCGGCCACGCGGACCGCGAGCTCGGGGTGCGCGTTGAGGCCCGTCCCGACGGCGGTCCCGCCGAGCGCGAGTTCGCGGACCTTCGGGAGCGCCGCCTCGACCGTGTCGCACGCGGTCCGGATCTGCGCGACGTAGCCCGAGAACTCCTGGCCCAGCGTGAGGGGCGTCGCGTCCTGGAGGTGCGTGCGGCCGATCTTCACGATCCCGGCGAAGGCGCGGGACTTCGCGTCGAGCGCGTCCGCGAGCGCGCGGAGCGACGGGAGGAAGCGCTTCACCGCGACCTCCGCCACGGCCACGTGGATCACCGTCGGGAAGCTGTCGTTGCTCGACTGGCCCTGGTTCACGTGGTCGTTCGGGTGCACGGGCTTCTTCGAGCCCATCGCGCCGCCGGCCATCTCGATCGCGCGGTTCGAGATCACCTCGTTCGCGTTCATGTTCGTCTGCGTGCCGGACCCGGTCTGCCAGACGACGAGCGGGAAGTGCGCGTCGAGGCGTCCGTCGATGACCTCGTCGGCCGCGCGGACGACGAGCTCCGCGACGTCGGGCTTCAGCGTGCCGAGGTCCCGGTTGACGAGCGCGCAGGCCTTCTTGACGAGGCCGAGCGCGCGGATCACCTCGCGCGGGAACCGCTCCCCCCCGATCCGGAAGTGGTGGAGCGAGCGTTCCGTCTGCGCGCCCCAGTACCGGTCGGCCCGGACCTGGATCGCGCCCATCGTGTCGGTCTCGGTCCGGGTGGGATGCCCGTCCGCGGCGTGTGTCTCGGCCATGTCCATCGTCCTCCGTGAAGTCCGCCGCGTCGGCCATGCGCCTGTCCATGCGCCTGTCCGCGCCCGTCCGTCGTGTCCTGCCGGGCG
Organism: Planctomycetota bacterium; assembly: GCA_022072415.1. GTDB lineage: Bacteria > Planctomycetota > JAJSAM01 > JAJSAM01 > JAJVHW01 > JAJVHW01. Next base: position 8,210 of record JAJVHW010000019.1, read on the forward strand.
ACTCGTGGTGGGGACAGGGGGAGTCGAACCCCCGACCCGCTGATTAAAAGTCAGCTGCTCTGACCGGCTGAGCTATGTCCCCACGGGTCGAGGCGAGTGCGGCGGGGAAGCCCGGAGTGTAGCCCCGGAGCGGCCGGTCACGAACCGACGGGCGAGGGTGCGGGGAGGCGCGAGAGGCGCATCGCCGCGAGCAGGCAGAGGATCATCAGCGCGGCCCCGAAGAGGGCCGGGAGCTCCAGCCCGCGCACGAGGAGCACGTTCCCGGCGAGCGGCCCGAAGATCCGGGCGAGGGACAGGCCCGACTGGTTGATCCCGAGCACCTCCCCCTGGATCGACGGCGGCGAGCGGCGGGAGAGGAGGCTCGAGAGCGACGGCGTCAGCATCGCGAACCCGAAGACGATCACGCAGAGCACGCCGAGGAGCAGCGGCAGCGACCGCGCCCATGCCATGCCGACGAGTCCCGACGCGAGGAGCGCCGTCCCCGTCACCACGAACCGGAGCTCCCCCACCTTCGGCATGAGCCGCCGGACCACGGCGCCCTGCGCCACGACGAGGCAGAACCCGACCCAGGTGAAGAGCCACCCGTTCTCGCGCTCGGCGAACCCGAACGCGGCCCGCGTCCAGAGCGAGAGCGTGCTCTCGAACATCGCGAAGACGAAGGTGGCGAACACCTGGAGGCCGATCACCCACGGGAGCGTCGGCGTCGAGAGGACGTGCCGGAGACCTCCAAACCCGAACAGCCCGCCTTCGCGCCGCGACGCATGGCGCGGAGGCTCGGGGAGGGCGAACGCGGCGGTCACGAACGCCGCGAGCGAGAGCCCCGCCGCGATGAACCCCGGGAGCCGGTCGTGCCCGGACCCGGCGGCGATGCCTCCGATCGCCGGGCCCACCGTGAACCCGATCCCGAATGCCGCGCCGATCAGCGCCATCCCGCGGCCGCGGTCCTTGTCGTCCGTCACGTCGGCGATGTACGCCTGCGCGGTCCCGATCGTGGCGCCGAAGATGCCCGCCGCGATGCGCGAGAGGAGGAGCGCGGAGTAGCCGTCGGCGAACGCGAACCAGGTGTAGGCGAGGATCGACCCGAGCAGCCCGGTCATGAGCACCGGACGGCGCCCGATCCGGTCGGAGAGCCTCCCCCAGAGAGGGGCGAAGAGGAACTGCATCGCCGAGAACGACGCGAGCAGCGCGCCCTGCTCGAACCCGGAGACGCCGTAGCGCTCCGCGTACCGCGGCAGGAGCGGGAGCACGATCCCGAAGCCGACGAGGTCGATGAAAACCACGAGGAACAGGACTGCGAGCGGCGACTTCCTCATCGTTCACCCCGGGACGGCGCGACCTCGAAGATCCTCCAGCCGCGGACCTCCTCGCGGAGGGACGCGGACCTGCCGAGGTCGCGCGCGACTGCGGCGGCTTCCTCGTCCCCGCCTTCCGCCACGAGGACCCACGGCCGCGCGGCGGCCGCCTGCGCGGCGGCGAACTCGGGCAGCGGCGCGTCGGCGCGGTCGTGGCGGACCTCGCGCGACTCGGTGCGCGTCACCCGGCCGGCGCGGTAGTACCAG
>JAJVHW010000132.1 GCA_022072415.1 Planctomycetota bacterium
CCGGCCGCCGCCTCGGCCGCCGCGCGCGACGCGGCCAGCGCGTCGGAGACCGCGCCCTGGTCGAACGCGACGCGCGCGAGGTTGTACCAGAGCCTCGCGTGGTACCTGCGGTCGGCGGCCCGCGGCGACGCGAACTCGCGGAGGATCGCCCGGCGCTCCGCGCCGCGCTCGCCGCCGATCTCCCTCCGCCGCGCCACGTGGACCGTGCCGCGGAGCCGGACGTGCGGGATCCGCGCGCGCCGCGAGCACGCGTCCATGAACTCGTCCCACGCGGGGTCCACGAAGACGATCCGGTCCACGATCCACGTCGCGAGCGCGTCGTCGGCCGGGTCGAGGTCGCGCTGGAGCAGGCGGTAGATCGCCATCGCGCGCTGCTGACCCTCGTCTCCCTCGCCGCCGATCCGCGCGGCCTCCGCGAGCGCGCGCCGGCGGTCCCCCGGCGGGGAGTTGCGGATCGCGTCCTGCGTGGCCGGGTCGTCGAGCCACGCGGTGCGGAGGTCCGGGAGGGTCGATGCGGACATGGAGTGCCGCTTCCTCATCGGACGAAGTCCGCGCCGCGCTTCACCCGCCGCGCGGGTCGGGGTGCGCCGGGAGCTGCGCCGCCGCCTCGGGCTCGGGGCCGCGAAGCGCCGTCGCGGCGGTGATCGGGCGCCGCTGGCGGAGGGGCGCGGTGCGGACGGGGCAGTCCGCGACGTCGCACCGCGCGCAGTAGGCCCGTTCGCACGGGTCCACGTGGAACTGCAGGTCGAAGGCGGGGTTCGCCGCGGCGACGCGCGCGTGGTAGCGGTCCATCGCGTCGTGGGCCTGGTCCACGCGCCAGTACTCGGGCACGACGACGTGCAGGTCCACGTGGCGCGCTGCGCCCACCGTGATCGCGCGGAGGTCGTGCACCTCGATGACCCCGGGCTCGCGGTGCCGCTCGAGCGCCTCGCACACCTCCTCGATCGCCTCCGGGTCGGCCTCGTCGAGGAGGCCGCGCGCGGCGTGGCGGACGAGCCGGACGCCCGTCCAGAGGAGGACCGCCGCGAACACGAGCGCCGTCGCTGCGTCGATCCACGCCTCGCCGGTCAGCCGCACGAGCACGAGTCCCGTGACCGCGCCCGCGCTCGTCCAGGAGTCGGAGAGGACGTGCTTCCCGTCGGCCGCGAGGGCGGGCGACGCGTGCTTCCGTCCGACGCGGAGGAGGAACATTCCGAGGAGGAGGTTGGCGACGCCGGCGGCGGCCGTGACAGCGATTCCCACGTCGAGTTCCCGCGGCGCGGCTCCGGCCAGAAGCGCCGCGCCGGCCTCGTACATGATCGCCGCGCCCGCGAACGCGATGAGCCCGCCTTCGAAGCCGGCCGTCAGGTACTCGATCTTCCCGTGGCCGTACGGGTGGTCGGCGTCGGCGGGCTGCGCCGCGAAGGAGACCGCGAAGAGCGCGATCGCCGCCGCCGCGACGTTGACGATCGACTCCATCGCGTCGGAGAAGATCGTCTGCGACCCCGTCATCCTCCAGGCGGCGAACTTCGCGGCGAGGATCGCGGCGCCTGCCGCGAGGGCGATCCACGCGGCGCGCACGCGGACGCGTTCGGCGGGCAGCGGGCGCGGTTGCGACTTCACGATCACGGTCCGAGGATGCCGCCGCCCGGACCGAAGGCAACAACCGAACGCCGGATCACCAATAGGTCGTCGCGATCGAACACGGCGCTCGTGCCGTTACGCGGCACGCGAGGCGTCCGGGGCCGGCGTAGCGCCTGCGGACGCGCCACGCCTCCTCCTCCGGGTCCGGCGGTGGAAGACCCTCGAGTCCGGCGATGACCGTCACGAGGCAGTCCCCGCAGACGGCCGCGCCGCTGCATGAGGAGGCGAGCGGCACACCCGATCGCCGGGCGCCGTCGAGGATCGTCTCGCCCGGCCGGAGGAGGATCCGGCGACCGTTCGGGACGCAGAGGACGGGTACGGACGGGGCCACGGGAACCGACATTCTCCACGGGGCCCCGCTCGGAGCTCGCGATCGGTCGGGAATCGTTTGAGATCGAGACTGCGTCGCTGTATATTTTGCGCGTTCCCGGAGGCGGACGATGACCTACGTGCTGCTCGGAGAGTCGGGGCCCTGCTGCGTGGGCGATGCGATCTGGCGACGTGCCGTCGCGCTGGCCGAGCGCTACGGGTGGAGCCCGCGCGGCACCGTCAGGGAGCCGGGGTGGCCGGGGTGCTACGTGGCGCCGTGCGGACAGATGGTCGCGTCCCGCGACGCAGCCGAGATGGCGTTGGCGCTCGAGGACCTCCTCGACGACATCCCGGACTTCGCGTCGGACGCGCGGGGCGGCGCGAGCCTCCTCGAAGGACTCGGCGGGCCGGGCAAGGCGGACCTGCGGCGACTGATCGCGCATCTGCGCTCCGGCTCGTTCATGATCTACGCGAACTGCGGGCGTCACGCCGACCGCCGGTCGGCCGACGCGACGTGAACGCCGAACCGAAAGGAGTCCTCACCATGATCGCCGCCGACATCCGTGACGCCCTGAACGACCAGATCAACGCCGAACAGTGCGCCGCACAGACGTACCTGGCGATGTCCGCGGATCTCGAGCGCCGCGGATTCCGCGGCTTCGCAGCATGGCTGCGCATCCAGTCCGCGGAAGAGCAGGAGCATGCGACGAAGCTCATCGGAATCGTGACCGCTCGCGGCGCCGACCTGCGGCTCGCGGCGATCCCGGCCCCGGCGGGCAACCACTCCGGACCTCTGTCCGTGTTCGAGGAGGTGCTCAAGCTCGAGATCGCGAACACCGCCCGCATCCACGCGCTGTTCGCGCGAGCGCGGGCTGCCGGCGACTTCGCCACGGAGATCGCGCTGCAGTGGTACGTGAGCGAGCAGGTGGAGGAGGAGGCGACCGTGCAGAACGTGCTCGATCGCCTTCGTGCGGTCGGCGATCAGGGCGGCGCGGTGTGGTACCTCGACAAGGAGATGGGGAAGCGCGGTCAGGCCTGACGGCGCTCCTCTGAGGGGGAGTGCGCCGCCGCGCTCGATGCGGCGCGTCGCGCGCTCAGCAGGCGCGGAGTGTCCGGCGCGTCCCGAACGGGGGGGACGCAGGGGGCACGGGGCGTGGGGAGCGAAGTGCCCCCCGCAGGAGCCGCACAGAGCCACGGCACGACCCGGAGGGCCCTCCCCCTCCTTCGCTCCTGCCGTGGCAGGCGGGCGGAGCTTCGCTCCCGCGCCCCCGGACGCGCAGTCGCGTTCCGGCGGCGGGGACCGGAGTCCCGCGCGCGAAGGCACCCGCGCCGCCCGTCTCGCGCGAACACGCGCGGCGAGGCCCTCGTACGGAGGGAGACGCACGGCACCCCCCGAACGTCACCGCGCCCCGCGCCCGAATCGCGCGAAGTCCCGCGCAGCGGCGGATTCGCCATTCGTCGGCGCCGCGCCGCCGCGCCCGCACCATGCCCGCGTGAACCCGGCCTACCGCTCCGACCTGAACCGCGACACGCCGCCCGCCCGCCCCGGCGAGTTCGCGCCGCTGACGATCGGCCCGCTCTCGGTCTGGCCCCCCGTCGTCCTCGCGCCGATGGCCGGCGTCACGAACGCCCCCTTCCGCGCGATCTGCCGCCGCTACGGCGCCGGGCTCTACGTGAGCGAGATGATCACCGCCCGCGCGCTGCTCGAGGGGAACGCGAAGACGATGCTCCTCGCGAGCTTCGACCCCGAGGAGGCCCCGCGGAGCCTCCAGCTCTATGGCGTGGACCCCGTCACGCTGGGCGAGGCCGCACGGCGCGTCGTCGCCGAGGGCCGCGTGGACCACATCGACCTCAACTTCGGATGCCCGGTCCGCAAGGTGACGTCGAAGGGCGGCGGCTCCGCGATCCCGGTGAAGCGGAACCTCCTCCGCCGCCTCGTGCGCGCGGTCCGGCAGGGCGCGGGGCGCATCCCGGTGACCATGAAGTTCCGGATCGGGATCGACGACACGCTGGTCACGTTCCTCGACGCGGGGAAGATCGGCGAGGACGAGGGCTGCGCCGCCGTCGCGCTGCACGCCCGCACCGCGGCGCAGCTCTACGACGGCGAGGCGCGCTGGTCCGCCATCGCTGAACTCGTCGGGCACGTCGCGATCCCGGTCCTCGGGAACGGCGACATCTGGGAGTGCTGGGACGCGCTGCGGATGATGCGGACGACCGGCTGCCGCGGCGTCGTCGTGGGACGGGGATGCCTCGGTCGCCCGTGGCTCTTCCGCGAACTCGCCGACGTCTTCGACGGCCGCGAGCCCGCGGACCCCCCGGCGTTCGGGGAGGTGCGCGAGGTCATGCGCGAGCACGCGCGCCGGCTCATCGCGTGGTCGAGCGAGAGCCGCGCCATGGCGATGATGCGGAAGTACGCCACCTGGTACACGAAGGGCTTCCGCGGCAGCACCGAGCTCCGCGTGCGCCTCACGCGCATGACGACCCTGGCCGAGATGGAAGCGATCCTCGCGCCGGTGCCGGGCGATCTCCCGTTCCCGCCCTCCGCCGTGCGCGTCCCGCGCGGCAAGCACGCGGGGACCCAGACGGTCGCCCTGCCGGAGGGGTACCTCGACGACCTCGAGGACGCCGCCTCCCCCGGCGCCGACGCCGAGTCGGCCGACGACGGCGGTTGAGTCGCGCCTACTCGTAGTCTTCGGCCAGCGACCGGAGGAACGCCGCCAGCGCCGCGGCGTCGTCGTTGTCGATCTGCATCGACTCGAACTGCGGCGGAGCGTTCCGCATTCCGCCGCTGCGCGCGAGTTCCGATGCGGTCACGTAGAACCTCACCGCGTCTCCGATCGTGTCCGCCGACCCGTCGTGCAGATACGGGCCCGACTGCGCGAGGTCGCGCAGCGACGGAGTCTTGAACGCGGCGACGGCCTTCTCCAGGATCTCGGCGTCCGAGAGTCCCGGGAACGCCGCGGAGAAGTGCGCCGCGAGGCGCGCCTGCGGCCGCGTGCGGCCGGGATCGAAGAGCACGTTCCAGAGACCGAGATCGGCGCGTCCGCGGGACGACGCCGACGGGATCGACGCGAACACGCCGCTTCCCTCCGGCCGGTCGTGCGTCGCGGGGAGGAAGTCGTCGGGCCGCGCGTTTCGGTCCGCGAGCGCGGGGATGTCGAGTCCGGCGAACGCGCCGGCCCCGTGGACGCGGTCGTACTCCGCCTGGCTCACGCCCGTGTTGTGGAAGTTGTGGTCCGTGAAGAGCGGCGGCGCGTGGCACGACGCGCAGTTGCCCGCGCCGGACCTTCCGGACGTCCGCAGGAACACCTTCAGACCGCGGAGCTCCTCCGCGCCGAAGGCGAACGCGGTGCCGTGGAGCGCGAACGAGCCGAGACGTCCGTCCACGAAACGCGGGGACCGCAGGCGCTCCACCGCCGCGAGGAGACGGCTGGAGTAGGCCGCGGGCGTCTCGCCGGCCGCAGGCGCGCGGGGCAGGTCGTTCTCGTGGAGGAACAGGTCGTACGGCGATCCGGCGTGGCGCCCCAGGGCGTCCCGCGAGTAGTCGAGTCCGCGAAGGTACGCGCCCACCAGGCGCGCCGCGGCGCGCACGACGCGCTCGTCGGACGCGCGGGTCACGTCGATCCGGAACTTCGGCGGGAGCACGAACTCGGGCGCGAGTCCGCTGCCCGTCCCGGCGAACACGTCGCGGTACCTGCCGCCGAATTCGTGCGCGAGTTCGCCTCGCCCGTCGTCGCCGCGGATCACCGCCGCGATGTGGCGGATCGCGCGGGCGCGTTCGCCGGGAAGCCAGCCGAAGTTCCGGCCGGTCCACGTTTCGACGACGAGGTCCTCGGGGCTCCGGAACTCGCCGTCGAAGTGGAGGACCGGAGCGCCGAGCCCGCGGCGCACGGAGGCGCCCACGAGCGACGGGGAGTTGCGCAGCGTGACTTCGGCTCCGTCCGCCCGGCGGGGAACCGGGCTCCGGCGCGCGAAGTCGGCGTAGGTCCGGACGCCGCTCTCGTGCGCGTCGCCGCGCCGCTGACGGCGGTGCTCGTCCACGAGGTGGCAGGCGCGGCAGTTCATCGTGCCGTCGCGGAACCGGCCCGGCTCCGGGGCGCCGATCGTGCGCGCCCGCTCCAGCACGGGATCGGCGGGAACGGTCGTGGAGTTCACGTCGCCGCCGCAGAACGCCGCGAACCGCTGCGCGAAGCGGGTCTCGAGGAACAGGCGCTCCCCGAGCGCGATCTGCGCCGCCTCGGCCTCCTCCTCCGCCGCAGAGGCTGCGGGCGTTCGCGCGCCGGGGGGCGCCGACGAGACGAGCCACGCGGATCCGGCAAGAGCGGTCGAGACGGCGGCAGCGGCGGGGAACCAGCGACGAAGCGTCCGGGGCATGGGCGGAGACCTCCGAGGGAACCGTGGGGACGACGCTCACGATGATGACGACGCTCAATATGATACAGAGACTGCATCGCAAAATCCTTTACAAGCGGGCGGACGTCCGTCATCCTCGCCGCCCCATCGACCGCCGGGCCTGCGCCCGACCCAACCGTGGAGACCCGCCGATGACCCACCGATCCGCCGCCCGCGCCGTCGCAACCGCGCTCGCGCTCGCCACCGCGTCGCCGGCCGCGTTCGCCGACGACCGCGATGCCGTCATCCGCGAGCTGCGCGACCAGCTCGACCGCCAGGCCGCCGCGCAGGCCGAGATGCGGCGGGAGCTCGACCGGCTGACCGGGCTCTCCGACCCGTCGCGGCGTGCGGAGGAGATGCGGAGCGCGCTCGAGGCCGTGATCCGCGAGAACCCGGGCCTGACGTCCGGCGCGATCCCGGACCGTGCGGGCGGTGAGCGGGGCTGGCGCCTCTCGAAGCCGAAGTCGGACTTCGACGTCGGCGGCTACTTCTCGACGCTCTACCGCGACAGCGAGGCGGACGGCGAACACGGGAGCTTCGTGGACAACCGGCTCGTCCTCCAGGGGCACGCGGCGGTCGGGCGCATGGTCACGTTCGACACCGAGGTCGAGTGGGAGCACGGCGGCATCTCCGACGAGGTGGACGGCGAGATCGTCGTCGAGTACGCGGAACTCCGGTTCGCCGACAGCGAGTGCTTCGGGATCCGCGCGGGGACGCTCCTCGTGCCCTTCGGCCGCTTCAACTTCCAGCACGACGATCCGCTGAACGAGCTGTCGTCCCGCCCGTCCGTCTCCCGGTTCGTGTCGGGGACCACGTTCAGCCTGCCGGGGATCGGGGTCGACGGGGTGCTCCCGTTCGGCGACTCGGCGACCCTCAACTACGACGTCATCCTCACGAACGGCCTGAAGGACGAGATCACCTCGGAGGAAGGCATCCGCGAAGCGCGGGGGCTCTTCGAGGACGACGACAACCACGGGAAGACCCTGTTCGGCCGCGTGGGGTTCGTCCCGGACACCGAGGGGTGGCTCGACGCGCTCGACCTCGGCGCGTCGTTCGCGTGGGGCAACGTGGGCGACCTCGGCCGCGGGCAGGACGACCTCCGCGGATATGCGTTCGACGCGGCGGCGAAGTCGGGCCCGTGGGAGTTCCAGGGCGAGTGGTCGCACATCGGCATCGACCGGGATCCGGCCGCGCCGCCGCCGATGGACCCGACGGGGGCGCTTGGACCGGTGCGGGGAATCGGCGGGTGGTACGCGCAGGCGCTGCACCGCTTCCGCGGCGACTGGGTGCGCGGACTCCCGTTCGCGACCGAGAGCGCCAGCGTCGCCGTCGTCCTCCGCCGCGACCAGGTGGACCTGAACGACCGGGTGCGCGGCGCGTCGCCGCAGGACGACGAACGCGCGTGGACCCTCGGGCTGAACTACCGTCCGACCACGAAGACGGTGATCAAGCTCGAGTACAGGAAGGCGGGCTCGGCCGCCGAGGGCGAGGCCGGCGACGACCGCGATCTGATCGCCCTCGAGTTCGCCACGTACTTCTAGGCATGCACGACGCGACCATGCATCCGCGCGGCACCTCCGCGGCGCTCCTCCTCGCGTGCGCGGCGCTCGCCGCATGCGCCGGAGGGGCGCCGTCGCCGGAGGCATCCGTGGACAGAGCTCCGGCGGCGGCGGGACCCTACACGGCACCCGAGCGCGCCGCCGACCGCGCGCTCTACGAGGCGAAGTGCGGCGTCTGCCACGTGCCGTTCCATCCCGCCGACTTCGGGCGGGACGAGTGGCCCGGCATCGTCGCCACGTTCGCCCCGCGTGCGGGCCTCACGAGGGCGCAGCGAGCCCGGGTGCTACGCTTCCTCGAAGACGCAGCGGAATGACGTGCGCCCTGCGCGGCGCGAGGAGTCTCCATGAACTTCGTATGGTTCGTCCTGATCGGGATCGCCGCCGGGTGGCTGGCGGGAAAGCTCACCAAGGGCTCGGGCTTCGGCTGGATCGGAGACCTGATCCTCGGTGTCCTGGGTGCGGTCGTCGGCGGATGGATCGCCGGACTGCTCGGGATCTCGTGGGGCGGGGTGATCGGTTCGCTCGTCGTCGCAACGGGTGGCGCGCTCGTCCTGCTCTGGGCGTCGCGCATGTTCAAGAAGTGAGGAGAAGAATGCGTCTCGTACACGGACTCGCGCTGTCTCTCTGTGCCGCGGGGTGCGCCACCGGCAGCGGTGGCGATGACGGCGGCGATGACGGCCGCGATGACGGCCGCCCCGCCGGCGGCGACCGGGACCCCGGGAAGCCGAAGCGGCTCATCGTCGCCCGCGCGGCGGTCGCTCCCGTGATCGACGGCCGGGCCGACGACCCGGCGTGGAACGAGGCGAAGTCGCTGCGCGTCCCCGTGAAGGGGCCGATGGGCGAGCGCACCGTCGATCTCCGCGCCGTGCTGGTCGGCGACGTGCTCCATGTCGCCGCGAAGTGGGACGACGCGACGGAAGACCGCGCCCACAAGGTCTGGACCGCCGCGGCCGACGGCACGATGAAGGCCGGCCCCGAGCGCGAGGACGTGCTCGCGTTCGGGTTCCCGATCCGGGGGGAGTTCGTCGCCGACATGACGGCCCCCGTCGAGTGCGCGTGGGACGTGTGGCAGTGGAAGTCGGCCCGCACCGACGGCGCGGGATACGCGATGGACAAGAGCCACGTCCACACGTTCGCGGACCCGGGCGGCAAGCGGTACGCGCACAAGCTCGACGACGGCCGCACGCTCCACATCGCGCGCCCGGAGGACAAGGGCGCTTCGGCGACGAAGTCGCACAAGGCTCCCGCCGCGGGCTCGCCGCCGGCGCCGCAGTTCGAGGCGCAGACCCCCGGGGGGAGCGCCGCCGACGTCCGCGCCAAGGGCGCGTGGCGGAACGGGCGGTGGACGGTCGAACTCGCCCGCAGACTCGCCACCGGCCAACCCGACGACGCCGTGATCGACCTTGTCGGCGACGGCGGCACCGAGTTCGTGGTCGCCGTCTTCGATCGCTGCGAGGACGAGCACCACGCGACGTCGGACGTGCTCCGGATGCGCGTCGAACGGAGTCGGTAGGGAGCGATCCTTCGGTCGGGTCCCTGGCACGGCGACGCCTGGGGCTGACGCGCACGCCTTGAACACGGTTCATTCACGAGGGTTCGCGAGAGAACGGCATCCGGATCTGCGAACGCCTGCGTCGTGCGTCGATTCCGCGGGCGTCCACGCGGCGACGGTTTGTCCTGGCCGAGGTCCGCTGGATGCGATGCAACGAGGGGACCGCAGAGCGACCTCGGCAAGTCGGTCTAGCCCGCTTCTCTCACGACGGGTCGCGATCTCGCGCCGGATGCGTCGTTCGCGACGCTGGCGGCCGCCAGTGGCGCGCGTGGGACGCCGGCGCGGGCCGCGCCGCGGGTGCCCGCGGCCTCGGAT
>JAJVHW010000146.1 GCA_022072415.1 Planctomycetota bacterium
CCCGGCCGCGCGCCGGTGCGGGCGGAGATCGCGTCGCTCGCGGAGCGCGTCTCTGCGGCGGAGCGCGACCACGCGGCTCCGGAAGCCGCGCATGACGACGCTGCCGCCGCCGCGCTCGCCGCGGCCGATGTGCGGGACGCGCTCGGGATGCCCGGGGCGGCGGACCGCTGGCGCCACGTGGCGGAACGCTTCGCCGGGACGCACGAGGCGGTCGAGGCTCGCGCGAGGCTGGCGGCCGTGTCCGCCGGGGAGGACCGACGATGAGCGCGTTCCGGACCGTCGCGGCATGCGCGGCGATGGCGATCTCGTCCGCGCCGGCGTTCGCCGACGACGTCGAGCGCACCCTCGTCGTCACCTGGGCCGAGGCCGAGGGCGACGCCGAGGCGCACATCGCGGCGAACCTCCCGAACTGGCTCGTCGCGGCCGCGCCGCGCGGCACGACCGTCCGCTGGGACGAGAAGGAGTGCGGCCCGTTCGACCTCGTGGACCGCCGCGCGCGGATCGTGATCCGGGAGCGCGACGGCGCGAAGGCGCGGGTGACCGTCACGATCGAGGACTCGGACCTCCCGAGCGGACAGGCCGCGGTGAGTTCCTACGCGGCGCGCGTGGCAGCCGGGTTCCGGATCGTCGCCGAGGAGTCGCTCTCGGCACGCGCGGCGGAACGGAGCGCATCGCTCGCACCGCGCATCGTCCGCTTCGAAGCGCGCGCGGCGGAGCTCCGGGCGACGACCCTCCGCGCGGAAGGCGCCGCGGGAGGCGATGCGGCCGAGCTCCTTGCCGCCGCGCAGGATCGCCTCCGCGTGGTCGCCGCGGAGCTCGCTGCGGCCCGCACGCACCGCGCGTCGGTGTCGCGGCGGCTCGAATTCGCGCGCCGCGCCGCGAAGCTCGCGGCGCAGCTCGAGCGCGACCGGCGCGACGCCGGGCGGCTTGCCGAGACGAACGACCTCGGCGAGAAGGAGAAGGCGCTCCTCGCCGAACTCGAGGCGCGGATCGACGCGATCGCGGCGTCGTGCCCCTCGCTCGACGCGGCGCGGGAGCAGGTCTTCGCGCTGGAGCTCGACCTCCTCGACCAGGAGGCGCGGAACGAGACGCTCGCCGCGGAGGCGGCCGCGCTCCGCGCCGAGGTCGCGCGCCTCCGCCCGCTCGCCGCGTCCTTGGAAGCGGCCCGCGCCGAGCTCGTGTCCGTCGAGTCGGATCTCCGGTCGATCCGCCGCGAGCGGGAGGCCGTCGCCGCCCGCTACGAACGCCCGTCGCTCGACATCACCGTCCTCACGCCGCGCTGAGCGGCAGCACAGGAGTGGAACCCATGCGCGTCGCACGCACCTCCGCCGCCCTTCTTCTCGCCGCGTCCTCCGCCGGATGCGCCGTCACCGCCTCCGCGGCGATGGAGAGCCGATGGGACGGCTTCTCGCAGATGCAGGTCGTCGGCGACCCGCAGCGCCTCCAGTTCGCGAAGCAGGTGCAGATCTCGCTTCCCGCCCGGCTCGCCGTGCGCGAGATGACGTGGAAGCAGGAGCACCAGGCGCGCATGGTGGACGCGCTGTCCGAGGATCGCGCCACCTGGAGAGCCGCGGAACCGCTGGCCGAGTTCGACGAGCGCGGGCGCGGCAACTGGCCCACCTTCGACCAGCTCCGCGAGTGCGCGAGCCGCCAGCAGGCGGACCTGATGTTCGTCTACGACGTCGAGGTCGAGGACGACGACGACGTGAACGCCCTCGGCATCCTGAAGCTCCTGCTCCTTCCGATGCTGTTCGTCCCGAGCGAGGAGCACGACGTCTCGGTGCGCGTGCGCGGCGCAGTGGCCGACGTGCGGAACGGCCTCGTCTACGCCTCGGTCGAGGAGCGGCGCGAGGAGTCGTTCACGACCTCAGCCGCTGCGGAGGACGCGCGGGTCAGGCGCGGGGTGCGGGAGATGGTGGACGACGCGGCCGAGGAGATCGCGAAGGACCTGGCGATCCGGCTGCGGGATCGGTAGCGAGTTCGGCGCGTCATCACGCAAGCGCGTCGCCGCCCGGCGGATGCGCCGCGAAGCAGCGGGCAGTCAAGTCAGCAGTCATGCCAGCAGTCATGTAGACTGCCTGCTTCGTCGGGCTCGTGCCGCAACTCTCTCCGTGGAGTCGGCGCCGCTCGCCCGCCTCGCAGCGGGCTCGCCGCATCGTGGCCAAGTGCGTCCCTTGTTCCGGGACGACGCCTTACCAGCGCTCGCTCGCCGACATCCACGCGCCGAGGTTCCGCCACATGCACACGCGGCGGTCCGGCAGGCCGTAGAAGACGCGCAGGTCGCCGTCCTGCGAGATCACGAACGCGAGCGTCCCGGGCACGGCGGCGCAGAGGCGCATCGCCGAACGGTGGCGCGTGCCGAAGCGCTCGATCTCGATCGGCTCCTGCTCTTCGAGGGTCTGCGGATGGGCGGCGATGCAGCGCGCGCCGGCGATGTCGTTCTCGTGCACGCGGATCTCGCCGCCGAACCCCGTCAGCCGGAGCCCGCGGTCGAGGACCACGCAGCCGTCCACGTTCGCGAGGTCCGCGAGCCCGCGGGCTGCGGAGAACATCCGCGCCCGCGCCGCCTCCCAGTCGTGGGCGCGCATCTGCGCTTCGCGGGGGTCCGCCACCTTCTCGGTGTCGAAGCACGCCTCGAAGAACTTCACCGCGCCGCGCATGAGGTCGAGCCGCTCCGCGCTGTAGGTGACGTGCACGGGCGGGGCCGTGCGGATCGTCGTGGGGAGCACGACGAACGCGCCGCCGTGGTGCGCCCCGATCGCGGTCGAGAGGATGAAGCTCCACGTCGCGTCGAAGATCGCGGCGGGGTCGCCCTCCGGCTTCGCCACCGCGGTGGACGACACCGCGCTCGTCTTCTCGAGGAACGACTGCGCGAGTTCCTGGAACCAGTCGCGGACGACCTTCAGGATCGCGTAGTGGTGCACGGGCTGGATGCGCCCCGCGCGAAGCTCCCACGTGCCCTTCTCGGTCACGCGGAGGATGCCCGGCCCGTCCACGCGCACCATGAGCCCGGGGATGCCGAGGCCCGTCGAGACGTCGAAGCTCCCCGTCACCGCCGACGCGCCGCTGCCCGCGATGCCGATGATCGCGTCGGCGAACAGCCGCTTCTGCGACTCGACGACCTGGAGCGCGTGCATCCGCGACGAGACCGACGGCGCGATGCGCCGCAGGAGCTGGTCGCTGAGCGGGATCTTCGGTTCGAAGCGGATCACGGGTCGCGGCGCGGCGACCTGCTGCTGGCGGCACGGGACGTAGATGCGGAAGTGCGGGTGGCGTCCCTCCTCGGTGGTGAGGCTCACCTGGAACGCGAGGTCGAGCAGGCGCCGGAGGCCGGGTTCCGTGAGGTCGCCCTCGAGGTCCGGCGTCTTCTCCCACCGGCGCAGCATGAGCAGCACGCGGCAGAGCTGGTCCGGGCCGCAGTACTCCGAGTCCTCGATGTGCGGAAGCCGCGGCTCCCCGCTGGACGGGTCGGTCGCGGGCTCGGTCTTGTCTGCGCTCGGCATGCGAGCCGGGCAGGCTACCGCGGCGGACGGATCCGCGCCTGCCAGAAGACGGGACCGGTCCGTTCCGCGTCTCCGGCGATGCGGAGCACGTGGGTTCCGGTCGCTCCGGCCTCGAACGCGTCGTACATCACCACGCGCCCGCCCCGCCGCCACGTCCGCGGCGGCACCGGGAGGTCCCCGCCCTGCGGATCGAGGAGCCCGAAGAGCTGAGGCAGCACGGGGACCGGGACCTGCGCGGCGCGGAGGACGATCCGGACCGACGACCCGGCCTCGAGCGGCAGGTCCACGGGCACGACCTCGTCCGCCGGATCGATGACGACGATTCCGTGCGCCTCCCGCGGCGCCACCGCCCGTCCGCGCGACGACACGGTGCCCGCGAACCCGCCGTCCTCCTGCTCGAAGACCACGAACCACCGGCCCGTGCGCGGGAGCACGAGGCGATCGACGCGGACGGTCCGGCCGTCGCGCGTCACGGCGCCCCCGAGGTCGAGCGCGCGGCCCGACTCGTCCAGCACCGCGGCGACGCCGGGCGTCGGCCCGGTCCCGCGGAAGCGGAAGCGCAGGCGGACCTCCGCGCCCGTGATCCCGTCGAAGGCGTAGCCGAACAGCGCCCCTGCCGCGACGTCCGCGCCGGTTCCCGGCAGCGGGTCGCAGAGGACGACGCTGCACGTCGTGTCCCCGAGCGTCGCGCCGACCGCGTCCGCGGCCGAACCCGACACATCGAACGCGCGCGCCGGACCCGCGGGCCCGAAGAGCGCGAGCGACGCGCCGCCCGTCAGCGAGAAGCCGGCCGGCGGAAGCGTGCCCGGAGTCCACGACGTGCCGGTCCCTCCGCGGCCGACCTCGGCGTCCACGGGAGCGCCCGCGTCCGCGGCGAGGATGGCGGGGATCGTCGGCCGCTCGTTCACGCGGAGCGGCACGTCGGCCGCAGCCGACGCGCCGGTGCCCGCGGCGTCGGCGACCGACACGGAGACGACGAAGTCCCCCGCGGTCGTCGGCGTCCCGGAGAGCCGCGTGCCCGACTCGAGCACCGAGAGCCCCGGGATCGACGCTGCGGTGGAGAACGTGTAGGGCGCGACGCCGCCCGCGGCGGCGAGGTCCTCCTTGAACGGCTCGCCCGCCGTCCAGTCCGGGAGCGACGTCCGCGCGAGCCGGAGCGGGTCGAACGCCGCGACCGAGTAGCTCGCCGCCGCGCCGGCGCGCCAGATCACGCGGACCTCGTACGTACCCGGCGCCGCGGGACCGCCGGTCGCGGCCGTGACCCGGGACTTCGTCGCCGCCCCGACGTTCGTCCCCGTCGCCACGACGCCGCCGCCCACGAGCGACACCTCGACGTCGAAGTCCGTCGTGCCGGTCTGCGTGACGACCGTCGAGAGCGGCTGCGTGCCGTCGAGCGCCGGCGTGAAGCGGAAGCGATCCTCGTTGAACGGCGTGAGGACGAGGGCGTCGATCCGCTGCGCGGCGGAGACGGTCGCCTCGCCGTCCCGGTCGTTCGCCTCGAAGGCGTCGTCGGCGCGCGCGCCGTTCGCGATGGCGATCCGCGCGATCACGTCGTCGGCCGGCGCGGCGGCGTCGGCGTGGTACGCGTCGAGGAAGCGGCCGACGTCGAATGCGGACACGCCCTGCGGCAGCGCGTCCATCGCGAGGTCGACGACCGCGAAGATGCGCGCCTGGTCCGACGGCGCCGCGCCCGACGTGCCCGAGACCTCGTCCACCGGCTCCGTCGCGTCCGTGTCGGAGAGGTCCCACAGCGTGGCGGCGACGGAACCCGTCACCGAGGGCCCCCGCGCGGCGCCCGCGGGCGTCGCCTCGAGGTCGAGCACGTCGGCCGCGGTCGCGCTCTTCGTGTCGAAGAACCGCGCGTCGCCCTTCGCGGCGCACACGTACCACGTCGCGAACCCGTCGGCCCACGCGAACGGCGCCGTCGTGGCCGTCGTGAAGCTCCTCGGCGCGATGCGGCCCGGATGCACGGAGATCGACGCGAGCACGTGTTGCGCGGCCTCCCGCCCGATCACGTCAGGGTCCCACGGGTCGGGGTTGTCGGCGCCGTCGTGCACCTGCACCGACGCGGCGGTCGTGCCCGCCGCCGGGACGTAGCCGGTCGCGCCGAGTTGCGCCGCGGCGCCGGCGGTCCACACGAGGTCGAGGGGCGGGATCGTCTCGGCCGGCGTCGCCGTGCCGGAGACCGCGGCGGCGGCGTGGTCGGCGGCGAGCACGAGCACGCTGCGCGCCGCGAGCCACACGTTCAGCGCGCGGCGGATCGAGGCGTCCGTCGCGTCCACGGCGGAGCCGAACGTCGCGTCCACTCCCGCGGCGTCGCTCGCGGGGAGGGACGACGCGAACCGGTTCGAGTAGACCGTCCCGCCGCCGCCGATCGCCCGCCCCTCGGCGCCGGAGGAGAGCACGTCGAGCCCGAACGTGGCCGGAGCGTCGGCCCCGAACACCTCGACCGTGAACGATCCGTCCGCCGCGGTGCGCCCGCGCGCGGCCGTCTCGCCCGTGTCCTCGCGGACGGCGCGCACGTCGGTGCCGGGGACCGGGAGGCCGGAGACCGTCGAGTTGCCGAGGCCGCTCGCGTCGGCGGCGGGCACGTCGCGGAGGAGCGTTCCGGAGTACGTCACGCGGCGCGGGGTGAACCGCGCGTCGTCCGCGGGACGCCCCACGTTCGCGTTGCCGAGCCCCGGACCGCCGAACGCGATCGTGCCGGACGGGTCCTCGATCCCGGCCGTGAACGAGAGGCCGTCCCAGACGCCGTCCGCGGCGTAGGCGAGTTCGACGATCCCCGTGTCCTCGTGCAGCAGCACCTGGAACGAGAGGTCGTCGTCGGTCGCGCCGCTGAACGTGTCCACGTGGTGCCACGCGACGACGAACGTCCGCGCCGGCGCCGAGCCGAGCGTGAACGTCTTCACGGAGCCCGCGGCACCGGTCGAGAGGTCGTCCCACAGCGCGGCGACGATCCCGTTCGGCAGCGCGTCCGACGGCAGCGCCGGGTTCGACGAGACGCCCGCCGCGCCCGACGGCGCCGACCCGAACGCGAGCCACCCGTTCGACGACACGGTGATCCGCGTGTGGAGCCGCGCGAAGAACGGGAACTCGAAGGGCAGCGTCACCTCGCGCAGCGCGTCGTCCTGCCCCGACGCGATCTGCACGACCGCCCCGCCCGGCGGCTCCTGGTACCCGCCGCTGAACGCGGAGACCCCGTACTCGTCCCCCGCCAGCGCCGGCGCCGCCGCCAGGAACACCGCCACGCACGCCGGAACCGCCGTCAGTCGCTTCATGCTGCGGCGATCCTACCGCCCCCGGCGAGCCGGGCTGCGGATCGGAACCGGGGATGTGGCAGGGCTACTTCACGACCCCGAGCTCCCGCCCGACCTTCGTGAACGCCGCGACGGCGTGGTCGATCTGGGCGGTCGTGTGGGCGGCGGAGATCTGCACCCGGATGCGGGCCTTGCCCTTCGGGACCACGGGGAAGCTGAAGCCGATGACGTAGATGCCCTCGTCGAGGAGCTTGTCGGCCATGGTGGAGGCCAGGCGGGCGTCGCCGAGCATCACGGGGGCGATCGGGTGGACGCCGGGGCGGATGTCGAACCCGGCGGAGGTCATCGCGGCGCGGAAGCGCGCGGTGTTCGACTCGAGGCGGTCGCGGAGCTCGGTGGTCGCGGAGAGCATGTCGAGGCAGGCCGTCGCGGCGCCGACGATCGCGGGCGGCAGCGTGTTCGAGAAGAGGTAGGGCCGCGAGCGCTGGCGGAGCAGTTCGACGATCTCCTTCCGCCCCGTCGTGAACCCGCCCGACGCCCCGCCGAGCGCCTTCCCGAGCGTGCTCGTGACGACGTCCACGCGCCCCATCACGCCGCAGTGCTCGATGGACCCGCGTCCGGTCTTCCCGACGAACCCCGTCGCGTGGCTGTCGTCCACCATGAGGAGCGCGCGGTAGCGGTCGCAGAGGTCGGCGATCCTGTCGAGCTCGGCGATGTCGCCGTCCATCGAGAACACGCCGTCGGTCGCCACCATGCGGATGCGCGCGCCCTGCGTGGCCCGGAGCAGCTCCTCGAGGTGCGCGAGGTCCATGTGCCGGTAGCGGTGGCGGTCGGCCTTGCAGAGGCGGATGCCGTCGATGATCGACGCGTGGTTCAGCTCGTCGCTGATGATCGCGTCCTGCTCGCCGAGGAGCGTCTCGAAGAGCCCGCCGTTCGCGTCGAAGCACGAGCTGTAGAGGATCGTGTCGTCGGTGCCGAGGAACGCGGCGATGCGGGCCTCGAGCGTCTTGTGCATGTCCTGCGTGCCGCAGATGAAGCGGACGGACGAGAGCCCGTACCCGTGCGTGCGGAGCGCCTCGTGCGCGGCCTCGACGAGCCGCGGGTGGTTCCCGAGCCCCAGGTAGTTGTTCGCGCAGAAGTTGACGACGGCCGCCTCGCGTCCGTCCGGCCGCCGCACGCGGATCTCGGCGCCCTGCGGCGACACGATCCAGCGCTCCCGCTTCTCGAGCCCCGCCTCGCGGATCTCGTCGAGCGTCGTCCGGTACACCTCGCGCGCGCCGTCGTACATCGTGTGCCTCCTCCGCGCCCTCGAGGGCGGAACGGCGAGGGTAGCTCCGGGCCCGCCGCCTCTCCAGTCGCGCGAGAGCCGGGGATTCTCAAGTTGAGGACGCGCGCTTCCCGATGAACCGGACCGAGCGGGCCGCCGTGCCGGGCCCGCAAGCGGAGGCCGCGCGCCTTGAGCCACACAGCCACGCACTCATCGACAACTCCCGGAGGCGCGTCCGTGCGCCACACCGACGCCGCGCGCGAGCGCCGCGTCTGCCGCACCTTCGATTCCCGGGGCATGCCGGGGCTCGGCGAGGCCCTGCGACGCCTCGACGGGACGGTGGTGGCCGACCGCTTCCGCATCGACAGCCTCTACGCGGCCGGCGCCGAGGGCGCCGTGTTCCTCGCGACCGACCTCCGCAACCCCGACGCGCGGCGCGTCGTCGCGAAGATCCCGCTCGTCCCCTACCACCGGGGGATCGAGCTCTCGTCGAACTTCCTCCGCCGCCGGCGCGAGAGCCTGCGCGAGGAGGCCCGGAACCTCGACGCGAGCGCGAGCCGCTTCATGCCGATCTCGCTCGGGCTCCACGAGTTCGCGAATCCGCTCCTCGACACGGCCCGCGGCGGCGAGTTCACGGCGTCCGAGCCGGTGCT
The DNA here is from genome assembly GCA_022072415.1 of Planctomycetota bacterium. Lineage (GTDB taxonomy): Bacteria > Planctomycetota > JAJSAM01 > JAJSAM01 > JAJVHW01 > JAJVHW01. The sequence continues at coordinate 8,681 of JAJVHW010000146.1, forward strand.
CGTGATGGAGTGGCTCCCGGGCTTCGACCTCGACCACTGGCTCGCGCGCATCCATCGGAGCGACGTGCCCGTGGCGCTCCTCCGGAAGAACCTCGACCGCGTCGCCGTCGTGCTGCTGAACGCGCTCGTGGACCTGCAGGAGCACGGCTTCTACTACGCCGATCTCCGCCCCGGGAACCTCCGCATGATGGGCCGCCCCGAGCGTCGCGTGCGGCTCCTCGACGCGGGGAGCCTCGTCGAGATCGGCGACGAGAGCGGGAAGTTCCCGCACGTCCCCGGCTACCTCCCGCCGGACCTCTTCACGTGGAAGCAGGAGACCGGGCGGACGATCGTCCCGAACGCGCGGATCCAGGCCGTGATGGCGGGGCGCACGCTCTTCGAGGTGGCGACGGGCATCGTGCCGATGCCGGGCCGCCCCGTGGACCGCGAGGCGCTCCGGGAGAGCCACGTGTCGCAGCCGGTCGGCGACGTGGTGGACGGCCTCGCGACGGGGAGCTTCGAGGACGTGCGCCAGGCGCTGAAGTACCTGTCGCGGCGCGCGGTGAAGCGCGTCCCGCTCCCCGCGATGACGGGACGGCCGAACGACGGCATCCCCACCGGCGCGAAGCCGGCGACGGCTGCGTCCGCAGCCGTGATCGCCGCCGCGGTGAACGAGGAGCCGACCGTGCCCGTGTCCGCGCGCCCCGAGCGCGAGCCGGAACTCGAGCCGGTCGCGCCGGAGCCGCTGGCGGCGCCCGCGTCGCCGGCTCCGTCCG
>JAJVHW010000014.1 GCA_022072415.1 Planctomycetota bacterium
TGATCGAGCAGGCGCTCATCATGAAGGCGATCCTCTCCCTGTTCCCCGGCCTGGGCGCCGCGGGTGGCGCTGCGGGCGCGGCGGGCGGGCAGGTGGCGGCACAGGCCGCCCCCGCGGCGACGGGCGCACACGGCGGAACGTGGCGCGTCGGCGGCTTCGGCGGCCTCGACAGCCAACTCGTCTCGATGAAGCTCTCTCCGGGCGAACTCGTCAGGGTGTCGAACGGCGCGAACTCCGGCGGCGGCGAGGGCGACGTCCACGTGGCGCTCACGGTCCGGCCGCCCGCCGTCATCGCCGACGAGGTGATGGCGCGGTCCTCCCCCGACGCGCGCGCCGCGATCGTCGCGTCGGCTCTGCGCCGGAGCGGCCGGCGCGGGATGCGCCCGAGGGACTGATGGCGACCGCGACCTTCCCGTTCGTGTTCCTCCGGCGCGGGTTCCGGGAGTACCTCGCGTTCGGGAACGCCGTGCACGAGCAGGGCGGCGGACGGCGCACGCTCCAGAAGCTCCACGCCGCGGGCGAGCTCGTCGTCCGGGGGACGCTCCTCTTCCCGAACCCGGGCGGGAGCTACCGCGACTTCGAGTCCTTCTGGAACGCCCGATTCGGCGGCTTCGAACCCTTCCTCTACCGCCCGCAGAACCCCGGCGCGGCACAGATGGACGACGCGCCCGCCGCCCTGTCGGCGACGCAGAAGGACTTCGCGGCGACGCGGCGCTACGTGGACACGGCGACCCTCGTCGTCCGGAAGAACGGCGCGGTGCAGACGCTCGGCGTCCACTACTCCATCGTCAACGAGACGGGCGCGGCGTACGTCCTCGGGACCTCGGCGAAGTGCGTCGTCCGGTTCGGGACCGCACCCGGCCTCGGGGCGACGGTCGCGCTCGCGTACGAGTTCCTCCACATGGTCCGGTTCGAGGGCGACGACCTCCCGTCCGAGCAGGAGCTCGAAGCGGGCGGCGTCGGCGCGGCGGCCATCGCGGACCGAACGGTCGCGATCCAGCTCAGGGAGACGGGACCCGGCTTCAGCTACGCCGCGGTCCCGAACGCCTCATGAGGCAGAAGGACGCCGCCTTCCTCGCGCTCCTCCAGGGCGATGCGCTCGACCTCGTCGCGCTCGTCGAGATCGCGCGGGCGACGACGCCGCTGCGCTACGCCCTCGACACCGAGGCGCGCGTGTGGAACGGCCTCACCTTCGAACCGACGGCGGGCACCTTCGGCGAGATCCAGGAGTCGGCCGAGCGCGAGGTGCCGTCGCTCCAGATGGTCCTCCAGAACGCGGACGGCGTCCTCGGCCCGCTCTGCCACCCGGACACCGGCGGCGAGGACCTCCGCGGCCGCCGCGTCACGATCCGGCAGGCCGCCCGCTCGATGCTCACGGGCGCGACGCCGGCGGATCTGGTCATCGAGTGGACGCTCTTCGTGAACGCCTACTCGTTCGTCGGACGCGACGCCGTCGCCTTCGACCTCGGCGTGTTCCCGGCCGAGGCGATCCGCGTCCCGGACCGGACGCTCCAGGGGCTCCGCTGCGGCTGGCTCTACAAGGGCGCCCACTGCGGCTATGTCGGCGACCTTCCGACCTGTGACAAGACGCGCGAGGACTGCCGCAGCCACTTCGAGGACGAGCCGCTCCGCTTCGGCGGCTTCCCGACCGCGGCCGACGCGCGCGCGCTCCGGGTGGGCTGAGCCATGGGGAAGGGACTCGGCTACATCATCGGCGGGCTGGAGCTCGTCGTCGGGGCGATCCTCACCTTCACGGGTGTCCTCGCCGAGATCGGCATCCCGCTCATGGTCGCGGGCGCGGGGACGATCGCGGGCACGGCGCTCACGCCGACGCCGCCCCGCCAGAAGAACCTCCGCGACTCGCCGACCTACGGGATCGACCAGTTCGAGAACCCCCGCGGGCCGGACGCCCACGTCCCGATCCTCTACGGCATCCACCGCGTGAAGCCGGTCGTGATCGCGGAGTCGGTGACCGAGGCCGTCGAGGGCGTCTCGCCCGGCGACGTGCGGAACACGGCGCGGCAGGAGTTCCGCTGGCTCGGCGTGATCTGCGAGGGGCCGGTCGCGGACGTGACGGACATCGAGATCAACGACCGGCCGATCGTGTCGAAGGTCCGCGAGGAGAGCCTCGGGAAGGGGAACGGCTCGAAGAAGGAGTTCCCGTTCCCGCACGACCGCGTCTTCCTCGGGGACGACGAGGCCCCGGCCGTCGAGGTCTTCGTGGACGGGGTCCAGAAGGCGTGGTCGAAGCGGTCTGCGTCGGCCGAGTTCACGGTCCCGGCGCCGCCCGCGGCGAAGACGGACCCGATCACCGGGAAGCGGCTCCCCGTCCCGAAGCTCACCTTCGACCTGCGCCGCGACGACAAGCGCGAGCGCATCCTCGGCGGCACGGTCCGGGTCTACATCCGCGGGACCGGCCGGCCGGAGCTCGAGCAGCTCCCGCGCGAGGGGCTCTACCGCTGGGGCGCGCAGAAGCTCGCCGCGTGGAAGCTCCGCCTGCGGTTCAAGACGCGCCCGCCGACCGGCTACACGGTCCGCGTCACCTACGACTACCTCGCCGCCGAGTCGCTCGCGATCGTCCAGGGGGCGAACGGCGTGACGAAGCTCGTCTTCGGCACGGCTCCCGGCAACGGGAAGAAGCTCACGGCGAAGTACCGGACGACGCCCTTCCACGGCCTCCGCGTCACGTGGCGGCCGGGAACCCTCGACCAGCAGCCGATCGAGGGCTTCACGGACCTCGAGCAGTCGCGCAACCCGAAGGAGCAGGTCCTCGCCCGGAACGTCGGGAACACCTACTCGACGGACGGCCGCGAGGTGGACGACCTCCGGGTCGGCATCTCCGCGCCGCGCGGGATGATCCAGTACAAGGACGACGGCGGGACGAACGCGATCACGGTCCGCGTGCGCGTCGAGTACCGGAAGCAGGGCGCGACGACCTGGACGGTTCTCCCGTCGCACTCCGGGAACTCGTTCGAGCTGATCGGCGAGCGCGCCTCGACGATGCGCTGGGAGATCGGCCTCCGCGACGAACTGGAGAAGCGGAGCATCGCAGGCGACACGGGCGCGGCGGACGCGCTCGCCGACTTCGACCGCGCGCCCTACGAGGTCCGCGTGACGCGCCAGACGGCTGAGTCCACGGACGCGCTCGTCGTGGACGAGATCCAGTTCACGTACGTCACGGAGGTGACGCGCGAGGGCTTTACGTACCCGGGGACGGCGCTCCTCGGCCTCCGCGGGAACGTCGGCGCGGCGCTCCAGGGCGGGAGCCTCCGCGTCACCTGCGTCGCGAAACGCGGGGCGCTCTACGACCCGCGGACCACGGACCTCGGCGGCGCGCGGGACCTCGGCAGCAGCCAGAACGCCGCGCTCGCGATCCGCGACCTCGTGACCTCGGCCGAGGGCGCGGCCGTCGAGCGGTACGGGGCGGGCTACTTCTTCACGGGGTCGGACTTCCTCGTCGGGACGGACGGATCGCTGAACGGCCTCGTCGCCTTCGCGGACTTCTGCGACCAGTGGGTCCACCGCCCGGGCGACGACGCGACGCGCCCCGCGTCCGCGACGAACGGCGAGCGCCGCTGCCGCCTGAACGTCGTCCTCGACACGCCGATGTCCCTCATGGAGACGGTCGGCGACCTCGCGTTCCTCGGGTACTGCTTCGCGACGCTCCAGGGCGCGCGCTGGCGCTTCCCGCTCGACCAGGACGGCGATCCGGTCTTCACCTTCGTGGACGACGTGGACCCGGCCGCGCAGAACATGTCGAAGTTCGTGCTACGGCTCGACGAGTGGGGCAAGTCGCCGACCGGGGTCAAGGGCTCCTTCTGGAGCGAGTTCCTCGACTACGAGCGCGACGAGCTCCTCTACCCGGTGGACGGGCTCCCCGAGGCAACGCCGCTCAACGTCCGCGAGGTGGACCTCCGCGGCGTGACCCGCGAGACGGAGGCGGCTCGGATGCTGCGCCACCTCGCGGAGCAGGCGCGCGCGCTCCCCTTTCCCTGCACCTGGGAGGCGCACCCCGGCGTCCAGCACGTCGAGGCGGGCGACATCGTCACCGTGAAGACGCGCGTGCCGTACTCGACCGGCGGGAACGCGACGGAGCTGAAGGTCCGCGTCCTCGCGGGCGCGGTCGGGCGCGACGAGGACGGGAAGCTGACCGTCCGGTACGCCGGGCGCGTGATGGACTCCTCGGTCTACGCGCTGAAGAGCGTCACAGTGCCGGTGAGCGCCGCGCCGGCGACGGCGGCCACGGCGTCCGCGAGCACGACGACGACGCGGAGCGCCGCGCGGCGCGTGACGGGCCTGCGGGCGAGGGTGCAGTGATGGCGGACACGCAGAGGTACGTCGCGGCGGTCCTCTCCTGGAGCCGCACGCAGAGCGTGACGGTCGCGGTGCTCAAGCGCGGTGCCGACGACTCCGGCTGGACGGAGATCGGGCGCACCGACGCGAGCGAGTTCACGGCGACGGGGCTCCACCCCGAGCGGAGCTACACGTTCGCGGTGGTCCCCGTTGAGGCGGACGGGAGCCTCGCCGCGGAGGACGAGTGGGAGACGCTCCGCGTCGCGCCGACGGCGGACGAGGGGACGCCCGCGCTCCCCGCCGCGCCCACGGGCTTCGCCGCCGCGCAGGACGGCCCCAACGTCAACCTTCGGTGGGATGCCGCCACGGACGGCGTCACGGTGGCCCACGAGGCGCGCGTCGGGGACTCGTGGGAGGACGGGACGCGGATCGCCGCGGGGGTGACCGGGACGGGCCTCGCGTGGGCGTGGTCCGCGTCCGGCGCGACGAGGCTCCTCGTGAAGGCGGTGGATTCCCTCGGGCGCACGTCGCGCGCGGCGGCGTCCGCGACGATCACGATCGCGGCGCTCGACACGCACGTCACGGCGGACGCGGCCGACCAGGGGGCGCTCGGCTGGCCCGGCACGAAGACCCACCTCGAAGTAGACAGTGGCGTGCTGCGCCAGGAGCGGCTCCCGCTCCACTTCGGCGCGGCGGTCGTGCCGTTCGGCTCCCTCGCGGGCGTCCCGTGCTTTGCGAAGTACTGGCCGCGGGGCGTGTACGAGTCGCCGGTCTTCGACGCCGGGCAGGTCGAGCACCAGCGCGTCGAGGTGGACATGGGCGCGGCGCAGCCTGTAGACGCGGGCCTCCCCTTCGGTGCGATCCGTCGCCCCGCGCTCGGCGCACGCTCTGGCCGCGACGAACAGCTCGTCCCCCTCGGGACGCCGGGCTTCGCCTCGCAGAACTCGTGGCGGCTCACGCCGCTCGTGCCCGTGGACGCGAAGATCGAGATCGACACGAGCCCGACGCCCGGAGGCGCGTGGGACGGCTGGCGCCCCTTCGCGCCGGGCACATATAGATACTGGCGGACTCGGCTCCGCGTAACGGTCACGGGCGACGGCCTGCGCTTCGTCCGCGTCCCGCGCCTCGTCGTCACGCGGCGGAAGTTCAACCGGAAGCTCGAGGGCGAGGTCGTCGTCGGGCCCAACGATCCGGTCGTCGTCACGTTCCCGGTCCCCTTCCAGAACGCGCCGAAGGTGACGGCCCACCTGCTCGGCTACCCGGGCAGCGTCGAGATCGTCGCCGTGACGGCGACGCAGGTGACGCTCAGGCCGGGGGCGGCGGTCTTCGTCGAGGACCCGGCGACGTTCGCGCCGACGGTGCACTGGCAGGCGCTTGGAACCTGAGGCGGCGACGCCCGACGTTCCGGCTGTCTACGCGTCGCCGCGGGTGATGAGCACCGAGACGCCCGCGTCGCTCCAGTCGTGCCACGACGCACCATCCGGCGGCGGTCGATGCCGGAAGTAGCCCCCCTCGTCTACGAAGACAGCGAGCCCATGCGCGCAGCGGTGCTCGGCGCACCAGCGCCGCACGCGCTCGCTGTCGCGGACGACGGCCGCCCAGTCGACGACTGGCAGCTTCGACTTCGGGACGTCGAGCCGCGCGTGGTTCGGCTCGTACTTGAACTCGACGACGGCGATCACAGCGCGAGCGGAGTTGAGAAGCGCGAGGTCAGCGGAGAATGCCCTGCGCTCGCCCGGCTCGATCGGGTGCTCGGTCGATACGGTGATGTCGAGACCGCGCCGCAGGACCTCGCGCAGCAGCCACGTCTGAGTCGTCCATACGAGGTCACGCTCGACGAAGAACGTGGTCGTTCGGTAGCTCGCGCGCAGTGCTCCGAGCGCGTCGTCGAGGAGGAGCTTCGATGCCGCACGGGTCTCATCGGAGCAGGTAGCAGACGGAGGGACATCGCTCATCGCGCGACATCGTACGCGCGCGAGAACGCGTCGCATCGCGTTCGAGAGACCAGGGACGACCGTCGGCTGTAGGGAAAGGGGGAATGTGGTGTGGAGTAGTGGCCGCGCGATCTTACGGAAGGGTCAGTTCCAGCCCTGATCTCGTGACGCCGAGTGTACGCGCCGGATCCCCCGCGGTCGCGCGCAGTTCAGCCGCGCCGCATCGCTTCGGCGATCTCGGCCTCCGTGAAGAGGTGGCGGACGTCCGAGCGCCGGACGTAGTGGAGCACGACGTAGTCGCCCGAGAACGTCTCGATCTGGACGAGGTCGCCGCGTAGGAGCCGGTAGACCCAGCCCTGCTCGCGCCGCCCTTCGAACACGTACTCGACGTAGCTCCCGCCGCCGTCGATCCCGCCGTCGCAGAGTCCCCGCATCGCTACCTCCTCGGTTCGTGAAGCCGCCCCGCAGTCCTCGTCGGTCCGCTCGTCCCACAGCCGGTCCGCGACCGGGTGGTCCCCGCAGTGCATCTGGACGAGCTCGCGCCCGTCGCGGTGGACCACGCCCCACGGGACGAGTTGCGCGCCGCAACGCTCGCAGCGCATGTCCGGGTACGGGTGCGCCGGGGCGCGCCAGCCCTCGGGAACCCAGTCGGGGACGTAGCCCCTCGCGCGCGGCTCGTTCATCGGGACCTCCTCGTGCATGTCCGGACCTTCGCTCTGGCGCGGTACGGATCAAGGTCACGCCGAACGAGATCCGGGCATCTGGGGGAGAGGAGCGGTTCTGCCCGGCCCGGGACGGAGCAAGTAGTTCCCGCCGTGGCGTCCGACTTGAAGGACTCTGCACTCGGGCGACTCTGGATCCGGCCCCGGAGACCCGACCCCATGGCGTGGAAGAAGCTGATCACCGAGGACGACTTCGGAGGGTTCGCGAACCCCTCCGCGACGATCGGCGGTGCCGCCGTCAACGGTGCCGCGTCGACCGCCATGCGCAGCGACGCCGCGCCGGCGCTCGGGCCTCTGACCCGGGACCTCGACTTCGGCGCCTTCAAGGGCGTGAACGCGGCAGATCCGTCCGCCGCCGCCCACCTCGCGACGAAGGGCTACGTCGACTCGGTCGCGCAGGGCCTCGCGCCGAAGGACTCCGTCCGCGCCGCGACGACCGGGGACATCGCGCTCTCCGGCGCGCAGACGATCGACGGCGTGAACGTCGTCGCCGGGGACCGCGTCCTGGTGAAGAGCCAGAACACCGCCTCGGAGAACGGCATCTACGTCGCCGCGGCGGGTGCATGGGCGCGGGCGGCCGACGCCGACAGCGAAGGGGACCTGCGGAGCGCGTCGGTCTTCGTCGAGGAGGGCACGGCGAACGCGGACACCCTCTGGGTGATGACGACGAACGCGCCGATCGTCGTCGGGACGACCGCGCTCACGTGGACGCAGTTCTCGGGCGCCGGCGACATCGTGGGCGGCGCGGGCCTCACGAAGACCGGGAACACGCTCGACGTGAACGTGGACGGCTCGACGCTGGAGATCAACGCCGACACGCTCCGGGTGAAAGCCCTCGGGATCACCGACGCCCACGTCGCGGCCGCGAACAAGGACGGCGTGGTCGGCACGCCGTCCCTCCGCACGCTCGGCACCGGGTCGCAGCAGGCGGCGGCCGGCAACGACGGTCGGCTCTCCGACACGCGTGTCCCGGCGGCGGCGCAGGCCGGGACGGCCTGGGACTTCGCGGACAACGAGGTCGTCGGCCTGCGGCCGAAGGGCTACACGACCGGAGCCCGTCCCGCGGCGCCCGCCGTCGGTCGGCTCATCTTCGACACGACGATCAACCGGCCCATGGTCTGGTACTGACCGTGGCCGACGCGGAGTTCGTCGCCCGGGTTCACGCGCGCGCGGCGCGGCAGGCGGACGCACGCCGTGGCGCACCGGTCGCCTTCGTCCCTCCCGGACCGCCCGTCCCGCCGATGGCACCCGCCGAGCCCACGGCGCCCGACCCCGGTCCGCCCGTCGCCGTCGGAACGCCCGGGACGCAGAAGGAGCGGACGCGCCTCCTCCACGACGACCTCGCCGACGTCATCAACACCCACGCGGCGAGTCCCGAGACGGTGCTCATGGCGCTCGAGCTCCTCCGGCACCAGGCACTCGCGCCGCGCCTGCGCCAGATCGAGATGGAGTAGCCCGTGGCGTGGAAGCTCGTCTGGACGGAGGACGACGCCGGCGTCCCGGACGGTCTCGCGACGCTCGACGGCAGCGCGAAGGTCGTCCAGGACCCGGCCAACGCGCAGGAGGCCGCAGCGGCCGGGAAGATCCCGATCGCGATGCCGAGCGGGAAGCTCGCCCCGGCGTGGCTCCCTGCGGTGCCGCACGCAGCGACGCACCAGAACGGCGGTGCGGACGAGGTGGCGACCGCCGCTCCGACCGCCGACGCGATCCCGAAGGCCCTCGGGGACGGGAAGCTCGCGGTCGGCTGGCTCCCGGCGGGAGACGCAGGCGGCGTCGCCGCGCTCGACGGGTCGAAGTTCGTCCTCGGCTCCGGACTCGTCGTCGCGGGCGACCAGGTCGTCGGCGCGCGGGCGGGCGCCATCGCGGATCCGGCCGGCGGCATGGTGATCGACCTGATGTGCCGCGCCGCGGTCGTCCAGATCCTCAACGCGCTTCGCGGACACGGACTCATCGCGCCGTAGCTCGTGCGGTTGAACGACTCTGACGCGCCCCGATCCTCGGTGCGTGCCGACGTGGGCCCCCCTCAACGACGACCCCGTCACCGGCGACTCGATCCCGGTGGCGTTCCTCGAACTGGAGGGGCGCACGGTCGAACTCCGGACGGGCTTCGCCGGAGCCGCTCCACCCGCGAACCCCCAGGAGGGGCAGGTCTGGGTGGACACCGGCCAGTCCCCCTACCGGGTGTTCCGCTACCTGCGGATCGACGCCGGCCCCGCGTCGTGGCAGCCGGTGGGGCCGCTCTCGCGGCTCCCGGCGAGCATCAACGCCGATCCGAGCATCGTCGATGACCGG
>JAJVHW010000062.1 GCA_022072415.1 Planctomycetota bacterium
GCGCTGCTCGACGCCCTCGGGACCTTCGCGCGCGCCGGCGACCTGGCCGGCGGCGGAACACCGTCCGGCCCGCCGCCCGCGTCCCGCGCCCCCGCGCCCGCTGGCGAGACGTGGCCGCTGCGCTACGATCGCACGATCCGCCGCTGGCAGGACCTGCGCACCGAGGAGACCCGTTGAAGATTCCACGCCGTGTCCCGGGCCGTCCGGCCCATCCGCGCCGAACGGGCGCCCGCCGCGTGGGCGTGTGGCTGGTCGGCGCCTACGGCAACGTGGCGACCTGCGCGATCGCGGGCGCGGCGTCGATCGTGCGCGGCAGGAACGACGCGACGGGGCTCGTCACGGAGACGCCCCTCTTCGCGGGCGTCCCGCTCGCGCCGGTCGCGTCGCTCGTGTTCGGCGGATGGGACGTGCGCGACGGTTCGGTGTCCGCGTCCGCCCGCGAGTTCGGCGAGCGCAACGGGCTCCTCGGACCGGACCTCCTGCGGGCGATCGCCTCGGACCTCCGCCGCGCCGACCGCGAGGTGCGGCCGGGGACGCTGGTCGGCGCGAGCGACGAGGTGCGCGCGATGCCCGGCGTGCGCCGCGGGGCCGCGGAGGGGCCGTCCGACGCCGTGGCGCGCCTCGCGGGCGACCTCCGGAGCTTCCGGCGGCGGAACCGCCTCGACGACGTCGTCGTCGTGAACGTCGCGTCCACCGAGAGCGCCCCCGCGTCCGACCCGCGGCTCGCGTCCGCCGCGTCGCTCCGCCGCGCGCTCGCGGCGAGGCGGTCCTCGCCTCCGCTCCCGCCTTCGGTGGTGTACGCGATGTCCGCGATCGAGGCGGGATGCGCGTTCGTGGACTTCACGCCGGCCGTCGCGTGCGAGTCGCCCGGCGTCGCCGAGGCGGCGCGCGAGCGCGGCGTCCCGTGTACCGGGCGCGACGGGAAGACGGGCGAGACGCTCGTCAAGACCGTGCTCGCGCCGATGTTCGTCGCGCGCCACATGGCCGTGATGTCGTGGGAAGGCTTCAACATGCTCGGGAACCGCGACGGCGAGGTGCTGCGCGCTCCCGCGGCCCTGGCGTCGAAGGTGCGTGACAAGGACGAGGCGCTCCGCCGGATACTCGGCGACGACCGCACGCACAGCCGCGTCCGCATCGACTACGTGCCCTCGCTCGACGACTGGAAGCAGGCCTACGACTTCATCCACTTCCGGGGCTTCCTCGGCGCGCGGATGCAGATGCACTTCCTCTGGCAGGGCTGCGACTCCGCCCTCGCCGCGCCGCTCGTGCTCGACCTCGCGCGGCTCGCCGAACTCGCCCACCGCCGCGGCGAGCGCGGCGCGCTCCCCTGGCTCGCCTGCTTCTTCAAGACGCCGACCGGCTCCGCGACGCACGACTTCGCCGCGCAGATGTCGCTCCTCGCGGAGTGGTGCGCCCGCGTCCGCGGGGAGTGACGGACCGCGTCCCCGCGATTTCGCGCTCGGTCCCGCCGGGGATCCCCCGCAGGATCCCGGACCGCGGGCGCGTCCCGCAGGAGGGAACCATGGCCCGTGCTCCGTTCCGGTCCCCGCTCCGCGCTGCAGTCGCAGCCGTGACTCTGGCGTTCGCCGCCGTCGCAGCTCCGCCGCGGGCGGCGGCCGACGAGTTGGACAAGCAGGCGGCCGAAGTCGGCGAGCTCATCGCCGACGGACGGTTCGAGTTCGTCGCCGACCTGCTCGACGCCGTGGCGCCCGCGGTCCAGACCCGTCCGAAGACCGTGCGCGCGATCTGCGAGGGCCTCGACGAGGCCGCGGGACAGGTGACGAAGGCGAACCTCGAGAAGGCGCGCGCGTGCTGCACGACGCTCTCGGGCCTGACGAAGGAGTGCCTCGTCGCCGCGAAGGACGACGCCGACGCGCTCTGGTCGATGGGAGCGGTGCGCCGCTTCCGGGGCCGGATCGAACGCGACCACGGCACGTCGGACCCGGCGGACTGGAACGACGCCGCCGACCTGTTCATGAAGTCATGGAAGGCGAGCGCCGACGGCGGGCGCGCGGCCGCCGATGCGGCATCGACGTGGTTCGAGGCGGCGCGGATCCCCGGCGCGGCGGCCGCGGAGCTCGCCGCGAAGGCCGACGCGCTCCTCGACGAGGCGATGAAGGCCCATCCCGACGGTCCGCCCGTGATCCGCGCGTGGGGCATGCGCCAGGTGGAGCGCGCCCTGGCGGTCCCGCCGGCGAAGAAGAACGACGCGAAGGCGATCCTCGAGGCCGCCCTCGCGCGGGTCGGGCCGCTCGCGAACCGCGCCGAACCCGACATCGACGCCGCGACCGTGTGGAACGAGATCGCGGTGATCAACGTCCGGTCGAAGCTCGGGATGAAGGCCCCGTTCGTCGCGAAGGTGATGAAGGCCGGCGCGTCGCTCGAGGCGAAGGTGCCCGTCTCCCGGTACTTCAGCGTGGACGACGAGGACGGCTACATCCACCAGTTCGACAGCGACTTCCGCGCCATCCGGACCATCGGTTTCGACGACTACGCCTGGGACACCGCGTTCTCGTTCGGCGTGAAGGGATACGACAGCATCGGCGGCGACAACGGCAAGGGCATCGCGATGGGCACGTTCTTCCAGAAGAAGGCGGAGTGGGCCGAACCGAAGTCCGCGAAGGAGCCGGCGAAGAAGGCGCTCAACGCGCGGATCACCGGGTCGATGATGTGGGAGATCGCCGGTGTGCGCGAGACGGGCGGAAAGCCGGAGCGCGCACGGGGCTGGGTCTTCAAGAGCGACAAGGGATGGCAGACGACGCTGGCGGTCTACCTGTTCGAGTGGGTCCCCGCCGACATCGATCCCGCGATGGACTTCGTCCTCGACTCCCTGACGGAGCGCAGCCGGAAGTAGGTCGGCGCGCCGCGGCCGTTCAGCGCGTGTCGATCAGGACGAGCCAGACCGGCGCGTCCGCGCGGAAGCCGACCTTGCCGGCCGTCGCGTCCACGGTCCCGTCGAGTCCGAAGTCGTCGTCGTTGACGAGCGCGATCACGCCGCCGTCGCAGAGCGCGAGGCCCTCCGGCTTGTCCGCGTCCGTGCATCCGAGCGCGGCGAGGTCCGCGACGAGTTCCTTCGTCACGGGCGCGATTCCCGCGGCCGCGAGGTCCTCCGGCTTCGCCTGCTCGGGCGTCCTCCCGCCGAGGGCGTCCGCGGAGAGCTTCGAGATGTCGGTCGCCCGGTCGAGCCGCACGCGGAAGATCCGCTTCTTCGCCTTCGGGCCGACCTCGTCGTCGCGCTCGAGGACGAGGAGCCCGCCCGCGCCGTCGGCGCACACGTCGCCGATCTTGTCCGAACCGTCCGGCTCGAGGACGTACGCGAACTCCGCCGCGGTCTTCCCCGCCGCAGGATCGAACGAGAGCACGCGCACGACCCGGCTCTCCTTCGACGTCTTGTCCTTCGGGCCGTCGGGGTGGTCGAGCGCGCTCTGCGTGAACGCGACGACGCGCCCGCCGAGCACCGCCACGCCTTCGAACCCGCGGTTGTTCCTCCGCTGCGCGTAGACGGCAGGGAGCGACGGAGTTCCGAACGCGGCGTCGCCGCCGGCGGGGACGTGCCGTTCGAGAAGGCGCCCCTCCGACGAGAAGCGGCAGAGCGACGGGCGGTACTCGTCGCAGAGCCACCACGATCCGTCGGCCCCGCGCGCGATGCCCTCGAGGTCGAGGCCCAGCGGGTCCGTCGGGAGCTTCGATCCGCGCAGGTCCACCGAGGGTTCGTCGCTCCAGGCCATGCCCGCCTTCCCGGAAGCGTTCCAGACTCCGGTCGCCTGGGACACGCCGTCGCGTCCGAAGAGCGGCGTCTCGCCCGTGACGACGACCGTGCCCGCCGCGAGGTCGGCCTCGAAGCGGACGAGCCGCGGCTGGAACCCGGGGAGCACGAACGGGCGGTCCTTCTCGCCGTCGCCGTCGAGGTCCACGGAGTCCGCGTTCGGCCCGCGGTCGGTGTGCGTGACGAACCGCAGCCGGCCGCTCGCCGCGTCCTTCCCTTCGTACCAGAGTCCGGAGAACCCGCCGAGCCGCACGGTCTGGCCGGCCGCTGACGTGCCGACCTCGCGGAGCGCGGGGAATCGGATCTTCCGGACCTTGGGCGCCTGCGGGACGGGCTCGTCGGCCGCGTGCGCCGCGGTCGGCGGCGCGACCCAGCAGGCGGCCGAGAGCGCGGCGGCGACGGCTCCGGTGCGGACAGGCGTTCGTGCGGTCATGGAACCCTCCGCCCGTACGCTGCGCCCGGCCCGTGAAGTCCCGGCAAGCCCGGCGACAGTTCCATGTTGCGGGGATCCGAGGAGCCGGGCGCCCTGCCGCCCGTTCGCGTACCATCCCGCCGTGGCGAAGCTCTACTTCCGGTACGGCGCCGTCGGCAGCGCGAAGACGCTGAATCTGCTCGCCGTCGCGCACAACTACGAGCGGCAGGGGAAGAAGGTCTTCGTGGTGAAGCCCGCCCTCGACACGCGCGACGGGCCGCGGAGGATCCGCTCGCGGGCCGGGCTGCACCGGCAGGCCGACCTCGTGATGGGCCCGGACGCGGTGCTCGACCCCGCGCGGTTCCGGGGCATGGACGCGGTGCTCGTGGACGAGGCGCAGTTCCTCTCCGCGGCCGCGGTCGAGCAGCTCCGCGAGCTCACGCGGACCTCGGGCGTGCCCGTCATCTGCTACGGCCTCCGCACCGACTTCCGCGGGCACCTGTTCGAGGGCGCGAAGCGCCTGATGGAACTCGCCGACTCGATCGAGGAGGTGAAGACCACCTGCGCGTCGTGCAACCGGAAGGCGATCTTCAATCTGCGCCTCGTGGACGGGAAGCCGAGCACCGCCGGTCCGAGCATCCAGGTCGGCGGCGACGAGAGCTACCGGCCGGTCTGCTACGTGCACTGGCTCGCAGGGCTCGAGGAGGCGATCCGCGTGGACGCGATCCCTCCGCGGAAGCCGCGACGGAAGCGCGCGCCGTGAGCCTCGGGCATGCGCCGCGCCGTTCGCGCGTTTCCCGGCGGATGAGAACTGCCGCCCTGCTGCTCGCCGCCGCGCCCGCGCTCGCCGGGGAGGGAGACGCTCCCGGCGACGCCGAAACGTGGACGACGACGAACGAGCGCCGCATCCGCGCCCGCGTCGTCGCGCTGACCGAGTCCCCCGACGGCGCGTGGTTCGCGGCCGCGGGAAGCGACGGGACGCTCTCGGTGTGGCGCGCGAAGGAGCGCGACCCGGCGACGAAGCCGCTCGCCGTGCTTCCGGCGCGCACGCTCGCCGCCGCCGCGGGCGGGAAGCTCCTCGTCGCGCTCTCCTGGACGTCCGTCCCCGCCGGCGAGAAGGGGACGAGCCAGGTCGTGGTGTTCGACGTCGCGGGGCCCGCCGCGCACGCGGCGGCCGCGACGATCACGGAGAAGAAGCGCCTCGACGCCGACGACAAACAGCCGCGCCTCCGCCGCGAGGAGCCGGCGAAGGGGGCGATCCAGGCGGTGGGACTCCTCGACGACCCGACGAAGCTCTTCCTGGACAAGGTCGGCGAGGGCGGCGCCGTCGTGGACGCGGCCACGCTCCGCCACATCGACACCGTCCCCGCGGGGATGAAGACCGACGGCACCGTGATCGCCGCCGACGGGAAACGCGTCGTCCGCTGGGAGGACGGGACCCTCCGCGTGGACGACGTGAAGACCGGGAAGGAAGTCTGGCGCAGGACCCACTGGAAGGCGCCGAAGCGCGAGACGTCCGTCGCCACGTCCGTCGCCACGTCGGTCGCCCGCTGCGACGGCGTGCGGTTCACGCGCGACGGCGCGAAGCTCGTGTGCGCGTTCGAGCGGGTCACGTCGGCGGGGGACATGAAGGAGGAGCGCCTCGCCGAGGGGATCGCGGTGGTGGACTTCGCCACCGGGAACCTCGTGTGGCAGAAGGAGCTCTCCGACCCGGAGGCCGGCGGCGCCGACCGCGTGCGGATCGAGCAGTGCGCCGTGGGCGCCGACTTCGTGGCCGTGCACTACTGCCTGAAGGCCCCGGTCTTCGACCTCGCCGACGGACGCCCGCGCGGCGCCCTCGCCTTCGCCGACGAGAACGTCACCGCCGTGGCCGCGGGCGGCGACGGGAAGTCCGTCTGGATCGGCGGTTTCCGCGGGTCCGTCGCCTGCAGGCGTCCGCCCGCGCCGCCGCAGCTCTCCGGCGGTCCGGAGGACGGGGGCGGCGACCCGGCGGTCGAGGGTGCCGGAGGCGCGGACGAGGGCGACGACGCCGAGGACGCGCCGGCGCCTCCCGGGAAGTGACGCCGCCCGGACCCGGGCCGCCGCGGGACCATGCTCGCCGCCCTCGCCCGGCGCTCGGCCCTGTCCCGCTGCGGGTGTAACCTGCGATCTTCTCGTCCCGACCGCGCGGAGGCGACTCCGGCGGGCGACGGGCGGACCCTGCATCCCCGGAGTGCTCACGCATGTGCGGAGTGATCGGCGTCCTCGGGAACGGCCCCGTGATCGGCGAGATCGTGGACGGCCTCCTCTTCCTCCAGCACCGCGGACAGGACGCGGCGGGGGCGGCCACCTACGACGGCCAGAACTTCCGCCACCACCGCGGCATGGGGCTCGTCCGCGAGGTCTTCGACCGCGTGGACTTCAGCCACCACAAGGGGCGGATGGGCGTCGGCCACGTGCGCTACCCGACCATCGGCGGCGGCTCCGTGGACGACGCGCAGCCCTTCGTCGTGAATTCCCCGTTCGGGATCGCGATGGCGCACAACGGGAACCTCACGAACTTCAAGGCGCTGAAGCAGGAGCTGAAGGACACGTGCCGGCGGCACGTCGGGTCGTCGTGCGACGTGGAGGTGATCCTCAACGTCTTCGCCGACGAGCTCGCGCACCTCACGGCCGGCCGCGCGGCGGCCCCGGACTCCCCGGAGACGCTCGACGCGATCTTCGACGCCGTGCGCGGCGTCTTCGCCCGGTGCAAGGGGAGCTACTCGGTCGTCTGCGTCATCGCGGGCGTGGGGATGCTCGCCTTCCGCGACCCGTTCGGGATCAAGCCGCTCGTCTACGGGCACCGCGCGGAGCTCGGCGGGAACCGCTGGATGGTCTCCAGCGAGTCGTGCGCGCTCATCTCGCAGGGCTTCCGGATCGACCGCGATCTCAAGCCCGGCGAGGCGATGCTCTTCCGCGACGGCGGCGCGCCCGTCGTGAAGCAGGTGACCGAGGGGAAGCACCACCTCTGCATCTTCGAGTTCATCTACTTCGCCCGCCCCGACAGCGAGATCGACGGGATCAGCGTCTACAAGGCCCGCATGCGCCTCGGCTCCGCCCTCGCGCGCCGCTGGAAGGACCACGTGAAGAAGAAGGAGATCGAGATCGACACCGTGATCCCGGTCCCCGACAGCTCGCGGCCCGCCGCGCAGCAGATGGCCGCGAAGATCCAGAAGCCCTTCCGCGAGGGGCTCCTCAAGAACCGCTACATCGGCCGGACGTTCATCATGCCGGGCGACGCGAACCGGAAGAAGGGCATCCGCTACAAGCTGAGCCCCGTGCGCCTCGAGATCAAGGGGAAGAGCGTGCTCCTCGTGGACGACTCGATCGTCCGCGGCACCACGAGCAAGGCGATCATCCAGATGGTCCGCGAGACCGGCGCCCGCGAGGTGCACATGGCGTCGTCGTGCCCGCCCCTCCGCTACCCGTGCGTCTACGGCGTGGACATGAGCACGCGCAGCGAGTTCATCGCGAAGGACCGCGACGTGGACGGCATCCGCACCGCGATCAGCGCCGACTCGCTCCTCTACCAGGAGATCGGCGACATGGTCGCCGCCTGCCGCCCGCCGAACGAGCAGGGCGAGCGCCGCTTCTGCATGGCGTGCATGGACGGCCAGTACCCGACCGGCGACATCACCCCCGAGGTGCTGAACGAGATCGAAGGCGAGCGCCTCGCCGCCGGCTCGGGCGTGCAGTAGCGCAGGCGCCGTTCGCGGATACGGTCGTCGCGGAGCGCGCCGTGCGGTTTGCATCGCGCCGCTCGCGGATTCGGCGCGAGGCGCGCCGTCCACCGCGGCGGCTGGTTGCGTCGCGCCGCTCGCGGATGCGGCGGGAAGGGCGCCGTGCGGCTTGCATCGCGCCGCTCGCGGATTCGGCGCGAAGCGCGCCCTTTCCCGCGGCGGCGGGTGGATGGCTTGCGCCCTCGCGGAGCGGTGACCGTGCGCGCCCCCGGCGGTCTCGTACACTCCGTCGGCGCCGCGCAATGCGGCCGAGGAGGTCCCGATGCCCGCCCGTTCCCGCAAGCTCAAGGTCCGCGATCTGCTTCTCGTCGGCGTCGCGCCCCGCGTGATGGCGCTCCGCCGCGACGACGGTTCCCTCGTCTGGGAGCGCAAGCTGAAGACCATGTCCACGGTCGTCTCCGTGCTCCAGGACGGCGAACTCGCCTACGCCGGCACCGCCGGCGAGGTCTGGTGCCTCGACGCTCTCTCGGGCGACGTGATCTGGCACAACAAGCTGGTCGGCTACGGCACGGGCTACGTCACGATGGCCGGCGCCGACACCGCTGCGTCCGCAGCCGCCGCTGCCACGGCACAGGCCGCTGCGGCCGCCGCCGCCGCGAACACCTCCGCGATCACGACGTAGGCCGCGATCACGACGTAGCCCCGGCGCGCGGCCTCCTGTCCGCACGACGGGTAGACTCGGAGCCTCGACGCGCCTCGCGCGCGCAGGAGGCCCCATGCCCGTCCGCCCCCGCAAGCCCAAGCTCGACGACCTCCTCTTCGTGGGCCTGGCCCCCCGCGTGCTCGCGCTCTGGAAGGACACCGGCGCCATCGCGTGGGAGCGCCGCCTCGAGATGGCGGTCACCGTCGTCTCGATCCGCATCGAGGGCGAGATCGTCTACGCCGGCTCCTCCGGCGAAGTCTGGTGCCTCGACGCGCTCACCGGCGAGATCCTCTGGCACAACGGCCTCAAGGGCTACGGCGCCGGCTACGTGACGTTCGCGTCCACCGAGACGACCGACCCCGCCGCCGCGTCCGACGGTGACAGCGCCGCCGCAGCCGGCGCCGTCGCGGGCGGGATCTGACCCTACCCCTCCACCCACGCCGCGCAGTCGTCCGGCGGGCCCGGATGCAGCAACACGGTCAGAGACGGATGCGTCGCGCGCGCGGCGGCGAGGGCCGCGGCATCGCCGACGCGGAGGGCGACGCCGGGGCGGGCGAGCCGCGCGGCCAGTGCGCGGGCGATGCGGCCGA
>JAJVHW010000139.1 GCA_022072415.1 Planctomycetota bacterium
TGGGGCCGGACAATCCTGCGAGGCGCGGCGGTCGCGGGCGCGGCGCTCGCGGTCGTCGCCGCCGCCGTGCTGCTGGACACGCGGAAGGAACCCGCGGCCGGCGCCGCGGGCGCATCCCGGTTCGCGGCGAAGTGGCTGAAGGACGACCCGGCGGCGGCTGCGGCCGCGTTCCCCTGGACGGTCCGGGACGCGTCGCTCGCCGCGCCCCCGGGCCGGGGTCCGAACCGGCTGGCCGAGGCGAAGGGGTCCCGCCATCCGTGGGGCTTCTCCCTCGAGCGGTCGGGACGGACCGGCCCCGCGGCCTGGATCTCGCTCGCAGCGGTCCTCGCCCTGCTTGCGGCAGGGTTCCGGGCGCTCTGGCTGCGCGGCGGCGCGTGGCGCGGGGTCGGAGCCGCGGCGGCGTGCTGGATCGGGTTCCACCACGCGCTCCACTCCGTCTGGGGCGCGGGCGAGACGTTCCTCTACGCTCCGCACTGGGTCGGCGCCCAGTCGCTCCTCGTCGGCGCCGCCGCGGTCGCATGGCGGCCGCGGTCGCGCGCGGCCACGGCGGAAGTGTGGCTCCTCGCCGCGTGCGCCGCGGCGTGGAACCTCCGGAACATCGGGCTCATGCTCGACGCGCTGCGATAGCCCGGATCGATCACGAGGGTTCGCGCGGGAACGGCATCCAGCGCCGCGACTGCCTGCATCGTGCGTTGATGTCGTACGGCAATGTCGTACGGCAATGTCGCACGGCGATACCGTACGGCGATTCCGCGGTCGTCCACGCGGCGACGGTCTGTCCCGCCCGCGGGCTCGGCCAAGCGCGAACCCTCGTGAACGATCGGGGCTGGACGTCAGCTCGCGTAGCTGTCCGTCGGCGGGCACGTGCAGACCACGTTGCGGTCGCCGAAGACGTTGTCCACGCGGGAGACGTGCGGCCAGAACTTCCGCTCGCGGACCCACGGGGCGGGGAACGCGGCGACGTCGCGCGAGTAGGGGTGCTTCCACCCGTCGGCGACGACCTGGTCCATCGTGTGGGGCGCGTTGTGGAGCGGGTTGTCGTCCTTCGGCCACTCCCCGCTCTCGACGCGGGCGATCTCCGCGCGGATCGCGATGAGCGCGTCGCAGAGCCGGTCCAGCTCCGCGCGGCACTCGCTCTCCGTCGGCTCGATCATGAGCGTTCCCGCCACCGGGAAGCTCATCGTCGGGGCGTGGAAGCCGTAGTCCATCAGGCGCTTCGCGACGTCCTCGACGGTCACGCCCGACGCCGCAGCGACCGGACGGTAGTCCAGGATGAACTCGTGCGCCACGCGGCCGTTCGACCCCGTGTAGAGGATCGGGTAGTGCGCGGACAGGCGCTTCGCCATGTAGTTCGCGTTGAGGATCGCCACCTGCGTCGCGCGGCGGAGGGCTTCGGCGCCCATCATCGCGCAGTACATGTAGCTGATCACGAGGATCGACGCGCTGCCCCACGGCGCCGCCGACACCGCGCCGGAGCTCTTCTCGCCGCCGAGACCGCCGGTGCGGTGCCCGGGCAGGTGCGGGACGAGCTGGGGCGCGCAGCAGATGGGGCCCATGCCCGGCCCGCCGCCGCCGTGCGGGATGCAGAACGTCTTGTGCAGGTTCAGGTGGCACACGTCGGCGCCGAAGTCGCCCGGCTTGCAGAGCCCGAGCTGCGCGTTGAAGTTCGCGCCGTCCATGTAGACCTGCCCGCCGTGCTCGTGGACGATCCGGCAGAGGTCGCGGATCCCCTCCTCGAACACGCCGTGCGTGGACGGATAGGTGACCATCACGCAGGCGAGGTCCTTCGCGTGCTTCTCCGCCTTCGCGCGGAGGTCGGCGAGGTCGATGTTCCCCGACGCGTCGCACGCGACGACGACGACCTTCATCCCGGCCATCACCGCGCTCGCGGGGTTCGTGCCGTGCGCGGAGGACGGGATCAGGCAGATGTTCCGGTGCGCCTCGCCGCGGGACTCGTGGAACGTGCGGATCGTCAGCAGGCCCGCGTACTCGCCCTGCGACCCCGCGTTCGGCTGGAGGGAGCAGCCCGCGAAACCGGTGACCTCGCAGAGCATCGCCTCGAGGCGGCGGAACATCTCCATGTAGCCCGCGGCCTGGTCGCGCGGCGCGAACGGGTGGAGCGCGCCGAACTCCGGCCACGTCACGGGGAACATCTCGCTCGTGGCGTTCAGCTTCATCGTGCAGGAGCCGAGCGGGATCATCGAGTGGCAGAGCGAGAGGTCGCGGCCCTCCAGGCGGCGGATGTACCGCAGCATCTCGGTCTCGGAGCGGTGGCGGTGGAAGACCGGGTGCGTCAGCACCGCGCTCCGGCGGTCGAACGACGGATCGAATCCCTGCGGCGTCGCCGCGAGCGCCGCGGCGAGGTCCGCGCGGCAGGTCTTCCCGTCGCCGAACGCCGCGGCGAGGTCGCGGACGTCCTTCTCCGTGACCGTCTCGTCGAGGGCCACGCAGACCGTCCCGTCGGCGAGGTAGCGCAGGTTGATCCCGAGCGCCTCCGCCTGGCGGCGGAGCGTCGCCGCGTCGGCCGCGCCGCCCTTCCCGCCGTGGAGACGCACGTGGAGCGTGTCGAACCACCACTGCGAGACGATCTCGTGCCCCATCCCGCGGAGGACGCCGGCCAGCGTGCGCGTGGCGTCGTGGACCCGCGTGGCGATGGCCTTGAGGCCGTCCGGCCCGTGGTAGACGGCGTACATGCTCGCCATCACGGCGAGGAGCACCTGCGCGGTGCAGATGTTCGACGTGGCCTTCTCGCGGCGGATGTGCTGCTCGCGCGTGGCGAGCGTGAGGCGCATCGCCGGCTTCCCGCGGGAGTCGCGGGAGACGCCGATCAGGCGCCCGGCGATCTCGCGCTTGTGCTGGTCCTTCGTGGCGAAGAACGCGGCGTGCGGACCGCCGAAGCCCATCGGCACGCCGAACCGCTGCGCGCTGCCGATGGCGACGTCGGCGCCGATCTCTCCCGGCGCCTCGGAGAGCGTCAGGAAGAGGAGGTCTGTGGCCATGCAGAGGAGTCCGCCCGACTCGCGCACGCGCCTCCCGAACGCCTCGTAGCAGCGCACCTCGCCGTAGGTGTTCGGGTTCTGCACGAGGGCGCCGAACGCCGGCTTCGCACGGAAGTCGGCATGCATCGGATCGCCGACCACGACCTCGATCCCGAGCGGTTTCGCGCGGGTGCGGACGACCTCGATCGTCTGCGGGTGGCAGTCGTCGGCCACGAAGAAGCACTTCCCCGCGGCGCCCTTGCTCCCGGGGCCGCCGGCGACCGAGAGGCAGAGGCTCATCGCCTCCGCCGCTGCCGTGGCCTCGTCGAGGAGCGACGCGTTGGCGACCGGCAGCGCGGTCAGGTCGGCGACGAGCGTCTGGTAGTTGAGGAGGGCCTCCATGCGGCCCTGCGAGATCTCCGCCTGGTAGGGCGTGTACTGCGTGTACCAGCCCGGGTTCTCGAGGATGTTCCGCTGGATGACGCCCGGGACGATGGTCCCGTGGTAGCCCATCCCGATCCAGCTCCGGAGCACGCGGTTCCGCGACGCGAGCGCGCGGAGTTCCACGAGCGCCTCGTTCTCGCCCTTCCCTTCCGGCATCGAGGGGTAGCGGACCGCGGCCGTGCGGATCGACGCGGGGACGGTCTGGTCCGTCAGTTCGTCGAGGGTGCCGCAGCCGAGGAACTCGAGCATCGCCTTCTGTTCGGCGGCGTCGGGTCCGGTGTGGCGGCGCTCGAAGGTGTCGGTCGGGGCGAGGGCGCGGAGCGGGGCGTGGTTCGCGGACATGGCGGGTCGGGACTCCTCCATCGGGACGGGCGTGGAAAGGGGCGAGGATAGCGACGGCCCGCGGCGGCGCCGCGCAAAGGAACGCCCGCGGGGTCTCCGCGCGCGGTAGAGTCCCCGCTTCCCCGGCGGCACGCCGGACGGAGGGACTCCGAACCGCATGTGGCCCGCACTCTTCCGCATCCCCATCCCCGAGTGGTTCCCCGAGTTCCTGAAGCCGGCGGGCGGGTACTTCCCCATCCGCATGTTCGGCGTGATGGTGATCCTCGGCTTCCTCGCCGGCACGTGGCTCGCCAGCCGGCGCCTCGCGAAGCGGAACATCATGACGTCGGAGCAGACGTTCGACTTCTGCTTCTACCTGCTCGCGACGGGCATCCTCGGCTCGCGGCTCTGCTACGTGCTCCAGAACTTCTCGGACTTCGAGGGGCGCTTCTTCCGGATCTTCGCGATCTGGGAGGGCGGGCTCGTGTGGTACGGCGGGATGGCGCTCGCGACCGTGTTCGCGTTCTGGTGGCTCTGGAAGCACAAGCTCCCCGTCCTGGTCGTCACGGACGCCATCGCGCCCGGCGTGGCGCTCGCGCTGGCCGTCGGCCGCTGGGGCTGCTTCTTCGCGGGCGACGACTACGGCGAGTTCATCCGCGGCGCCGACGGGAACCCGATCACCGACGCCGCGCAGGCGCCGTGGTACGCCGTGCAGTTCCCGGTGCGCGGGACGACGGAGAGCTGGCGTTTCGCGTACACGGAGACGCCGCCGAGCCACGCCGCGCCGTACTTCCTGCACCCCGTGCAGATCTACATGTCGCTGAAGAACCTGATCGTGTTCGGCCTGCTCTGCGTGGTCGGGGCCAGGGCGAAGCGGGTCGGCATGATCACCGCGGCGTACCTGATGCTCTACCCGGTCGCCCGGTTCGTGGTGGAGCGCTGGCGCGGAGACGCGGACCGCGGGCTCGACGTCCTCGACACCGGCCTCTCGTTCAGCCAGTTCTTCGGGATCTTCCCGTTCCTGATCGGCGTGATGGTCCTCCGCGCGGCGAAGTCCCGCCCGCCGGAGACGACCCCGGCGAAGTGACCGCCTACGAGACCGTCGCGGCGAGGTAGAGGTGGTACGCGAAGAGCGCCGCGTACATCACGAAGAGCCCCGCGAGGACCTGCTTCACCCAGCGGAAGTTCTTGTGCAGGACGAGCACCAGGAGCCCCGCGTTCGTCACCGCGCACTTGACGAGCACGAACGTGACCGGACCCTGCCGGATCAGCGCGTCCATGACCGGGTTCGCCTCGCTGCCGCCCTTCTGCAGGTAGAGCAGCGTGAAGACGGCGTCGAGGGCGCAGAGGAGGCCGACGGCCACCATCATGGCGCCGACCCACGGCTCGTAGAGGTCCACGTACCCCTGGTACCCGCGCGGGTCGCGGCGGTCGCCGACGCGCCGTCCGCCGAAGAGCGTGTACCTGGAGAAGAGCCGGGTGCCTCCGCGGCGGCGGTCGCCGGTGCGGCGGTCCGTGCGCGGAGCCGACTCGGGCGCGCGCGCGAGCGTGGCGGCAGGATGGGATGCGCGGAGCGACGCGGAGCTCATGCGAGGGGCCGTCCCGTGTGTTCGCGCCGGCGGCGTGTCTTGGGTTCAGGGGCGCGCCGGCGCATCGTCGTTGCAGTCGACGGCGCCGCTTCCGCAAGCGTCGCGCCCGTCGGTCCGGAGCCTGTTCCGAGCCTGCGGAACAAGGCCCGCGTCGATCCGGATCGACAGCGGCGGACGCGGATCGTCACGGGACGGGCTTCGCGAGCGGGACCCACGAGAGGGAGCGCGCGATCTCCGCGCGGGTGTACCGGTCCTGCTTCCCCCACCATGCGGCGCGGAGCGACGCCTCGCCGTCCGGTCCGGGCTGCATGCCGAGGAACCGGGCCGCGGCCTCGCGGACCTCGCGGCGGTCGTGCCGGAGGAGCGTCTGGACCGCCGGCGACGCCTCCTCCCCGCAGGCCGCGGCCGCCGCGAGGACGAACTGGAGGAGCGCCCCTTCGCCGAGCGCGCCGAACTCGCCCCGGAGCGCGCGGACCACGTGCGGCGCCGCCGCGCGGCGGAATGCGGGGGGCGCCTCGGGGAAGATCGAGCCGAGGTTCGCCGCCACGCTGATCGGCGCGTCCACGGGCGAGGCGTCGGCCGCCCAGACGCGGACGATCGGTTCGGCCGCGGCAGGGTCGCCGCAGAGCATCGCGCCGCGGAGCGCGAACATGCGGAGTTCCTCGTCCCCCGCCGCCGCCGCGCGCTCGGCGGCGTCGAGGAGGGCGCGCGAGTCCTCCGGCTTCCGGAGTCCCCCGAGCACGAGCGTCGCGACCTTCCGGTCCTGCGGTCCCCGCGCGCCCGCCGCTTCGGAGCGCAGGAGCCGCCGCATCTCGCCCGCGACCTCCTCCGATCCGGTCTTTCCGAGGAGTTCCCACGCGGCCGCGAGCGTGTCCTCGTCGTCGATGGACTCGATGGCGCGGCGGAGGATCGGGATGCGCACGTCGGGCGGGAAGAACTCGAGCAGGAAGAGCGCCTCGAGGCGCCGCTTCGTGTCCTCCAGCTTCGCGTCGAGCCGGGCGACGATCTCGCGGAGCGCCGCCTCGTCGTTCGCGCGGGAGAGGAGGTTCAGCGCCTGCGGGTCGCGGCGGAGGTCGAAGTCCTCGCGGAGACCGGGGAGGACGTGCGGGTCCTTCCGCGTCGCGAGGGACGAAGCCGCGGCGATGTACGTCTGGCGCGACTCCGGTGTCCCGCGCGTGACGTCGGCCACGGCGCGGAGCGCCGCGACGGTCCGGTCCGCGAGCCGGGGCATGGTGCCGAGCGCGACCATCGCCTGCTGCCGCGCGCCCGCGTCGGCCGCGGCGTCCACCGCGATCGCGACGAGTTCCGCCTCCGCCTCCGGGGACCCGAGCTTCGCCATCGCGCCGCAGGCGTGCTCCGACATCGGGTATCCCTGCCGCGCGGCCGACGCGAGATTCGGGAGCGCCTCCGCCGCCGACGGTCCGACGCGTCCGAGCAGCGCCGCGGCGCGGGACACCACGTCGGGATCTCGGCTCGAGAGACCCGCGATGGCGAGCGGCACGTCCGAGGGCCGCGGAGAGAGGAGGAGGAGGTCGAACGCGTGCTGCGCGAACGCCGTGTTCGACTCGAGGATGTGCCGCACCGTCGCGGCGACCGCCTCGCGGCCCGGTTCGCCCGCGGCGAGGAGCAGCGAGCGCGCGCGCTCCGTGTCGTCCGGGTCCGACGCGAGGAGGATCTGGATGAGCGCGCCGAGCCGCTCGGCCTCCGTCCGCGGGCGCTCGAACCGGGGCGGCGGGTCGGCCGTCTCCTCCGCGGGGAAACGGTCCGGGGGCGCGGAGGGAGCGCGCGACACGAACGCCAGCGCCGCCACCGCGGCGGCTCCCCCGGCGGCGAGGGACACGACCAGCACGCGGACCCTCGACGGCCGCTCGGCCGCCCCGCGGGAACTCGCGCGCCGGGAACCCGTCACGGGCGCCGCCCTCCGCCGCGCGCCGACGCCGCGAGGCGGCGGAGCTCGGAATCGGTCAGCAGCGGCTCGATCTCGGCGAGGCGCTCGACGTCGTCCGGGCCGAGCGCGCCGGGGAATGCGTCCGCGAACGCCGCCATCTCGCGGACCGCATAGGCGCGCTGCCAGCGGTCGTCGGAGCCGAGGTCCGCCCGGAGGGCCGCCCGCAGCGCAGCGCTCCGCTCGTCCCACGAGCGGAGGGCCTCGATGTCGAGCGTGCGGCGGAACGTGGCGAGCTTCGCCGCGCCGTCGGTCTCGTCCACGGTTCCGATCTGCACCGCCTCGAAGTTACCGGACGGGAGCAGTCGCGCGAGCACGAGCACCCGCCGCCCGGGTGCCGGGGCGACGCCTTCCTCGCCGATCGACACCATGTGCGGGCGCCCCTCGTCGTCCGGGTCCCGCGGCGGGCCCCAGAGGAGCTCGTCCTCGGAGACGCGGAGCACCTCGAGCCCGCGGACGGCCGACACGCGCCCCTCCACGCGGCCGACGAACATGCGGTGGCAGGAAGGGAGCACCGTGCGGCCGAGGTGCGTGACGGGCCCTTCGCGTCGGACAGCGGGCTTCGCGGGCGGGGCCACCGGAGTCGGGCCGGTCGCGGCGGGCGCGGGGGACGGCTTCGGCGGGACGGTCCCTGCGTCTGCAGGCTTGACGTCGGCCGGCTTCGGGACGTTCCCGGCCTGAGCGGTGCGGCACCCGGGAGTGACGACGAGGGCCGCGAACGCCGCCGCGGCGAGCGCGAGGGCCCGGGCATCCACCGGAGGCCGGCCGACCCGCGATCCGACCGCGGGGGCGCCGCTCCCGACGCGGGGATGCCCCCCGGCCGGTCGAGCCTGTCCGCGGGGAGTCCGGGGAACCGTGCGTCTCATTCCGGGAGAGTGAACGATCCGAGTCAGGGGGCCGTCACGGAACTCCGGGGCTGACAACGGTCCTTTCCACGGACGGGGCCCCTGCCGCACGCTCCGGACGCTCGCCCGGTGAATCACCGCGGGCCGCCCCGCGGGGTCCGGCAGGCCGGCGGACCGGGCTGTCGGACCGCGCGCAGGCGGCCCGGGAGGGGGCGAGGAAGCGGCACGGCCTCTGGGGCGGCGCGACGCAGGCGGGTCGGCCGGGCTAGAAGGCCGACGCAGCGGGCAGGCGCCCGTGGATGCGGAAGATCTTCGCCTCCGGCTTGTCGCGGCGGCGCTTGTTCCGCATCGCATCCACGCGCTTCTCGTCGTGGAGCATCTCGAACCGCCGGCACTCCGGGAGCGTGCCGGTGAAGAGCGTCCGGCCGTCTTCGACGACCTCGTACATCGCATGACCGCGGATCAGGGCGACCAGTCGGGTGTCGAGCATCGGAACCTCCTGTCGCCGATGGTTCCGCAACGTCTGTGCCGAATCGTCACCCGGTCCGGGGGGAACGAAGTGCCCCCCCCGCAAGGGAGGCACGGGGATGCGACAACTACGCTGACACCTGGGGGCGGACGACTAGCGCCGCCAGGCCCGCCGGAGCGCCAGCACCCCCGCCGAGGTCGCCTCCACGTCCGACACCCGGGCCTCGCGGAACGCCCCGTCCGCCGCCTGCCGCCCGACCGCGGCCACGAGTTCCCGGCGCACGTCGCGCCCCGCGCTCCGAAGGATGTCCACGCCGCCCGCGATGCCGCGCGGATCGGTCCCGCGGGCGATGCGCTCCCCGGCCGCGAGCACCGCGTCCCGCTCCGAGATCGTGCGGCGGCCGAGATCGCGCTCCGCGGCGAGCAGCGCGGCCGAGAGACCGCGCCCCCGATCGGCGTGCGAGGCGGGGAGGAGACCGTCCACGCCGCGCCGGGCGTCGATGGCGGC
>JAJVHW010000048.1 GCA_022072415.1 Planctomycetota bacterium
GATGTCGCGGATCCGTCCCGTCGCGGCGCCGCAGGCGGAAGCGGCGGCGTGACGCGGACGGACTCCATCCGCCGCCGGCAGGTGCTCCGCGGCGGCAGCGCGCTCGCCGCGCTCGCGGCCCTCGGCGCGGCCGGGTGCGACGACGTCGCGTTCGGGATCGCGGGCGCCGCGGGCGGAGAGGAGGGGCCGTTCGGCCTCCCGTCGAGCCTCGCGTTCGACCCCGACTTCCACCTCCTCTGCCGCGCGGGATGGGCGCCCGCCCCCGGCGAGTGGGAGCGCGTCCGCCGCATGGGCCGCGAGGCGTGGCTCGACGAGCAGCTCGCGCCGGAGTCGATCGACGACTCGGCCTGCGCGTGGCGGACGAGCGTCTGCGAGCTCGCCGACGACGACCCGCAGGAACTCGGCGGCGTGCAGGAGCGGTTCGTGGACCGCGACCTCCAGCGCGTCGCGCTGCTCCGCGCGGTGCACAGCCGCCGGCGGCTCTTCGAGTCGATGTGCGCGTTCTGGACCGACCACTTCTCGATCCAGGTGGGGAAGAAAGGCTGCACGCGCACGAAGCCGCTGGACGACCGCGCCGTGATCCGCCGCCACGCGCTCGGGAGCTTCCGCGAGATGGTCCGCGCGTCGGCCGCCTCGGGCGCCATGCTCGCCTACCTCGACGGCGCGGAGAACCGCGTGTCCGCGCCGGGGGACCGCCCCAACGAGAACTACGCCCGCGAGCTCCTCGAACTGCACACGCTCGGCGTGCGCGGGGGCTACACGCAGCGGGACGTGATGGAGGCGGCGCGCTGCCTCACGGGGTGGACGATCGAGCGCCGCGGAGGGCTCGGGAACCTCCGCCGCCGCGACGAGGTCGTCTTTCGTCGCGAGCACCACGACGACGGCGCGAAGTCGGTCCTCGGCGCGACGATCCCTGCCGGCGGCGGCGCGGCCGACCTCGACCGGCTGGTCGAGATCGTGTGCGCGCACCCGTCCACGGCCACCCACGTGGCGACGAAGCTCTGCCGCCGGTTCGTGCGCGATCCGCCGCCCGCGTCGCTCGTCCACCGCCTCGCGGCGGAGTTCCGGCGGACGGGGGGCGGCATCGCGGGCGTCGTCCGGATGCTGTTCACGAGCGACGAGTTCGCGGCGTCGGCCGGGCGGCGCGTCCGGCGCCCATTCGAGTTCGTGGTGGCGGCGCTCCGCGTCACGGGGACCGACGCGCGCGGCGGACCGGAGGAACTCCGCGCGCTCGAACGCCTCGGGCACGTCCCCCACCACTATCCGACGCCGGACGGCTACCCGATCGAGGCCGAGCCGTGGATGGGAACGCTCCTCTGGCGCTGGAACTTCGCCCTGGCGCTCACGACGGGGCGCCTCGGGAAGACGCGCCCGGACTTCGCCGCGCTCCGCCGCCGCGCCGGGATCGCCGCCGACGCCCCGGCCGCCGACCTCGCCCCGCTCTTCCTCGGCCGGGCCGCGTCGCCGGAGGAGCGCGAGCTCGTCCGTGCGTTCGAGACAGGCGCCTCAGGTCCGCGCGACGCGGTCTCGGCGGAGGCCGCCGCGCTGATCCTCTGCTCCCCCGCCTTCCAGGTGGACTGATGAACGCACCGCGCACGCTCGTCGTCATCTTCCTCCGCGGAGGGCTCGACGGCCTCCACGCCGTGGCCCCCGTCGGCGACGACGACTACCGCCGCGCGCGGCCCACCCTCGCCGTGGACGCGCCGAAGCCCGGCCGCGCCGGCGCGCAGGCCGTGCGTCTCGACGACCGCTTCTGCCTCGCCCCGGAACTCGCCGCGCTGGAGCCGCTCTGGGCGGAGGGACGCATGTCGATCGTCCACGCGATCGGCTCCGACGACACGACGCGGTCCCACTTCGACGCGCAGGACCTCGTGGAGCACGGAGCCACCGAGAGCTCGTCGGCCCGCGGCGGGTGGATCGCGCGATGGCTCCGGACGGAGGGCGCGGCCGGCGCGCTGTCGGCGCTCGCGTTCGGCACCGCGGTGCCCGAGGCGCTCCGCGGCGCGCCGTCGGCCGTGGCGGTGGACCGGCTGGAGGATCTCGGGCTCCGCACGCGGAGCGGGTCCGAGGCGGCGTTCGCCGATGCGCTGCGCGGGCTTCACGCGATGCGGGGCGCTGCGCCGGCGGATCCCGCGCCCGACGACCCGACCGCACCCGTCCGCCGCGGCGCGGCCGGCGCCCTCGCCGTCCTCGACCGCCTCGCAGGGCTCCGCACCGGGACGTCCGGGAGCGACGCCTTCCCGCGCACCGACCTCGGCCGTTCCCTGGCGCAGACCGCCCGCCTCGTCCGCGAGAACCTCGGCCTCCGCGTCGTCTGCATCGACCACGGGGGCTTCGACACGCACGTCGTCCAGTCGCAGGGCATCCCCGGGCGGCTGTCGGAGTTCGCCGAGGGCCTGGCCGCCTTCGACCGGGCGCTCGGCGCGGGGGGCGACCGCGACCGCGTGACGACCCTGTGCGTGACCGAGTTCGGCCGCCGCCTCGTCGAGAACAACTCGTACGGCACCGACCACGGCCGGGCGGGAGTGGCCTTCGCGCTCGGCGGCGGCGTGCGCGGCGGGCGGGTCCTCGGGACGTGGCCCGGGCTCGCCGAGGACCGCCTCGAGGACGGGCTCGACCTGGCCGTGACCACCGACTACCGCGACCTGATCTGGGAGGCCCTCGCCGCCCGATTCGGGGCCCGGGACCCCGCGCCGGTCTTCCCGGGGCTCCGTCCGCAGGCTCCCGGCGCGTTCGAGGTTTGATTTCGGCGCCCGGCTCCTCGAAGATGCACGGCTTCATCCCGCAATCCCCGGGGAGGGTCCGTTGAGCCTGGACAAGATTCGAGCTTGGGTCGCATCGCAGGGCCGCACCGACGTCACCGCCGGCCGTTCCGAGCGCGAGCTCGCCGTGCTCCAGCGCGTCGCGCGGATCACGATGGACCTCGACGGCGTCGTCCTGTTCCAGGGCGCGAAGGCCGGGAAGGGCGGGGAGCAGCACGACCTCGCGTTCGGCCGGCGCATGCCGGGAAGGAAGACGCCCGTCGTCTTCTGCGGCGTCCTCTTCAAGCCCGCGTCAGGCCCGTGGTTCCGCCGGACGGACATCTCCGGCCCGGACTGCGTGCGCCTCTGCGTGAAGACGACCTCTGAGGCGGCCAAGCGGAGCGCATGGGCCGAGAAGGTCCGCGAGGACGACGGCCTGAAGCCCGACACCGAGTGGCGCTTCGTCGAGATCACCCCCGACATGGACCTCGCCGGTGACCCCCTGCAGGACCTGATCGAGGACGCGTACTACCAGGTCGCCGGCATCTGATGTCCGGTCCCGGCGCGGCAGGCGGCGAGGTCCCTCTCCTCCCGCGGGAACTCCTGTTCGGATATCCGGAGCGCGCGTCGCCGCTGCTCTCGCCGGACGGGACGCGCCTCGCGTGGCTCGCGCCGCACGACGGCGTGCAGAACGCATGGGTCGCGCCGACCGGCGATGTCGCCGCCGCGCGGCCCGTCACGTCGGACCGCGGCCGCGGCGTGCGGAGCCTCGCTTGGTCCGAGGACGGCGCGTTCCTGCTCTACGTCCAGGACACGGGCGGCGACGAGGACTGGCACATCCTCGCGGCCCCGGCCGGCGGGGGCGAGACGCGCGACCTGACGCCCTTCCCGAAGGTCGCGGCGCGCGTGCAGAAGCTCTCGCCGCTCCGCCCCGGCGAGGTCGCCGTCGCGATCAACGACCGCGACCCCGAGGTCCACGACCTCTGGTCCGTGGACCTCCGCACCGGCGCGCGCACCCTGATCCTCCGGAACGACGCGCGCTACGTGGGCTTCCTCCTCGACGGCGGCTTCCGCCCCGTCTACGCGCAGACGGTCCGCCCCGACGGCTCCCACACGTGGCACCGGTTCCTCCCCGGAGGCGGCACCGAGGTCGTCGCGGAGTGCGCGCTCGAGGACCAGCACACCACGTCTCCGACCGCGGTGACCCACGACGGCCGCACCGCCTGGTGGATGGATGCGCGCGGCCGCGACACGGCCGCCGTGTTCGAGGTGGACGTCGCGTCGGGCGCGCGCCGGCTCGTCGCCGAGCACCCGCTGGCCGACGCGCTCGACGAGTTGTCCGACCCGGCCACCGGGCGCGTGCAGGCGGTCCTCTTCGACCCGCTCCGCCGCGAGTGGATGACGCTCGACCCCGGCGTCGCCGCGGACCTCGAAGGGCTCCGCGCCGCCGCGCGCGGCGACGCGCACGTCCTCTCCCGAACCGCCGACGACCGCGCGTGGACCGTGGCCGACGTCGTGGACGACGGCCCCGTGCGCTACGGCATCTGGTGCCGCTCGACGCGCACGTTCGCGCCGCTCTTCACGTCGCGCCCGGCGCTCGAGGGCCGGCAGCTCGCGCGGATGCAGGCGATGGAGATCCGCGCCCGCGACGGGCTCCGGCTCACGGCCTACCTGACGCTCCCTCCGGGGACCCCGCTCCGCGACGGGCGCCCGGAGCGTCCGCTGCCGACCGTCCTCTGGGTCCACGGCGGCCCGTGGGCGCGCGACGTCTGGGGGTGGAACCCCTACCACCAGTGGTTCGCGAACCGCGGATACGCCGTCCTCTCCGTGAACTACCGCGGATCGACGGGGTTCGGGAAGCGCTTCGTCAACGCGGCCGACATGCAGTGGGCCCGCGCGATGCACGACGACCTGCTCGACGCGTGCGCGCACACCGCGGCGGCCGGGATCACCGATCCCGCCCGCACCGCGATCGGCGGCGGGAGCTACGGCGGGTACGCGACGCTGGTCGGTCTCACGATGACGCCGGAGACGTTCGCGTGCGGGATCGACGTGGTCGGCCCGTCGAACCTGGTCACGCTGATCGAGTCGGTGCCCCCGTACTGGAAGCCCGTCGTGTCCACGTTCACCCGGCGCGTGGGAGACCCTGCGACGCCCGAGGGCCGCGCGCTCCTCCTCGAACGCTCGCCGCTCACCTACGCGGACCGGATCGTGCGCCCCCTCCTGATCGCGCAGGGCGCCAACGACCCGCGGGTGAAGCAGGCCGAGTCGGACCAGATCGTGGACGCGCTCGCGCGCCACGGGATCCCGTGCACGTACCTGCTCTTCCCCGACGAGGGCCACGGCTTCGCGCGTCCGGTGAACCAGCTCGCATTCGCGGCGGCGACCGAGGAGTTCCTCGCGGCGCACCTCGGCGGCCGCGCCGAGCCGCCGGGCGACACCGCGTCGCGCTCCACCGTGCGGATCAGCACGACGGGCGCCTCCGGCGGTTCCTGACGCCCCCGCCGCCCGCTCCAGCGCGGCCGGCTCTCATTCCGATAGGGACGCGCCGGGTCATCCTGGCTGCGGAGGCGTCTCCGCGGCGGACGGTCCGGCGCGGGAGCGTCCATGGCTTCGCTCGAGGTCGTCGTCGTGTCCGGGCCTTCGGCGGGATCCGTGATCCCGCTCGACGGACGTTCCGTGACGATCGGGCGGAGTTCGCAGAACACGATCCACCTGCGCGACGACAAGGTCAGCTCGAACCACGCGCGGCTCGACGTGACCCCGGGCGGCGTGATCCTGACCGACCTCGGGTCGAAGAACGGCACGTTCGTCGGCGGCGAGGCCGTGGTCGGTTCGCGCCTGATCCACCCCGGGACGGAGGTGCTCTTCGGGTCCTCGGTGCTCGAGCTCCGCTACGCGCACTCGGTCGCCGCGGCGACGCCCGGGAGCGACGTGAAGCTCCGCTCCGACCAGTCGTCGCTCCGCGTGGCGCCGCCGCCGAAGCAGGCCGGCCGCCGCGCGGCGGCGATCCCGACGTCGCAGGTCGTCGGCGGACCCCGCGCGGCGGCGTCCTCGGCCTCCGCGCAGAACCCGCTGGCCTCGCGGATCCGGGCGTCGGTGACCGGCGAACGCGCCGCGGCGCCCGCGCCCCCGCCGCCCCGCCCCGCGGAGCCGATCTCGCAGCAGATCCGCAAACAGGGCGGCGACGGCATCCGCGACCTCGTCCTCCAGCCGGCGATGCACCCCGGGCAGCGGAACCTGTCCAAGGCGCAGCGCAACCTGGCCGTCCTCGCGGAAGTCGGAGAGATGATCTCGTCCGAGCGCGACGTCGAGCGGTTCCTGAACCGCCTGATGGACCTGATCTTCGACGTCCTCCCCGCCGACCGCGGCTGCCTGATCCTGCTCGAGGAGGGCGACCGCCCCGTGCCGCGGATCTCGCGCACGTCGGCCCGCGCCCAGAACGAGGAGATCGTCGTCTCGCGCACGATCCTCTCCCGCGTCCTCGCCGGCGCGTCGGTGCTGACCGCCGACGCCGGCGCCGACGCCCGGCTCAGCAACGGGGCGAGCATCATCGCCCACAACATCCGCTCGGTGATGTGCGTCCCGATCCGCGGCCGCCGCAAGTCGGTGGGCGCGATCTACGTGGACACGCTGCTCACGGTGGGCGTCTTCGGGAAGGACGACCTCGAGATGCTCGCCACCGTCGGCGTGCTCGCCGGCACGGCGCTCGAGAACATCCAGCTCTTCCAGGAGAACGTCCAGCACGAGCGCATGGCGGCGATCGGCAAGGTCGTGGCGGGCCTCGGGCACGACATCCGCAACATGCTGACCGCGCTCCGCGGCGGCATGTACCTCCTCGACGAGTCCATGAAGGAGTCGCCCGACGACCAGATGAAGTCCGCGTGGCGGATCGTCCAGCACGGGCACGAGTCCATCGCGAACCTCGTCCAGGACATGGTCAGCTACAGCAAGCCCCGCGACCCGGAGTGGCGGCTCGGCGACCTGAACGACGTGGCGCAGAACGCCGCGGCGTTCGCGGAGCAGCGCGCGTCGGAGAAGGGCGCGCAGCTCACGATGCAGCTCGACCCGACGATCCAGCACTTCTGGTTCGACGGCGCCGCCATCGAGCGCTGCGTCCTCAACCTGCTCACCAACGCCGTGGACGCCGTCCCCGACAGCGTCGGCGTCGTCAGCCTCCAGACCCGCGTGGACGACGAGCGCGGGCTCGCGATCGTCACCGTGCAGGACAACGGCGAGGGCATCCCCCCCGAGAACCGCGACAAGATCTTCGACCTGCTCTTCTCCACCAAGGGCAGCCGCGGCACGGGCTTCGGCCTCGCCATCACGAGGAAGCTCGTCCAGGAGCACAACGGCCGCATCTGGTTCAACTCCGACCTCGGGAAGGGCAGCACCTTCCACATCGAGCTCCCCCTCCGCACCCAGCGCCCCGCCGCCGTCCTGGTCTGAACGGACCGGCCCGCCCCCGGTTCGCGCCCCGGGTCTGCCGCAGCCGCACCGGGCGCAGGGAGCGAACAGAGCTGCGGTACGCACCACACCTCCTGCAGCACACGCTGCGACGAGAGACCGCCGGCCACGCACTGATCACACGGTCAACCCGGAATCGCTTCTTGCACACCGCACGGGAAGTGAACGATCGAAGGGCGTCCCGGCCCGGCAGGTATACTCCCCCCGATGGCCGGAGCGGCGCCGCGTCCCTGGACCGATGCAGAGGAGTCGCTGGCGCGCCGCATGGCGGGGGCGGACATCCTCTCTGTGCGGCAGTTCACGGCCGACGAGCTGGTGACGCTGCTCGATCTCGTGGCGCGGTTCGAGGGCGCGCAGCGGCCGGTGCTCCAGGGGAAGGTGCTGGCGGCGCTCTTCTTCGAGCCGTCCACGCGGACGCGGCTGTCGTTCGAGAGCGCGATGGCGCGGCTCGGCGGCGCGTGCCTGGGGTTCGCCGACGCGGGGGTCTCCTCCACCACGAAGGGCGAGTCGCTCAGCGACACGATCCGCATGGCCGAGTGCTACGCCGACGTGATCGTGATCCGGCATCCGCGCGAGGGCGCGGCGCGGGTCGCGGCCGACAGCACGGGCATCCCGATCATCAACGGCGGCGACGGCTCGAACCAGCACCCCACGCAGACGCTCCTCGACCTGTACACGATCCGCCGGCGCTGCGGGCGGCTCGACGGGCTGCGGATCGGGTTCCTCGGCGACCTCAAGTACGGCCGCGCGGCGCACAGCCTGATCGAGGCGGTCGGAATGCTCGGGAACCAGATCGTGCTGGTGGCGCCGGACGCGCTGAAGCTCCCCGCCCAGCGCGTGGACGAGCTCCGCCAGCACAAGGTGTCGTTCGTCGAGACGGGCGACCTCGACGGCGCGCTGCCGGGGCTCGACGTGCTCTACGTGACCCGCATCCAGCAGGAGCGCTTCGGCGATCCGCTCGAATTCCAGCGGGTGCGCGACGCCTACCAGGTGGACGCGGCGACGCTCGACCGCGGGAAGGCGGGGATGATCGTGATGCACCCCCTCCCCCGCGTGAACGAGATCCACCCGAGCATGGACGCGTCGCCGCAGGCCGCCTACTTCGAGCAGGCGCGGAACGGAGTCACCGTGCGGAAGGCCGTACTCGCGCTGCTGCTGGGGGCCCGGCCGTGACCGGCGACCGCGACCCCAGTCGTCAGAATCCGGGAGCCCGGCCGTGACGGGCGACCCCAGTCGCCAGAATTCGGGAGCCCGGCCGTGACGGGCGACCCCAGTCGCCAACAGGTCGCGGCGCTCCGCCACGGCACGGTCGTGGACCACCTGAATGCCGGGATGGCGCTGAGCGCGCTCGAGGCGCTGGGCATCCCGAAGAAGGGCGCCGCGCTGCTCGGGATCAACCTCGAAAGCGCGAAGCTCGGGCGGAAGGACATCCTCAAGCTCGAGAACGTGGAGCTCAGCGACGCCGATGTCGCCCGGATCGCGGTGTTCGGCCCGCAGGCGAGCGTGAGCTGGATCCGCGACTACAAGGTCGTCCGCAAGGTGCGGGTCGAGCTCCCCGACCAGATCCGCGGGACGCTCCGCTGCATCAACCCGAGCTGCATCACGCGGCACGAGCGCGTCGAAACCCGCTTCCAGGTGGAACTCCGCGCGCCGATCCGCGTCCGATGCACGTACTGCGAGCGCGTGATCGACGAGCACGAGTTCGAACTGCTCTGACCGGCGGGAAGTCGGTGCGGCGGCGCGCAGGGCGTTAGCCCGGATCATTCATGAAGCCTCGTCGCGACCGTCCGTTGGCGCGGGATGGACGGTCCGACGCGCTCTCAGCGCCTTGCGACGCGCGTCTGCCGCCGCGGCGGACGCGGTTTTCCGGCTCCCGGT
>JAJVHW010000015.1 GCA_022072415.1 Planctomycetota bacterium
GGCGGGCGCGTCGTCGCGGGACCGGCGGGCGGCGACGGCCCGCTCCTCGGCGTGGCGCTCGTCCGCGATCCGCGCGAGCAGGGACGACACGTCGCCGGCCCACGGGCGCGCGGCGCCGCGGCCGTCGAGGTGGAGGATCTCCGTCGCCACGCGGTCGAGGAACCAGCGGTCGTGGCTCACCGCGATGACCGTCCCCTCGAACGCGACGAGCGCCTCCTCGAGCGCGCGCAGGGTCGGCAGGTCGAGGTCGTTCGTCGGCTCGTCGAGGAAGAGCACGTTCGCGCCGCGGAGGAGGAGGCGCGCGAGGAGCACGCGGTTCCTCTCGCCGCCCGAGAGCTGCTTGATCGGCGTGTGCTTCCGCTCGCCGGGGAAGAGGAACTCGTCGAGGAACGCCTCGACGCGCACGGGGCGCCCGCCGACCTTCACGTGGTCCCCGTCGGCCGCGATCGCCTCGACGACGCTCGACTCCGGATCGACGTCGGTGCGGAGCTGGTCGATGCCCGTGGCGCGCACCGTCTCGCCCGTTTCCACGGTGCCCGCGTCCGGCGCCCGCGAGCCCGCGAGCACGCGCAGGAGCGTCGTCTTCCCCGCGCCGTTGGGGCCGACGATCCCGAGCCGCGCGCCCTGCCCCACGTCGAGGTCGAGGTTCCGGACGAGGTCCCGCCCGGCGACACGGATCGTCACGCCGCGGAGGCGGATCACGCGGGTGCCGAGGCGCGGACCCGGCGGGATGCGGAACGCGAGTTCGCGGGCGTCCGGCGGCGGCGCGCCGTCGAGGAGCCGGTGGTAGCGCTCGATGCGGGCGTTCGCCTTGGTGGTCCGCGCGGGCGGTCCCCGCCGCATCCACTCCGTCTCGCGGCGGAGGAGGCTCTGCCGCACCGTCTCCGCGTGCTCCGCCGCCGACTCGCGCGCCGACCGCGCCGCAAGATAGCCCGCGTAGCCGCCGGTGGACCGGTAGAGCGCGCCGCCGTCGATCTCGATCACGTCGTCCACCACGCGGTCGAGGAAGTAGCGGTCGTGCGTGACCATCACCAGCGGCACGCGCAGTTCGAGCAGCGCGTCCTCGAGCCAGTCGATCACGAAGGCGTCGAGGTGGTTCGTCGGCTCGTCGAGGAGGAGGAGGTCCGGCTCGTCGAGGAGGATCCGCGCGAGCGCCACGCGCCGCTGTTCGCCGCCCGAGAGCGTCGCCGCGGGGGCGTCGGGGTCGGGGAGCCCGACGTGACCGATCATCGCGTCCACGCGGTGCTCCACGTCGTGCCCGCCGAGATGGTCGCGGCGCGCCTCCGCCCGCGCGAGGTCGGCGAGCAGCGCGGCCGTCCGTTCCGGCGAGAGCCCCGGCTCGGAGAGCTCGTGGTGCAGTTCTTCGACCCGCGCGACCGCCTCGTCGCGCCCGAGGAGCCCCGACCGCACCGCGTCGCGCACCGTGCCGGCGTGCAGCGGCACGTCCTGCTCGAGGTGCCCGATGCGGAGCCCCGGCCGGAGCGTCCGCCGCCCCGCGTCCGGCCGCTCCGTCCCCGCGAGGATCCGCAGCAGCGTGGACTTCCCGCACCCGTTCGCACCGACGATCCCGACCCGCGTCGTCTCCTCGACCGCGAACGACACCCCCGCGAGCAGCGGACGGTCGTCGTGCGACTTGCGGACATCGTCGAGCGCGAGCAGGGCCATCCCCGCAATGTCGGCGGAACGCGGCGCGGGGGCAACGAAGGGACGGCGCCGGGGCGGGCGTGCCAATGGGGTCAGCTTTCACTTCTGCGCTTCCGCCCCCTCCCGACCCCATCGGGAGCCCCGGACGATGCGCGCGTCACTCCCCCCGGAACGCGCGCTCCATCGCGGCTATGTCGATCTTCCGCATCCCGAACAGCGCCCGCATGGCGCGGGCGGCGGCGGGGAGGTCGTCGGACCGGAGCATGCGGGTCATCGGCTCGGGCACGATCTGCCAGGAGACGCCGAACCGGTCCTTCAGCCAGGCGCACTGCGACTCGCTGCCGCCGTCGGCGGTGAGCGCGGACCAGAGGCGGTCAGTCTCGGCCTGGTCCTCCGTCAGCACGGAGATCGACGCGAACTCGGTGGGCGGGAACTGCGGCGGGCCGTTGAGCGCCTGGAACGGCGTCCCGCCGAGGACGAACTCGACGAGGATCGCCGGACCGCCGGGCCCGGCGCGGAAGACGTTCGTCACCTGCGAGCCGGGGAGCAGAGTGACGTAGAACGCGACCGCCTCCTCGGCGTTCCCGCCGAACCAGAGACAGGGGGCGACCTTCGGCGGACGGCGCATCGCGGACCTCCCGGCGGGGACTGCGGACGGTCCGATCATGCGGCGCGGCGGGCCGGGCGGGAAGCCGTTCCCGCGGTGTCCCCGCCATCGCAGACACTGGTGCGATGACGCCACGCCCCGAGCCCGATCCGGTCCCGGCCCCTGCAGGTTGCGCGGAGGCTGCGGCGGGCGCGGCAAAGGCGGTGTGCGTCACGGGAGGCGGCATGAGCGGCGCGGGTCAGGCGGCTTCGGGCGGGGATGCGGCGGCGGCGTGCCGCGCGAACGCTTCGGCGGCGCCGTCGGCGGCGGAGATGGGCGTCCGCCCGCGCGACGTCGATCAGCTCTGCGTGGACACGGTCCGGATGCTCGCCGTGGACATGACCAACGCGGCGAACTCGGGCCATCCCGGCATGCCGATGGGGATGGCCGACGCGGCGTTCGTGCTGTGGACGCGGCACCTGCGCTACGACGCGGCCGACCCGGCGTGGCGCGACCGCGACCGCTTCGTCCTGTCCGGCGGCCACGGCTCGGCGCTGATCTACGCGATGCTCCATCTCTCGGGCTACGACCTGCCCATGGCCGAGCTCCGCCGCTTCCGGCAGTTCGGGAGCCGCACGCCGGGGCACCCCGAGCGCGGCGTCACGGCCGGCGTCGAGGTCACGACCGGGCCCCTCGGGCAGGGCATCGCGAACGCGGTGGGGATCGCGGTGGCGGAGCGGATGACGGCCGCGCGCTTCAACGGCGACGGGCACACCGTGTCGTCGCACCGCGTGTTCTGCTTCTGCGGCGACGGGGACCTCATGGAGGGCATCTCCGCCGAGGCGGCGTCCATGGCCGGCCACTGGGGGCTCGGCAACCTGAAGGTCGTGTACGACGCGAACCGCATCTCGATCGACGGGTCCACCGACCTCTCGTTCACCGAGGACGTGACGCGCCGCTTCGAGGGCCACGGGTGGCGGGTGCTCTCGTGCGACGGGCACGACCGCGCCGACATCGCCCGGGCGCTCGACGCGGCCGTGGCGGAGACGTCGAGGCCGGTGATGGTCGTCTGCCGGACGATCATCGGGAAGGGCTCGCCCAACCGCCAGAACACCGAGAAGGCCCACGGCGCGCCGCTCGGCGCCGACGAGACGAAGCTCACGAAGGACGGTTACGGCTGGCCGACGGAGAAGCCGTTCACCGTGCCCGCCGAGGTCTACGAGCGCTTCGCCGCGCGCGCCGCGGAGAACGCCGTCGTCCGCGCCGCCTGGGACGCGGGCATCGAGCGCTTCCGCGCCGCGAAGCCCGACGTGGCGGACATCTGGGAGCGCGGCTGGTCGCAGGCCGTGCCGTCGGCCGACGTGCTCCTCGAACGCATGACGCGCGGGTTCGCGCCGGTCGCCAAGGCGACGCGGCAGCACAGCCAGGACGCGCTCCAGCGCGCGGCGGCGGAGGTGCCGACGCTCGTCGGCGGCTCGGCCGACCTCACGCACAGCAACCTCACCTGGATCGCGGGAAGCCCGGCCATCGGTCCCACGAAGGGCGGGCCCGCCGAGACGTCGCAGTTCGCCGGGCGGAACTTCTACTTCGGCGTCCGCGAGCACGCGATGGGCGCCGTGATGAACGGCATCGCCGCCCACGGGTTCTTCGCGCCGTACGGCGCCACCTTCCTCGCGTTCCTCGACTACATGCGGGCGCCCGTGCGCCTCGCGTCGCTCTCGCACCACGGCTCGATCTTCGTCTACAGCCACGACTCGATCGGCCTCGGCGAGGACGGTCCGACGCACCAGCCGGTCGAGCACCTGTGGACCGCGCGCATGATCCCGGGCGTGGTCGTGCACCGCCCGGCCGACGCGCTCGAGACGTTCGCGGCGTGGGCCGACGCAGCCGCGCGGCGCGACCGACCCACGGTCATCGTCACCACGCGGCAGAAGCTCCCCGAGCTCGCGCGTCCGGCCGGGTTCAAGCCTGCGGACGTCCTCCGCGGCGGGTACATCGTCCACGAGCCGGAGGGCGGGCCGCAGGCCGTCGTGATCGCGACCGGCTCCGAGGTCGGCGCCGCCGTGGACGCGGCGAAGGCGCTCGGCGCGCAGGGGCTCCGCTGCCGCGTCGTGTCGATGCCGTCGGTCGAGCTCTTCGACCGTCAGGACGCCGCGTGGAAGGACTCCGTGCTCCCGAAGGGCGTGCGGCGCGTGGCCGTCGAGGCGGGGCGTCCGGACGGGTGGGGGCGGTTCGTCGGCCTCGACGGGCTCGCGATCGGCATCTCGTCCTTCGGCGCGTCCGCGCCGGCGGACCAGCTCTTCGACCACTTCGGACTCACGGCTCCGAAGATCGCCGCCGCCATCGGGCGGTGGTGGCGCGGCTGACCGTCCGCGCCGGGCGATCGTGACCGACGCGACTCCGTCCAGCGGACCCGCACAGGGCGCGGCGGGGGCGTCGCCCGCTGCGGGCCGCGGCGACCCCGCCGCGCGGTCGACGCCCCCGAACGCGGCCGCGGAGGGCGGTCGCGCGCGGCTGCTCGTCCTCCTCGCGGCGCTCCTCTTCTCGACGGGCGGCGCGGCGATCAAGCTCTGCGCGCTGCCCGCGTGGCAGGTGGCCGGGGGGCGCTCCGCGTTCGCCGCGGTCGCGGTCGCGCTGATGGTCCCGTCGGCGCTCCGCGGATGGACGTGGCGCACGTTCGTGGTGGGGGCCGCGTACGCGGCGATGATCCTGCTCTTCGCGCTGTCGAACAAGATGACGACCGCCGCGCAGGCGATCTTCCTCCAGTCCACCGCGCCGCTCTACCTGCTCGTGCTCTCGCCGCTCCTGCTGCGCGAGCGGATCACGCGCGGCGACCTCGTGTACCTCGCCGCGCTCGCGGCGGGCGCCGCGCTCCTCTTCACCGACCCCACGCGCCGCTCCGGCACCGCTCCGGACCCCGCGCTCGGGAACATTCTCGCCGCCGGGAGCGGCCTCGCGTGGGCGCTGACGGTGGCCGGACTCCGATGGCTCGCGCGGGCCTCCGGCGACGCGGGCGCTCCCCGTCACGCCGCGGTGTCCGCGACGATCGCCGGGAACCTCATCGCCTGCATGATCGCGCTGCCGTTCGCGCTGCCGCTCGTCCCCGGCGAGCCGAGCGACTGGATCGCCCTCGCGTACCTCGGGTCGGCGCAGGTCGGGCTCGCGTACGTCTGCCTCACCGCGGGAGTGCGGTCCGTCACGGCGTTCGAGGCGGCGCTGCTCCTGCTCGTCGAACCGGTGCTGAACCCGATCTGGGCGTGGATCGTCCACGGCGAGCAGGTCGGCGGGCGCGCGCTGTGGGGCGCGGCCGCGATCTCGGCGGCGACGGTGGTGCATGCGCTGTCCATGCGCCGTTCGCGGGAACGGACGTAGCGAGTCGCACGCGTGAGGGTCCCGTCGGCGCGGTCGTCTCGCGGCGGCCCATGGAATAGATGGACATCGATGCAGTCCGAGCTACCGTGACCGCCGTGAAGCGCCTCCCCGCCGTCGCCCGCACCGCCGACGCCGCCTGCTGCCCGCCGGACGGGCGCTCGCGCACGCTGCCCGGCACCGCATCGCAGGCGCGGGCCGTGGCCGTGTTCAAGGCGCTCGCCGACGCGACGCGGCTCCAGGTGTTCGCGCTCGTGGCTTCGCGCCCCGAGCCCATCTGCGTCTGCGACATCGTGTCGCAGTTCGACGTGAGCCAACCTACGATCTCCCACCACCTCCGGGTGCTCCGCGACGCGGGGCTCGTGACCGCCACTCGCCGCGGCGCCTGGATGTACTACGCCGCCGACGCCCGAGGCCCCCGCGCGGCGCGCGCGGCGCTCGACGCTCTCTGCGCGGAGGGCTGCACGCAGTCTCCCTGACCCTCGTTCGTCGCCGGAAACATCGACACACATCAATGGAGGACTTCATGAAGGACCACGCCCATGATCACGACTCCGACACCATCCGGAGCGAAGTGCGCTCGCGCTACGGCGCGTTCGCGAAGGCGGCGGCGGCCGGCGCGGACTCGGGATGCTGCGGCAGCGGGCCGAGTTGCGGGCCCGGCTTCGGCGCCGACCCGATCACCCGCGATCTCTACGGCGCGGGCGAAGCGGGCGCGGTCCCGCCGGACGCGCTCGCCGCGTCGCTCGGATGCGGGAACCCGACCGCGCTCGCGGAGTTGCGCGCCGGGGAGACGGTGCTCGACCTCGGGAGCGGGGGCGGCATCGACGTGCTGCTCTCGGCGAAGCGCGTCGGGCCGGCGGGGTTCGCGTACGGGCTCGACATGACCGACGAGATGCTGGCGCTCGCGGAGCGGAACCGCGCAGCCGCCGGCGCCGCGAACGTGAAGTTCCTGAAGGGTCACATCGAGCAGATTCCGCTCCCCGACGGGTCGGTGGACGTGATCGTGTCGAACTGCGTGATCAACCTGTCGCCGGACAAGGCGCGCGTCCTGCGCGAGGCGTTCCGCGTGCTGCGGCCGGGCGGTCGCCTCGCGGTGTCCGACGTCGTGGTGCAGGGCGAGTTCCCCGCGAACCTCCGCAAGGACGCCGAGTCCTGGGCCGGGTGC
The DNA here is from genome assembly GCA_022072415.1 of Planctomycetota bacterium. GTDB lineage: Bacteria > Planctomycetota > JAJSAM01 > JAJSAM01 > JAJVHW01 > JAJVHW01. Next base: position 6,768 of record JAJVHW010000015.1, read on the forward strand.
GTCGCCGGCGCGCTCGAGGAGGGCGAGTACCGCCGCCTCCTCGCCGAGGCGGGGTTCGTGGACGTGGATGTCGAGGTGACGCGCGTCCACGACACGGCCGAGCTCGCCGCCGCGAACGGCGGCGCGTCGTGCTGCGGCGGCCCCGCGCCTTCGCCGGGGGCGTCGGCGTGCGTCCCGGGCGCGATCCCGCCCGCGGCCGGCGGAGGACGGCTGGTCAGCGCGTTCGTCCGCGCCCGCAAGACCGCGCCCGACGCCTGAGGCGTCGTCCCGAAACAACTGACACACTTCGTCACGCGGCTTGCGGCGGTCCGTTCGTGCGGATCCAGCGGTCCGGATGCGCAAGCCGCGCGCCAGCAAGCTGCCGCGATGCAGCGGCCGTTCTCGTGAGCTGCCCTGCTGCTGCGTTGGGCTCGCGCCGCAACTCTCTCCGTTGAGTTGGCGCCGCTCGCCCGCCTTGCAGCCGGCTCGCCGCATCGCGGCCAAGTGTGTCACTTGTTTCGGGACGACGCCTGATCACCCGTCCACGAACGCCGCGATCCGCGCCGCGATGCGGGCGGGGGAGACGTTCTCCTCGGCCCATGCGCGGCGGAGCGCGCGGCCGTCGGCGTCCACCGAGCGGGGCTTCTGCATGTCCAGCGCGACCTGCTTCGCGGCTGCCACCGGGTCCACGAGGCCGATCACGACGCCGAGGTTCCGCTCCATCGCCACGCGGCTCTGGTCGCCGATGTTCGACGTCATGACCGGGCGCACGCCGCAGGCGAGGTACTCGCCGAACTTCACCGGGCAGGACACGCGGTTCACGAGCGTCTCCTCGCGGAGGAGGAGCCCGTAGTCCGCCGCGCAGAGGTGCCGCGCGACTCGGTCCGACGTCACGCTCCGGAAGATCCCGTTCATGAGGCCCGCGCTCTTCGCCGCCTTCTCGGCCGCCGCGGTGTCGGTCGTGAGGAAGAGCATCCGCGCGTCCTGCCGGTGCAGGCGGCACGCCTGGAAGAGCAGCGCGGAACGCGCCGGGAGCTGCCACGCCGCCAGCGTCCCGGAGTAGACGAAGAGCAGCGCGTCGTCCGGGACGCCGAGTTCGCGGCGGACCTCGGCGCGGTGGGTCTCCGCGTGCGCGACGACTCCCGTGTGGTTCGGGACGTGCTCGATCTTCTCGTCGGCGAGCCCGTGCCGCTGGATGACCGTGCGCTCCATCGGCCCGCTCACGGTGAGCACGAGGTCCGCGCCCCTGCACGCCTCCGCCTCGTGGCGGCGGTACGTGTCGAGGCGCTTCTTCTCGTCCGGCGTGCACGCGACCTCGGGCTTCCCGAGCGTCGTCAGGTACTCCTCGTCGCGGACTCCCCGCATGTCGTGGACGACGCGGACGTCCTTCCCGTCGCCGCCGAGCGCGCGCTTCGCCTCGATGCCGACGAGCGCGGCCCGCGGCTGGCGGCAGAGCAGCACGGCGTCGAGCATGCCGCGCTCGCGGAGCCGTGCGGCGAGGGCGCGCCCCAGGGCGTCGAACCCGCGGTCGCGCGGGACGTAGGTCTTCCGCATCGGCTCGTGGCCGATCGCCTCCTCGAACCGCTTCGCCGCGGAGGCGTGCGCCTTCGAGTCCGACGGGATCAGCAGCGCGCGCGGCGACGTGAAGAGCGCCGCGTCCACCTTCCGCCCCGCATCGCGCCATGCGCGGAGGAGCGGAGGCGACTGCGCGAGCACCACGGGCTGCGTGAGCTCCGCGTAGACGACGGCGACGATCGGCCTCACGGTCTCCCCTTCCCCGCGGCGACGATCCATGCCCGGTCCGACGACGGCGCGGCCTGCCTGCCGGTCGCGTCCTCGCAGCGGAGGACCGCGAACCCCGCGGCGGCGATCTCGGCGGCGAACGACTCCGGCGTGTCGGCCGCGAGGTCGAGCGAGAGCGGCGCGACGCCGGGGGACTCGCACGTCACGGTCACCGCGCCGGGCACCGGACCGGGACGCCACGACCAGCGCTGGCGGCCCGGCCCGTCGCGAAGGACCTCCGGGCCGCGGGGCGCCGCGGGAAGACGGTCGGCGTCCACGAGGAGGCGTCCGCCCGGACGGAGCGCGCGGCGGACGGCGCCGA